>NZ_LT906482.1:313225-626450 GCF_900187105.1 Eikenella corrodens
CTGAATTCCCCGGCTATACCGGCGATGCCAAGCCCGCCCTGCCCGTAATCAAAGTGAAAGCGGTTACCCATCGCAAAAATCCGATTCTGCGCACCACCATGGGCCCGGGCGAAGAGCATGTGAACATGGCCGGCATCCCCACCGAAGCCAGCATTCTGGATATGGTTGAGCGCGCCATGCCCGGCCGCCTGCAAAACGTGTTTGCCCACTCTTCCGGCGGTGGAAAACTTTTGGCTGTAATGCAGTTTAAGAAAATCACGCTGGCCGACGAAGGCCGCCAACGCCAAGCCGCCCTACTCGCCTTCTCCGCGTTCCCTGAATTGAAACACGTGATTCTGGTGGACGAAGATGTGGATATTTTCGATACCGACGATGTTTTATGGGCTATGCAAACGCGCTACCAGGGCGATAACGACACCATCTTTATCCCCGGCGTGCGCTGCCATCCGCTCGACCCATCACAATCGCCGGCGTTCAGCAACCGTCTGATTCAGGAAGGCACATCATGTAAAACAATCTTCGATTGCACCGTGCCGCTTCACCTGAAAGAGCACTTCCAACGCTGCAAGTTTATGGAAGTAGACGTAAAACGCTTCCTGCCTGACTTTGAAGCATAGGCAAAACGGTTTCAGGTAGCCTCACTCAGCCTTATACGGCCAAGCCGTAGAGGCTACCTGAAAACCAAAGCGCATCCCGCACCATCCACTCAAGGAGCAATCATGGGCAAACAACGCATCATCCTCGGCATCAGCGGTGCCAGCGGCTTCCAATACGGCTATAAAGCCTTGCAGCTTTTGCAAGCCGTGGAAGACTTGGAAGTACACCTCGTTATCTCCAAAGGCGCGGAAATGACCCGCTCGCTGGAAACGCCCTACAGCCGTGAAGAAGTGTTGGCCATGGCCGACGTAGTCCATCCGATTCAGGATTTGGGCGCATCTATTTCCAGCGGTTCGTTCCAAACCCTCGGCATGCTCGTTGCCCCCTGCTCCATGCGTTCCCTGGCCGCCATTGCCCACGGCCTGAGCGATAACCTGCTCACCCGTGCGGCTGATGTGGTGCTCAAAGACCGCCGCAGGCTGGTGCTGATGGCGCGCGAAACACCGCTGAACCTCGCGCATATCGACAACATGCGCCGCGTAACCGAAATGGGCGGCATCATCTTCCCGCCTGTGCCCGCGCTCTACCACCGCCCGCAAACGGTGGACGACATCCTTACCCACAGCGTGGGCCGTGCGCTGGATTTGTTCGGCATTTCGGTGAAACACCTGCCGCGCTGGAGCGGCGGTAAGGAAGATAAATAAAGCTTTCAGGTAGCCCAAACCATATTGAAGGCCAGCTAAAACCCAATCCCACCCGCAAGGCCATCAGCATTTCCCGTTTCCCAAGCGAGCCAATGGCATCCTGCCGGCGCCAGGCTGGGGCGAGCTTTACCTAAAAATGGCCTGCAACCCACCAAGGAGATACATCATGACAATGCCAATCGGTCCTTTTGTTAACGGCAGCGCCGTCGTGCTCGGCGGCCTACTCGGCGCATGGATGGGCGCAAAATTGCCCGAACGAGTGCGCACCAGCCTCAATCCGCTATTCGGCCTGACTTCCATCGGCCTGGGCGTAATGAGCATCCCCGGCGTGAAATACTATGCCGCCGTGGTGCTGGCCGCCGTGCTCGGCCTCGTGATTGGTGAATTGTGCTACCTGGAAAAAGGCATCGGCAAAGCCGCCGGTAGCGCACGCGGGCTGATCGACAAAATCTTTCCGCCCAAAGAAGGCATCAGCCAGGAAGAATTCCTCGACAAATACGTTGCCATCGTCGTCCTGTTCTGCGCCAGCGGCACCGGTGTGTTCGGCTCCATGCACGAAGGCATGACCGGCGACCCCTCCATCCTCTATATCAAAACCATTTTGGATTTCTTTACCGCCGGCATCTTCGCCATTACGCTGGGCTACGCCGTATCCGCCATTGCCGTGCCGCAGCTGGCCATCCAACTTTCGCTGTTCTTCCTCGCCACCCTCATCGTGCCGCTCACCACGCCCGAAATGCGTGCCGACTTCGCTGCCGCCGGCGGGTTGATCATGCTGGCCACCGGCTTCCGCATCACCGGCATGAAATCCTTCCCCGTGGCCAATATGCTGCCCTCGCTGCTGCTGATTATGCCCATCTCCTATTTGTGGGCAACCTATATCGCCACACACTAACCGCCTCCATCAAGAGGCTTAGCTGAACCCGGTTTTTGCAATCCAACGTCAAACTCCTAGCGAAACAAAACGGCGCGGCAGGCTACCTGAAACCTGCCACGCCGTTTCCGTTTGCGGGCCGAACACATGATTATTTTTCAGGTAGCCTCATATACCGCAGCCCTGCCGCCTGATACCATTCGCCATACCGTAACCAGTTCCGTCTGTTTCCCTGCCTGCCGGCACCACCTTTTAGTTTCGCAGAAGCTTTGTTTTCGACCAGCCCTGCCTCCCAATCGAGCAACACCATGCCGCCCCTGCCCGCCAATATCCACGCCTTCCTCACCGAACACCACGTTGTCAGCCTGGCCGCCTGCCACGAAGGCGAGCTGTGGAGTGCCAGCTGCTTCTACGTATTCGATCCCGCTGCTGCCCGCCTCATCGTGCTCACCGGCAAAAACACCCAACACGGCCGCCTGATGCTGCACAACCCGCATATTGCCGGCACCATCGCCGGCCAGCCCGCACGCATCCGCGATATCTGCGGCATCCAATTTGCTGCCCGCGCCGCATGCATTGCCCACCCTGCCGAACGCCGCGCCGCACTCGATCTCTACGCCCAAGCCCACCCCATCGCCAAAGTTTTTCCCAGCGATATTTGGCAGCTCCAGCTTGTATACATCAAATACACCAGCAACCGCCCCATCTTCGCACACAAAACCCATTGGCGGCGCAATGAAGAAAACAGCTAACCCAATCCTCAACCAGCCAAATATTTTCAGGTAGCCTTTCAGCGGATATATCCCCACCGAAAGGCTACCTGAAAGTGTTCCTAAGCAAATTCTTAGCGGCACTTCGGCGCCACAAACGGATAGCCATTGGCCATCACTTCCTCCAGCCCGCGGATTTCCGGTGTTGTCGTCAGCTTCACCAAGGCCGGGAAAAACACCTGCGGATCGGGCGACACCCGCACCAACACGCTGTTGCGCAGCTGCGAAGGGCACACTTCCGATTCCGGCAGCAGCGCCGCCGCCTCAATGCCCGACTCAATCCAATCCACAATTACACTCGGCTGCGACACGTGCATAATCACCTGCGGCGTAGTGCCGCTCTTGAGCAGCTGGTCCATCAGCTGCTCAAACGTGCCCACCCCGCTGCTGCGGCGCAGCAGAATCAGCGGCAGCCCGCCTAGCTGTTTCAGCGTCATCGTATCGGGCACCCCGTCCGGCAGCAGGCTGCGGTGTACTACCGCCGCCATCTGCACCGCCGGCAGCGCCAAATAGCGGTATCGCTCCAGCCGTTTCGGCTGCTGAATAAGCGCAACATCTATCAGCTGATTATTCAGCAATGTTTCCAAATGACTGGAATCCGATACCAACACATTAATTTCCGTATCGGCATACTGGCTATGGATGGCCATAATCAGCGGCGTGAAATATTTTTGATACAGATGGGTTAGCCCGATACGCAACACATGCTGCTGTTGGGCGAAAATCAGCGTATCGCGCTCAATATTGCCGATGTCCACCAAAATCTCCAGCGCCCGCTCATAAAGGAAAAGGGGCTGTACTAGATTAGCAGATATGTTACCCTCGAAATATGAAGATAACACACTGCAAATTAAGGAAGAAAGTACAGAAAGAACTGCTCCGCTTTTTTGTACTCGAAGTTACCGCCCGTTCTGCCGCCGATATTTTGGGTATCCATCCCAATTCGGCAGCCCTGTTCTACCGCAAAATCCGTATGGTCATCAGCCATCATTTGGCCTTAGCTGCCGATGAGGTTTTCGATGGCTCTGTCGAATTGGACGAAAGCTATTTCGGCGGACGGCGTAAAGGCAGACGTGGTCGCGGTGCGGCAGGAAAAGTGGTTGTCTTTGGCATTCTGAAACGCAACGGACGGGTCTATACCGTTGTGGTGGATAATGCCAAGTCCGATACTTTGATGCCTGTTATCAAACAGAAAATCATGCCGGACAGTATTGTTTATACCGATAGTCTGAGCAGTTACGACAAGTTGGACGTGAGCGGTTTTATCCATTACCGCATCAACCATTCCAAGGAATTTGCAGACCGCCAGAACCACATCAACGGCATTGAGAACTTTTGGAATCAGGCAAAACGCGTCTTACGCAAGTACAACGGAATCGATCGCAAATCTTTCCCGCTGTTCTTGAAAGAATGCGAATTTCGATTTAACTTCGGCACACCATCCCGGCAACTAAAAATCTTGCGGGAGTGGTGTGGAATTTAGGGCTAATCTAGTACAGCCCCAAGGAAAAAACCAGTAGGAGTGGGGCGAATGCGCCCGCCGTCGCGAAACAGCAGCGGCGTACCGATTTCCTGCTCCAGCTCCTGCACCCGCTTGCTCAACGGCGGCTGGGAAATATACAGCATTTCCGCCGCCTTGGTGAAGCTGCCGCATTCCACCACGGTGCAGAAGTATTTCAGCCGTTTAATGTCCATGGCGTTTCTCCTTGATTTTTAGTCGTACTGAATTAGCAACCAGGCAAAACAGCGAGCGGCTGATTTACTAAGCATTCCATCCTCGCCACCCTGCCATACCTATTTTCAGGTAGCCTTCCCCTATTTCGCCCGCCGCAGCAGGCGCAGGGCATTGGCGGAAACCAAGAGCGAGCTCAGGCTCATGCCCAGCGCGGCTACCCATGGCGTTACGCAGCCCGCCGCTGCCAGCGGCACCATAATCAAGTTGTAGCCGGCCGCCCACCACAGGTTTTCGCGCACAATCCACGCGGTGCGTTTGGCTTGGGTGGTAAGGTAGGGCAGCGTGCGCATATTGCCGTTGAGCAGCAACACATCCGCCCCTTCGCGCGCCACATCGGCGCCTTCGGCCACGGCCACCGATACATCGGCCTGTGCCAGCACGGGCGCATCGTTGATGCCGTCGCCCACCATCAGCACTTTATGCCCTTTTGCCTGCAAATCCTGCACATAAGCCAGCTTGTCTTCCGGCGTAGCTTCGGCGCGCACCGCATCCAGCGGCAAAGCGGCGGCCACGGCATCGGCTGCAGCCTGCCTGTCGCCGCTGAGCAGGTGCAGGCTCAAGCCCTGGCGTTTCCATTCGACCAGCATGGCCGGCACTTCGGGTTTGGCTTGGTCTTGCAGTAGGAACACGGCGGCAAAGCCGGCTGCGCTGCCCAAATACACCGCGCCGCCGGTATGCTCGGCCTGCAAACTTTCAGGTAGCGTGCCCGAAAGTTCGGCCACGTAATCCAAACGGCCGATGCGCCATTGTTCCAGCTGCCCTTCATGCCGCACTTGCGCGCTGATGCCGTGCCCGGCGCGGTTTAAATAGTTTTCCGCTTCCAATGCCAAATTGGCGGGCGGCAGGTTGGCAATGGCGCGGGCGGCGGGGTGCTCGCTCTGCCGCTCGAGAAGTTGCGCCAGCGACACGGCCAAATCTTGACTGATGCCTTCGGCGGTGTGCACGGCGCATACGGCCAACTGGCCGGTGGTGAGCGTGCCGGTTTTATCCAGCACCACGGTGTCGATTCGCGCCAAAGTTTCTAAGCTGTGCCCGCGGCTGATGAGTACGCCCTCGCCCGCCAAGTGGCCGGTGGAAGCCGCCAGCGCGGCAGGCGTGGCCAGCGACAAGGCGCACGGGCAGGTGGCCACCAAGAGCGACACGGTAATCCACAGCGCGGTTTGCACATCGGCATACCAAGCCCAGCCGGTAAACACCAGCACGCCCAGCAGCAAAAGCGCGCCCACAAACCAAGCCGCATAACGGTCGGCCAGCTCTACCATGCGCGGTTTTTCCGCCAGCGCCCGATCCAGCAGGCGCACAATATGCGACAGCCGCGTTTGGCTGCCCGCCTGTTCCACGCGGATAATCAGCGGGCTGCCGCCGTTGAGCGTACCGGCGGTTACCGCATCGCCCGCCGCTTTCGGCACAGGCAGGCTCTCGCCGCTGAGCATGGCCTCGTTCGACTCGCTCTCGCCTTCCAGCACCACTCCGTCGGCCGGCAGCACCTCGCCCGGCTTCACCAGCAGCACTTCGCCACCCGACAACCGCGCCACCACCGCCTCTTCCACCCACGCCGTATCCGGATAATCCGGCAACCGGTGGCAAAACGCCGGCACCAACTTCACCAGCCGCTCGGCCGCATCGCCCGCCTTGCGCCGCGCCAGCTGTTCCAAATAGCGGCCGCCCAACAGCAGGAACACAAACATCGACACCGAATCGAAGTAAATCCCCTCTTCCCTCCCCTGAAACAGCGCCCAAAGGCTACCTGAAAACGCCGCCGCAATCGAAATCGCCACCGGCGTATCCATGCCCGCGCGGCGGTTTTTCCAATCGCGCCACGCCCCTTTGAAAAAGGGCACTGCCGAATACAGCAACACCGGCAGCGTGAGAATCATGCTCGCCCAATGCAGCATCCACAAAAAACGCGGCTCAATTTCCCCTGCATGCAGATAAGTGGGCACCACATACATCATCACCTGCATCATGGCCAGCCCGGCCACCCATAAGCGCGTGAGCGCCTGCTTTCGCTCCGCTGCTGCCTGCGTCTCCATCCGCTGCGCGTCATAAGGCGAAGCCTCATAGCCGCTCTGGCGCACCCGCAGCAAAATGTCCGACAGCGCCACCTGCGAGCAGTCCCACGCCACCCGCGCGCGCAGCGTGCTGTAGTTGATTTCCGCACGCAGCACGCCCGAAAGCCGCAGAAGCTGCTGCTCAATCAGCCACACGCAGGCCGCACAAGTTACCCCACCCAGCATCAGCACCGCCTCACGCTCGTTTTCCGCCTTCACTTCCACAAATTCCGCCTGCACGTCCGGCAGGTCGTACAGTTTCAGCTGTTCCAACACTTCCGGCGGCGGCAACACCGCCTGCTCCGCCTCCGCCGTGCGGCGGTGGTAATAGCTGCCCAGCCCGGCGGCAATAATGCTCTGCGCCACCGCCTGGCAGCCCGCGCAACAGGCCGGATGGCGCGCGCCTTCAAATTCAATCGGCAAATCCAAGCCGCGCGGCACGGGCAGGCCGCAGTGGAAACAGGTTTCGGCTTGGGTTTGGGTTTCGGCTTGGGTTTGGGTTTCGGATGGGGATTCGGTGTAACTCATGATGGATGTGTTTAAGTGGCGGGAACGGCGCGGATTATAGGCTACCTGAAAACTCAATGCAGCGGAGTTTCGGTAAAATGAACCTTTCAGGTAGCTTATTCAACAGCCAAGCTGATATACAAATATATAAATAGATTAAAACAAAAGTATCAATAATTGACAGAACCTTTACCAGCTCTTATTCTGCCGCCGTGAGTGAACACACACTCATGGTTGAAACAATAAAAACGTGAAGATAAAGCTTAACCACCTTGATGGAGAGGATTAATGAACTTCCTAGAGAACCCAAGCCAAACCAATTTGCCAGAAAACTTTGAGCTGCAAAGTGCGCAAGTACCGGTAACCAGCTTTCGCGGGCTGATTATCGCCATTATTGCGGCCGTGATATCTGCTATTGCCTACCAAATTCTGCCCTATGGGCATTTTCCCAATGCCGGACTGACTATTTTGCTGTTTGTGGCCATTTTATGGTTTACCGAAGCGGTGCACATCACCGTTACCGCGCTTACGGTGCCACTATTAGCGATTTTCTTCAAAATTCCGGATATGGGCACCAAAGAAGCCTTTGCCGGCTTTTCCGATCCGATTATTTATGTGTTTTTCGGCGGTTTCGCGCTGGCGGCAGCCATGCACGTGCAGCGGCTGGATAGAAAAATCGCCATGCTGGTGATTTCGCTCTCGCGCGGCAATATGCTGGCGGCGGTGATGATGGTGTTTGCCGTTACCACCGGCCTTTCCATGTGGATCAGCAACACCGCCACCGCCGCGATGATGCTGCCGTTGGCCATGGGGCTGATGGGACACGTCGATAAGGAAAAGGACCGCAAAACTTATGTATTCGTGCTGCTGGGCATTGCCTACTGCGCCAGTATCGGCGGTTTGGGCACGCTGGTGGGCTCGCCGCCCAATGCGATTGCCGCCAAAGCGCTCAATTTGGACTTCGCCGGCTGGATGAAGCACGGCCTGCCGATGATGCTGGTGTTGCTGCCGCTGATGCTGTTTTCCCTGTTTGTGGTGTTGAAACCGAACTTTGCCGAAAAAGTGGATTTCCAACAAAAAGAAGACATTCCGTGGACCTTGCACCGCGTGATTACCGTCATCATTTTTGTGATTACTGCACTGTGCTGGATTTTTGGCGGAGAGCTGGGCAAAGCCACCGGCATCAAATCCATCGACAGCTTCATCGCCATGGTGGCGGCTGTGGCCGTGGTGATGTTTGGTGTGGTGAGCTGGCGCGAAGTGGCACGCAACACCGACTGGGGTACGCTGATGCTGTTCGGCGGCGGCATCACCCTTTCCGTATTAATGGAAAAATCCGGTGCTTCTGCCGCCTTGGGTAATGAAGTGGCGGCTTCTTTCGGCCATGCTTCTCCCTTGGTGATTATCTTGGTAGTGGCCGCGTTCATCATCTTCCTCACCGAATTCACCAGCAACACCGCCTCTGCCGCACTATTGGTACCGGTATTTGCCACCATTGCCGCCAAAATGGGCATGAATCAGGAAGTGTTGGTGCTGATTATCGGCATCGGTGCATCTTGTGCCTTTATGTTGCCCGTGGCCACGCCGCCCAATGCGATTGTGTTTGGCTCGGGGCTGATTAAGCAGAAAGAAATGATGCAGGTTGGCTTCCTGCTGAATATCCTATCCATCATCGTGGTATCGGCTTGGGCATACTTCTTCTTGACTTAACAAGAATAAGCCCGGCAGCTACACTGGATTAACAGCTTGCCGGGCTTACTCCTGCTATACCCATCGCATTGAAAGAGGCTACCTGAAAATTTTCAGGTAGCCTCTTCTTGATCAGCAGCTTACTTCTTAGACTGGCAAAGCCAGCATAGTTTTCTCCTTACCGCTCCCAGCTTGCCGGAAATGGTCTTTTCTGCGACACGGGTGCGAACTCAAACACTTTTCTACGTGCATTCCATTGCAGCGGGCGAATGCAGTTGTCGTATTGGGCTCGCACCCTACCACGCGTATTTTGCCCGCAGTATGCCCCACCCACGCCTAAATACAGGCGGCCGTTTATCATCCGCGCCCCTATTGCGCCATTACTAAACACCTCCTTGGCCGAGCCGTCCGGCTGCCCTGCAAACACGGTTACCGGCCAACCACCAGAGCCGCCCAAATCAGCACCGCCGGCGCACACAGTTTCGCCCGAATCATAAACATAATCTGGGTATCCATCACCATTCAAATCAATGATTTGTATTGCTTTACTATAAGAAAACCGCCCACCCGAGCTACGGCAATTCTGCGTATCTTCATTAATTGCCCGTTGCACCACAACTGGCAATTTAGCGGCAACAAATGAAGTTGTCAGACCCAATACGGCAGCTAAAACCAATTTTTTCATCTTCATAGCTATCTCCAAAAAATAGTTAAACAATACAAGGCAAAGATGCGCAAACCAGCCCACATCCACCGAACATAAAGGCTACCTGAAAATCTTATTTCAGGTAGCCTCTTTATCAACTCAGCTTCGCCGCATGTTCCCTGGTTTCATGGAACACAATATCCGGCCAGCGTTCCTGCGTCAGGTTCAAATTCACGCGGTTAGGCGCGAGGTAGGCGAGGTTGCCGCCTGCGTCCACAGCCAGATTGCCCGCATTGGCTTTTTCAAACTCCGCCAGCTTTTTCTTGTCTTCGCACGATACCCAGCGCGCCGACCAGATGGATGCGCTGTCGAACACGGCTTCTACGCCGTATTCGTTGGCGAGTCGCGAGGTAACGACTTCAAACTGCAACACGCCGACCGCGCCCAAAATCAAATCTGCGCCGCTCATCGGTTTGAAGACTTGAACCGCACCTTCTTCGCCGAGTTGTTGCAAACCTTTTTGCAGTTGCTTGATTTTCAGTGGGTTTTTAATTCGGACGCTGCGGAACAGTTCGGGTGCGAAGAAGGGGATGCCGGTGAATGCCAGTTGTTCGCCTTCGGAGAAGCTGTCGCCGATTTGGATGTTGCCGTGATTCGGGATGCCGATGATGTCGCCCGCGTAGGCTTCTTCCACCAGCTCGCGGTCGTGCGACATAAATGTAACCACGCTGGACGCGGCGATTTCGCGGTTGATGCGCAGGTGTTTCATCTTCATGCCGCGCTCGAATTTACCGGAGCAGACGCGTAAAAAGGCGATGCGGTCGCGGTGTTTCGGATCCATATTGGCTTGGATTTTAAAGATAAATCCGGAAAATTTCGGCTCGTCCGGCTCGACCATGCGCACGGTCGCGTCGCGCGGTTTCGGCGCGGGCGCCCAGTCAATCAATGAATTGAGGATTTCCTGAATGCCGAAGTTGTTAATCGCCGAGCCGAAGAACACGGGCGTGAGCTCGCCGGCGAGAAATTCGTCGAGATTAAATTCGTTAGATGCCGCCTGCACCAATTCGATTTCGTCGCGCAACTGCTGGATTTCCAGCGGAAAGCGTTGTTCCAATTCGGGATTATTGATGCCTTTGATGATGTCGAACTCGTGCGGCAAACGTTCGCCGCCCGCGTCGAAGAGATAGATTTCGTCGTTCAGGATGTGGTACACGCCTTTGAAGTTTTTGCCCATGCCGATGGGCCAAGTAACGGGCGCGCAGCGGATTTTTAAAATATTTTCTACTTCGTCCAGCAATTCCAAAGAGTCGCGCACTTCGCGGTCGTATTTGTTCATGAACGTCACAATCGGCGTATTGCGCAGGCGGCAGACGTTCAAGAGTTTGATGGTTTGCGCTTCCACTCCTTTTGCCGCGTCAATGACCATCAACGCGCTGTCCACGGCGGTCAAAACGCGGTAGGTGTCTTCGGAGAAGTCTTGGTGTCCCGGCGTGTCCAAGAGGTTGACGGTGTGGTCTTTGTAGTCGAACTGCATCACGCTTGATGCCACGGAAATGCCGCGCTGCTTCTCGATTTCCATCCAGTCGGAGGTGGCGAATTTGCCGGTTTTCTTGCCTTTTACCGTACCCGCGCTTTGAATCGCACCTGAAAACAGCAAGAGTTTTTCGGTCAGCGTGGTTTTACCCGCGTCGGGGTGGGAGATGATGGCAAACGTGCGGCGGCGGCGCACTTGGTCTGGAATATTAGACATGGCGGAAAATCCGAATTGAAAATGGCGTATTTTAACATATTGCGGCGTAGGGAAAGGCTACCGGAAAATATGGACAGCAACGAAGTTAAAAATCTATCCGCCCGATTTTTCAGGTAGCCTTCCCCTTGTATAATGCCGCCTTTGTTTATTTTCCCGCCTTCTTGCCATGTCCGACCTATTCGCCCCCGCCGCGCTTTCTGTTTCCGAGCTCAACCATTTGGCCAAAAACCTGCTGGAAGACCAGCTTGCCGGGTTGTGGGTGGGTGGAGAGGTGTCGAATTTGGTGAAGGCGGCGAGCGGGCACTATTATTTTGTTTTAAAAGACCAACGCGCCCAGGTGCGCTGCACTTTGTTTAAGCATGCCGCCCGTTCGCTGGCCGCGCTGCTGCGCGAGGGCGAGGAAGTGGAGGTGTTGGGCAAAATCACGCTGTATGAGGCGCGCGGGGAATTTCAGATTAACGTGCAGGAAGTGCGGCGCAAGGGGCTGGGGCAGCTGTTTGAGGCTTATGAGCGGCTGAAGCAGCGTCTTCAGGCGGAAGGCTTGTTCGATGCAGCACGCAAACGGCCTCTGCCTGCCGCGCCGCAGTGCATCGGCGTGGTCACCAGCCTAGCAGCGGCGGCATTGCGCGATGTGGTCACCACGTTGCGGCGGCGTGCGCCGGATGTGCGCGTGGTGGTATATCCCACAGCGGTGCAGGGCGCGGGCAGCGAGTTTCAGGTAGCCTCGGCTATTGCAGCGGCGGCGGAACACGCGCAGGCGGATGTGCTGATTGTGTGCCGTGGCGGGGGCAGCATTGAGGATTTGTGGGCGTTTAACGAAGAAGCGGCGGTGCGCGCGGTGGCGGCATCGCCGCTTCCGGTGGTAAGCGGGGTGGGGCACGAAACCGATTTCACGCTCACGGATTTCGCCGCCGACGTGCGCGCGCCCACGCCCACCGCCGCCGCCGAGCTGGCCAGCCCGAACCGTGCGGAGCAGCTGGACAAAATGTGCCGCCTGCACAGCCATATGCGCCACACGCTGCAACGGCGCTGCACAGACGCGGCGCAACGGCTTGACTGGCATGCCGCACAGTTGCGCCATCCACGCCAGAAATGGCAGGAACAGCAGACCGGCTTGTTGCGCAGCCGCCAAATGCTGGCTGACCATATGCTGCGCCACCTGCACCGCAAACAGGAGCAGCTGGCCTATTTGGCCGAGCTGTGCCGCCGCAGCCGGCCGCAAGTACAAACCGCTACGCGGCAGCTGCACACACAGGCGGCACAACTCAACCGCCACATGGCCGCGCTCTTGGCGCAAAAACAAGCGCAATGCCAAAAGCAGGCGGGCATTTTGGATGCCCTCTCGCCGCAACACACGCTATCGCGCGGCTATAGCGTGATTACCGACCGTACAGGCAAAGTGGTGCGTGATGCGGGCAGGCTGCACAGCGGGCAGGTGTTGCAGCTGCATTTTGAAACCGGCACAGCCAAGGCGCAGGTGCTGCCGCAGCGTACCGGGCAGCAGGATTTGTTTGATTAGCGCGTACAGAGATTGCTGCAGCAGTTTTTCCTGCGAAACAGCAAGCCCATGCAATTAAAAACATCATCGCTTGAGCTATCGTTTTTCAGGTAGCCTCTCTGCAAAAGGCTACCTGAAAAAGCAAAACGGCTTCCGCAAAGGAAGCCGTTTGTGGTTGTTTGACCGATACGGTTATGCCACGGTAAAACCTTCTGCCGAGAGGGCGGCTTTGAATGCTTCAAGATCGAAGCCATCACCGTGTGTAATCACTACGCGGCCGTCGTCATGATTGGCATTCACCATTCTCACACCCGCAACAGTTTCACCCTTCAGCACCAAGCGGTCTCCATCCGTTTTATTCTTCATACCGGACACTTGAATCAACATTTGTGGCATATTAACCTCTAAATAATGTAGTTGATTAAAAATAAACAGCTCTCCATACTGCACTGTTTTTGTACAATTATGCAGTATGCATCATAAAAAATATTGCCCAAATTCCTTACGCTTCCCACAACATCCTAGCTACATCAAACAGGCAATGTGCGCATTTTGCCTAGGTAGCGGCAACTTGTCCAGCATTATTCAAGGGAAAACTGCATTCGCGCTGCTCGGCACACAGCGGTACACCCTATGCTGCCACAGGCAGATTTGGTAAGATATTGATGGATACGAAAAGTTGAATAACTATAGTGGATTAACTTCAAATCAGTAAGGTATTGGCTCCCCATGCTGTGTATATGTATTATTTGCAGCCGGCCGCCTTGTTCTGATTCTGGTTGGCTCACTATGAATTAAAGGGGTGGAAAAAATGATCAGTATTTTCGACATGTTCAAAATCGGTATCGGTCCGTCCAGTTCGCATACCGTGGGGCCGATGCGTGCCGGTGTGCTGTTCCGCCAACAGCTTATCGAACAGGGACTGCTGGATAAGATTACCCGCTTCAGCGCCCATGTGTACGGCTCGCTCTCATTTACCGGCAAAGGCCACGGCACAGACCATGCCATCATTGGCGGCTTGGCGGGCTACGAGCCGGATACGGTGGACACCACCGCTTTCCCAAAATTCATTGCGCAAGTATTGAGCAGCAAAACCCTCACCGACATTGGCGGCCACGAAACTCCATTCGACTACGAACACGATTTCGTGTTCCATTCTTCATTCCTGCCACTGCACGAAAATGGCATGCGCCTGGAAGCCTATGTCGGCGATGAGTTGGCGATGCAAGAAGTGTTTTACTCCATCGGCGGCGGTTTTGTGGTAACCGAAAAACAGTTTGCCGACAGCGGCAAGCAATCTGCCCCCGTCAACGTGCCCTATCCATACACCAATGCAGATGACCTCATCCGTCAGTGCAACGAACATAATCTCTCCCTCTCCGAATTGATGTTCCGCAACGAATGCGCCCTGCGGCCGGAGCAGGAAGTGCGCGACTATGTGCGTGCCGTGTGGCAGACCATGAGCGATTGCATTCAGCGTGGCCTGCACGCCGAAGGCGTACTGCCGGGTCCCATGCGAATACCACGGCGTGCGCCGCTTTCACGCAAACAATTTGAAAAGAATGGGTTAAACGAGAGAGACCCGATGGCTGCGGTGGACTGGGTAAATATGGTGGCCTTCGCCGTCAACGAAGAAAATGCGGCGGGCGGACGGGTGGTTACCGCGCCCACCAACGGCGCCTGCGGTATCGTGCCCACCGTGTTGGCCTACTACGACCACTTTATTTTCAAAGCCGATGACGAACACATCCTGCGTTATTTAATCACGGCCAGCGCCATCGGCAGCCTGTATAAAATGAATGCCTCCATTTCCGGTGCGGAAGTAGGCTGCCAGGGCGAAGTGGGCGTGGCCTGCTCCATGGCCGCTGCCGGGCTGACCGAGATTCAAGGCGGCACTGTCGAACAAGTATGTATTGCCGCCGAAATCGCCATGGAGCACCATCTCGGCCTCACTTGCGACCCGGTGGGCGGACAAGTGCAGGTGCCGTGCATCGAGCGCAACGCCATTTCCTCCATCAAGGCCATCAATGCCTCACGCATGGCGCTACAACGCACCACCGATCCCATAGTGTCACTGGATGAAGTAATCAAAACCATGTATGAAACCGGCAAAGATATGAACCCGAAATACCGCGAAACCTCCACCGGCGGCTTGGCCACGCATGTGGTGCATGTGATGTGTTGAGACTTAATGCTGTTTAGTGCCGCAGAGACGAGAAGGCTACCTGAAAATGATTTTTCAGGTAGCCTTCTGATTGCAGCCACAGCCAAAACAATTATTCTCCCTGCCAAGCGACAAACAATAAAGCCACTTGCAAAGCGCGCCTACTCCAGCGGGAATGAAACGCTTTAGCTATACGATATTAACGGTTTGCCTGTTACCCGTTTTCTCCCAACTGCCGCCATCCTTTACCATACACTTTTTTACGCGCTTGAAAAGTTTTGTTTTAATGTTTGCCCGAACGCCAGATAGACCAGATAATCCACAGGCTGTTGGCAAAGGCCAAGAGATAGCCAAGAAAACCCAGAAACGAGAGGCCGAACAGCTTCGGGCCGATATTGCTGCTGAGCAGGATGGACGAGCCGATAATCAGAGCCGCCGTTACCATGCCCATGGTCAGCCGGTTGGCGCTATATTCCAAGTGCCGGTTCAGGGTATCGAGGCGTTTCAAATCCAGGTTTACGTTTAACCGGCCGCTTTGCAGATTGCGGTTGAGACGCAGCAGGTTTTTGGGCAAATCGCCCAGCATCTGCCCCAGCATACGGCTTTGCGTGCGGCTTCTGCGCCAAAGCTGCTGCGGCGAAAGGCGCTGACGGATAACTTTCTGCACAATCGGTTTGGCGTGCTCCAGCAGTTGGAAGCTGCCGTCCAGCCTTTTCACCACGCCTTCGAGGGTGAGCAGGGCTTTGAACAGCATCACCAAATCGCCCGGCAAGACCAGCTCGTGCTCGCGCATGATGCGGGTTAAATCGTTGATCACCTGGCTGACGCGCAAATCGCGCACGGCGGTGTGTTCGTAGTCGAGCAGCATTTCCATCACATCGGCGCCGAGCAGATCCTCATCGGGAACATCGCCCTGTGCCCAGTTGCTCAGAATATATTGCACGGCAAACGGGTCGCGGTGGATAAGGGCTTCAATCAGCGCATTGATTTCCTGCCGACGCACCGGATTCAGGTAGCCTGTCATGCCGAAGTCGATCAGGCCGATGCGCAAATCGGGATAGACAAAGATGTTGCCCGGGTGTGGATCGGCATGAAACAGGCCCTGCCCCAGTATCATATCGAGCAGCACGTCGGTGATGCGGCAAGCCAGAATATGCCGCTCTTCTGCGCCCAGCAATTCGATGTCGGTATCTTTCAGCAGGGTGGCAGCCACGTATTCCTGCACCAGCACCTGCCGGTTGCTGTATTCGGGATAGACCTTGGGAATATGTACCGCCGGATGCCCGGCATACAGCGCGGCAAACCGCTGCAAATGGCGCATTTCGGCCAGCAAATCGGTTTCCCTGGCCAGGCTTTTGGCAAAATACTGCACCATCTGCACCGGCTGATAGCGGCGGGTTTCCGGCATTTCCGATTCGGTGAGCTGCGCCAGATGGGTTAGAATACGCAAATCCGCCCGGATGAGCGGTTCGATATCCGGTCGGCGCACCTTTACCGCCACCTCGCTGCCGTCGAGCAGCACCGCGCGGTGCACCTGCGCGATGGAGGCGCTGCCCAAAGGCTCGCTGTCGATGTGCCGGAACACCTGCTCCGGCGGGCAGCCCAGCTGCTCGGTGAGCAGGGAGAGAATCGCCTCGAAAGGCAAAGGATTCGCACTGCTTTGCAGATGCTCGAATTCCTCAATCCATTCGGCGCTAAAAATATCAACCCGGGTGGCCAAAATCTGGCCGAGCTTGATAAAGGTTGGCCCCAGCTCCTCAAACGCCAGCCGGAAACGATGCGCCGTGCTCGAATCACCAGCATCTTCCTGCGCGGCTGAGCCGCCGAGCCAAGAAGCCCGGTTCAGCTTAATCCGGCTGAGAAAACCGCCCAAACCGTGCCGCGCCAGCGTGGCCACGATTTGACGCAAACGATTGATGTCGCCCAAAGCGGGCATGGCAGATCTAACCATACAGCCCCCTTGCGGAACCAGTGTCCGCACAAACAGATACACAGCATAACATACGCGCCCACCGGTGCGCACAAACTGCCCCTATTGCACACTGCCCGGCCAAACACATTGCCGCGCCTTACCGCACTATGCTATAACATGGGCAAAACAAGAAAGTTTCAGATTGATGAAGTGGATAAAACAAGCAACCCTCTGCGCCCTGGTCGCCCTTGCTTTCGGCCTCGCTCCCGCCGCATACGCCGCCCCGGAAGGATTGGATAACGACGCACTCGAGCGCCTGATCCGCGAACGCACCAGCCACAGCAACAATGCCCCCGCATCCAGCCGACAGTCTTCATCTTCCGGCAGCCGCTCCTCCTCAGGCAGCCAAGACGAAGCCGGCGACCTCATCATGAATGCCATGAGCCTCATCGGCCTCTCCTACCGCTTCGGTGGCAACTCTCCCACCCAAGGCCTCGATTGCAGCGGCTTCATGCAATATATCTTCAAACGCAGCATGGGCATTACCCTGCCGCGCACTTCCGCCGAGATGGCCACCGTAGGCCAGCAGGTAGACCGTGCCAACCTCAAGCCCGGAGATATGGTATTTTTCGGCGGCGGCGGCCGTGTTTCCCACGTTGGCATGTATATCGGCAATGACCGCTTCATCCACGCCCCACGCACCGGCCGCGACATCGAAATCACCAGCATGAACGGCACCTACTGGAAAAACCGCTACATCACCGCCCGCCGGGTAGACCGCTCCACCCGCTTCACCCGCTAAAGGCCTGCATCATGAATATGCCCACCATGCCCAAATGGCACAGCGACGATGGCAGCATCGTATCGTGCACCGAAAAAGTGAAAGTGATGCAGGAAAACATGCAAGAGCTCTATCAGCTTGCGCAAGACACTTTCGAAGACGCCCTACTAATGGGCTGCAGCGAAAAACAAGTGCGCGAATTCCTGCAAGATTTGGTGCGCAGCGTGCACAACCCATATAACTGATGCAAACCGCATCTGCCGATTAAGAAAAGGCTACCTGAAAATTTCAGGTAGCCTTTTGTTGCTCACGGTTGCAAATAATGCCGTGCCATCTCCTCTAGCTGCTTGTCGTATGCCTTACAGAACTCCGTTTGGCTAGCATCTATCTGTTTGCCGGCCAAGGCTGCCTCAAGCGCATCCTGTGTTACCACTTCATTAATGAATTCATCGTGCATGGTCAGATGCAGCGCCCTAATTTCTACTTGTAATGTTGGATCGGCCGAGATAGCTGAACACTCCTGCTGCCTTTCCCGCAAACGGATTACTTCCAGCTGCTCAACATTTTTCCGGCATACTCCGGCGCGAAAACCCAACGCACTCATATCCAACAGAAAAGCTCGACAATCCTGGATAGGCGGTTGAGCCACGGCCAAGGAGGGAAACAGGATGGATAAGGTTAGAATTTTTCTAAACATAGCTCACTCCTTGATTACTATATTTAAGGCTACCTGAAAAAGCCAAATTGGTTTTCAGGTAGCCTTTATTCAGCCAAACGGCCTTACACCACGATATTCACCAGCCGTTTCGGCACCACGATGATTTTCTTCGGCGCTTTGCCTTCCATAAACTTCTGCGCGCCGGCGGTGGCGAGGGCGGCGGCTTTCACAGCGGCTTCGTCCGCATCGGCGGCGATTTGGATTTTGTCGCGCAACTTGCCGTTCACCTGCACCCTAATTTCTATCTCGGTCTGCACCAGTGCGGCGTTGTCCACGGCAGGCCAGCTTTGCTGCCACAGGTTGCCGCCGGCCAGTTCGCCCCACAGGGTTTCGCAGATGTGCGGCACGATGGGCGACAGCAGCAGGACAACTGCTTCCAGCACTTCGCGGGCGACGGCTTGGCCGTGTTCGCCGGAGGTGTCGGTTTTATCGTATTGGTTCAGCAGCTCCATCACGGCGGCGATGGCGGTGTTGAACTGCTGGCGGCGGTCGTAATCGTCCGTTACTTTGGCGATGGTGCTGTGCAGCTTGAAGCGTAGGTCTTTCAGGCTGCCCGACAGGGCTTCCTGGCTACCTGAAAACTTGCTCGCGCCGCTGCCGCCGTTTTGCACGAATTCGTACACGGTGCGCCACAGGCGGCGCAGGAAGCGGTGCGCGCCTTCCACGCCTGCATCCGACCATTCCAGCGACTGTTCGGGCGGGCTGGCGAACATCATAAACAGGCGGGCGGTGTCCGCACCATAGGCTTCGATGAGCTCTTGCGGATCCACGCCGTTGTTTTTGGATTTGGACATTTTTTCCACGCCGCCGATGACCACGGGCTGCCCGTCCGCTTCCAGCACGGCGGACACGAGGCGGCCTTTGTCGTCGGTCTGCACGCGCACTTCTGCGGGGTTGAACCAGGTTTTTTTGCCGTCCGCGCTTTCGCGGTAATACGTCGCCGCCAGCACCATGCCCTGCGTAAGCAGTTGTTTGAACGGCTCGCGCACGGACACGATGCCTTCATCATTCATCAGTTTGGTGAAGAAGCGGGCATACAGCAGGTGCAGAATGGCGTGTTCGATACCGCCGATATATTGGTCGGCCTGCCCCCAATACGCGGCGGCTTCGGGCGCAACCATGTGCGCGTCGTCGCGCGGCGACATATAGCGGAACTGGTACCAGCTCGATTCGACAAACGTGTCCATGGTGTCGGTTTCGCGCTTGGCCGCGCCGCCGCATTTTGGACAGGTGGTTTCGTAAAATTCGGGCATTTTGGCCAGCGGCGAACCTGCGCCGTCGGGCACGACATTTTCAGGCAGCACAACGGGCAAATCTTGCTCCGGCACGGGCACATCGCCGCAGGTATCGCAATGGATAATCGGCACGGGGCAGCCCCAATAGCGTTGGCGCGAAATGCCCCAGTCGCGCAGGCGGTATTGCGTTTTCGGCTCGCCCGCAGAAGCAGCCTGCAACTTGTCGGCGATGGCATCGAAGGCTCCTTGGAAATTTAAACCGTCCAAATCGCCGCTGTTCACCAGTACGCCATTTTCTTTGTCGGCATACCAATCTTGCCAGTTTTCTGTGTCAAATGGCTGGTCATCCACACTAATCACTTGTTTCATCGGCAGATGGTATTGTTTGGCAAAGGCAAAATCGCGCTCGTCATGTGCGGGCACGGCCATCACCGCGCCGTCGCCGTAGCCCCACAGCACATAGTTCGCCACCCACACTTCCAGCCGCTCGCCGTTGAGCGGATTGATGACGAAGCGGCCGGTGGGCATGCCTTTTTTCTCCATGGTCGCCATGTCGGCTTCCGCCACGCTGCCGGCCTTGCATTCGGTAATAAACGCTTGCAGTGCAGGCTGCTTTTCGGCTACGGCGGCGGCCAGCGGATGCTCGGCGGCCACGGCCACATACGTCGCGCCCATCAGCGTGTCGGGGCGGGTGGTGTACACCTGCACAAACTCGCGGTGGCTTTCAGGCAGCCCTTCGCGGCTGTCGGCGGCTACCTGAAAACGCACGGTCATGCCGCGCGATTTGCCAATCCAGTTGCGCTGCATGGTTTTCACCTGCTCCGGCCAGTCCAAGCCGTCCAAATCCGCCAGCAGCTGCTCGGCATAATCGGTGATTTTGAAGTAGTACATCGGGATTTCGCGCTTTTCCACCAGCGCGCCGGAACGCCAGCCGCGCCCGTCAATCACCTGCTCGTTCGCCAGCACGGTTTGGTCGACCGGGTCCCAGTTCACCGTGCCCAACTTCTTGTACACAATGCCTTTTTCAAACAGCTTGGTAAACAGAAGCTGCTCCCAGCGGTAGTATTCGGGGCGGCAGGTGGCGATTTCGCGCTCCCAATCCAGCGCAAAGCCGAGGCTCTGCAACTGCTTGCGCATATAGGCAATGTTTTCATACGTCCATTTGGACGGCGCGACCTGGTGGTTAATCGCCGCGTTTTCGGCGGGCATGCCGAACGCGTCCCAACCCATCGGCTGCAACACGTTGAACCCCTGCATCTTTTTGAAGCGGCTGCGCACGTCGCCGATGGTGTAGTTGCGCACATGCCCCATGTGCAGCTTGCCGCTGGGATAGGGAAACATGGAGAGGCAGTAGAATTTGGGTTTACTACTGTCTTCTTGAACGTTGAAAACGCGGTGTGCCTCCCATTTTTCGCGGGCGGCGGGCTCGGTGAGAGAGGGTTGGTAGTGTTCTTGCATGATGAGGTTTTGCCGATGATTTCGGATAGATTGGAAAGCTGCGAATTATAAGCCAGCAGCGGGGGCTACGCCAAACAGGATTAGTAGTAGAAAAAACAATCGGGCAGCTGTTGCTTGAAACAGCTGCCCGGGGCAATTTAGTGATTCTGACAAGTATACAGATTGAAATAAGCTGGCCACATTTCTCCGTGGGCAGAGGCTACCCGAAAGCACCAGCCTGAATAAACTGATCCCAGCGCTTTGGTTGGCTGATATAAATGATTCTTCCATCAAGCCCGCACAAAAAAAAGCCATCAATACCAAGGGAGGAAGTATTGATGGCCAACTTGCGGGAAAACGTCTACTTACTATCCATGCTGCCTACCAAGAAGCAGCACAGATGCGGCGCATTATATAGAACACTTTTCACCTTGTCGCCACTTATTGTCGTTATTTACCCAAACACGGCAATCTGCTGCGATAAAATTGCATAAAAACACAATTTGCCAACAAAACGAGTGTTTACTTTAATTAAGATTAATATCGGTATTTAAACAGTATTTTTTAACACTTCTTCACTATCTACCTGGCAATGCCGTGCAATGTTATGCAATTTCAAGTGTTGCATTTTTGTCATCATCTGCTGTATTCATCTTTTTAACGGCTTGCCGCACCCTCTCTGGATCGCTTAGGCGCAGCAGCTTTTTCACCTGTGCCGCCAGCTCACTGGCATGGCTTTGAATGATCACATTCTTTACAGCCAAAAGATTGCTGGCATTCATAGAGAAGCGACGCAAGCCCAAGCCGAGCAGCAGGCGGGTGAAATGTAAATCACCGGCCATCTCGCCGCATACCGACACCGGCTTGCCCATGCGTTTGGCGGTGCTGAAAATATGGTGCAACAGTTTTAACACAGCCGGATGGGCGGGCTGATAGAGATAGCTCACGCTATCGTCGCCGCGGTCTACCGACAAGGTGTATTGAATCAAATCGTTGGTGCCAACTGAGATGAAATCGAGGTGTTGCAGGATATGGCCCACTGTGAGCGCGGCGGAGGGGATTTCAATCATCGCGCCCACCTGCACTTCACCATATTCTGTGTCACGTTCGTCCAGCTGCTTACGGGCAACGGCCAAATGATTGATACACTGTCTCACTTCGTCCACCGAAGTAATCATCGGCCACATGATTTTCACCGGCCCGTGTGCCGCTGCACGCAAAATTGCGCGCATTTGGGTGCGGAACATCGTCGGCTCGGCCAAGCATAAACGGATACCGGTCATACCCAGTGCGGGATTGAGCGCGTGGCCCTCGCCGAACCAGCGCGGGTTTTTGTCCACGCCTAAATCTACGGTACGCACGGTAAGCGGTTTGCCTTTGAGCTTTTTCACAATGCCGGCATACACGCGGTATTGCTCGTCTTCATCGGGCAGGTTATCGCGGTTGAGAAACAGGAATTCACTGCGAAACAACCCTACGCCGTCGGCAGAGAGGCGGTGCATCAGTCGCACATCCTGTGCGGATTCGATATTGGCCAACAGCTCGATGTCTACGCCGTCTTTGGTGGTGGCGGTGATGTCTTTGAGCTTGTTGAGCAGGCGGCGTTGGCTGCGGTATACGCGGTCGCGCTTGCGGTATTCGCTGAGGATTAAATCGTCGGGGTTGATAATCAGCACGCCGCTGATGCCGTCCACGATAATCCAGTCGTCTTGGCTGATGAGTTCGCGTGCGTTGTAGAGCCCGATCACGGAAGGAATATCCAGACTGCGCCCCAAAATGGCGGTGTGGCTGGTGGGGCCGCCGGCATCGGTGGCGAAGCCGGCAATATGGTGTTCTTTAAAATATACTGCGTCGGCAGGCGACAAATCGTGGGCAATCAGGATGATGTCGTCGTCTAACTCGCCTTCTTCGGGCATGAAATCGGTGTTCTGCCCCATCAGGTTTTGGTAAATCCGCTCGGCTACCTGAAGCATATCCTGCTTGCGTTCGCGCAGGTATTCATCTTCAATCGCATCAAACTGCTCGGCTAGCTTGTCAGTTTGCAGCTTCAGCGCCCATTCGGCATTGATGGCCTGCGCACGCAAAATATCAATCGGCTCGCGGGAAAGCGTAACGTCGGTCAAAAGCATCAGGTGCAACGAAATAAACGCGCCCAATTCGGTTGGCGCATTTTCCGGAATGGCGCTGCGCAGCTGCTCCAGTTGGCGGCGCGTGGCCTTGATGGCGGCATCGAAACGTTCGGCTTCCGCATCAATTTCTTCCGGCGCCAAATCCAGCTGCGGCACTTCCTCCATGCCGCGCACCACCAAATGTGCCCGCCCGATGGCAATCCCGCCGCCTGCTGCAAATCCGTGCAACACCACGCTCATATTTATTCGCCTTCGTCAAAATAATTGTTGATTAAAGCCACCAGCGCCTGCATGGCCGCCTGTTCGTCGGCGCCTTCGGTTTCAATTTCAATCACCGAGCCCTTGGCTGCCGCCAGCATCATCAAGCCCATGATGCTTTTGCCGTTTACGCACCTGCCGTTGCGGCACACCCGTACTTCCGCCGCAAACGCGCCTGCGGTTTGCGTAAACTTGCTCGACGCACGCGCGTGCAGTCCCAGTTTATTGATAATCTCCACTTCCTGTTTCAGCATACGCCCTGCTCCTCTTCCGGCAGCAACAGCATAATCCCCGCCAAGGCCGATTGGCGCACCGATTCGGCCAGCGCCAGCAAATCATCGGCCTTTTCCGCCTCCTGTACCGCCTTCACCATCATCGGCGCATTCAGCCCGGTGAGCATCACCATGCGGTGGTGCGACAGTAACCGGCGGCCGATATTGCACGGCGTGGCGCCAAACACATCGGCCAAAAGCAAAATGCCGTCGGCAAACGCCAAACTCTCCGCTGCTGCTTGGGCTCGTGCGGCGGCCGCATCCACATCGTCATCCGGGTTCACGCCCACAATCGCCAAATGCGCCGGCATCTGCCCGAAAAAATGCCGGGCCAGCTTGGTGTACGACTCGCCCAGCGTTTCATGCGTGATAATCATCAAACCAATCATGTGTTTCTCATTCCATTGCAAAATTTTTTTCAGGTAGCCTTGAGCCGGTTAAATGGGTAACGCTAAACAGGCTGGGGGCTACCTGAAAGTGTTTAATCGGGCATTTTCCGTTTTCAGGTAGCCTTTGGCAACAGGCAGGCAGCAAGCAGATGCGGCAAGCCTTGCGATAAATTAGGAGGCGACAGCCGCCAGAAATCACCGTGTTAAACGGTTTTAGCCAGCCCTTAGACAATAACAAAATTTCAGGTAGCCTCTGCTTGGCAACAGGCTACCTGAAAACTCTAACTCAACCAATAATACACATACAGCCCGAAAATGCTAAACAGCACCACCAGCGCACAGCCCAACTTCGCCACCACGCCTGCCACAAAGCCCAAGAGTGTACCCAAGCCCACCTTGCCGGCGGCCCACAAACTGCGTTGTGCCGCAAATTCCCCCACTGCCGCGCCAACCAGCGGGCCCAGCACCATGCCCGGCAGCGCAAAAAACAGCCCGACAACACCGCCTGCCAGCGAGCCCCACAGCGCCTGTTTGCTCGCCCCGGTAAACTTCGCCCCCAACAGCCCCGCCACATAATCCAGCGTCCAGGCCAGCGCCATAATCAGCCCCAACACCGTCAGCGCCGTGGTGCCGATTACCTCGTAATCCTGGCTGTAGGCCAAGAGCCAAGTGCCCGCAAACATCAGCGGCATCCCCGGCAGCAGCGGGTGTATCGAGCCCGCCAAACCCGCCAGCAGCAACACCAGCGCCAAAATAATCAGCAAAGTCGTCATCATTAAATTCCTTTATCAAACAAGGCAGGCAAATTCCCGCATGCCAATCAAATAAGGCCGCCGCTACCGATTTAAAGCCCGGGCGCTTTTGCCCATCTGCCGCCCAAGGTATAATGCCGCCCCAAACATCGGCTGCCATTTCTGCACAGCCTTTCCATTTTCAGGTAGCCTGCCAGCGGCAGCCTGCCCCCACCACCCAAATCGGAGAAATATGAATCCCGTCCTCAACACCGCTGTCAAAGCCGCCCGCCGCGCCGGCGACATGATGCTGCGTGCCGCCAACAACCTGCCCGCCGTGAAAATCGACAGTAAAGCTTTCAACGATTTCGTTTCCGACATAGACCGCACTGCCGAGGAAACCATCCGCGAAATCCTGCAGGAAGCCTATCCCCAGCACAAAATCACCGCCGAAGAAGGCGGCAGCAGCGGCCCTGAAAAAGCCGAATACGAATGGATTATCGACCCACTCGACGGCACCACCAACTACCTGCACGGCCACCCCCAATACGCCATCAGCATGGCTCTGCTGCATAAAGGCGTATTGCAGGAAGCCCTCGTGTATGCCCCCGAACGCAACGACCTCTACCTCGCCTCACGCGGCGAAGGCGCCTTGCTCAACGACCGCCGCATCCGCGTATCCAGCCGCATCGAGCTCAACCGCTGCCTGATCGGCACCGGCTTCCCCGTGGTCGATCAAAGCATGATGGAACGCTACCTGAATATCCTGCGCGACTTTCTCGCCAAAACCGCCGGCGCCCGCCGCGAAGGTGCCGCCTCGCTCGACCTGTGCGCCGTGGCCTGCGGCCGCTTCGACGGCTTCTTCGAATTCAACCTCAAACCCTGGGACATCGCCGCCGGCGCATTGATCGTACAGGAAGCGGGCGGCATCGTAACCGATATGCGCGGTAACGAAGGCTGGCTCGAAAGCGGCGACATCGTGGCCGCCCCACCCAAAGTGCTGGCACAAATGCTGCAAACCATCGCCCCACATTTGGCTGCCTGATACGCCCGCACGGCATAAAGGCTACCTGAAAGCACAGCGTCAACGAAATTCAAACACGCGCTATGTTTTCAGGTAGCCTTTTCCCATTTCCCATCCCCATGCTTACTCAGCCTCCACATAATACCCCAGCCGATTCTCCCGCACTTTCACCCGCACCGTCTGCCCGATCATCTCCTGCGGCGCATTCCGCAAAAAACCGTATTCCACATCAAACTGCGTACCGTTCTCCAGCTCCAGCACCCACGTATTGAACCCACTTCGGCTTCCCCGTGTTTCCAACAACCGGGCTTGCACTAAAACTGGCGGCATCGGCAGCAATGTGGCCAGCACAATGCCGTTTACTGCCACCCGCGTCATCACGCAAGCCAGCAACACGCCCCACATCACGCGCAACATCTTAGATTTAAACTTATTATCCGCACCCGCACCGCCCTGCCCTCCGCTCGCCGGCCAGCGCAGCAGCCAACGCACGCAGCACACCGCCAGCGGCACAAACACAATGATGCCCAGCCACGAAGCATCTGCCTTCCAAACCAGCGGCCGGGTAAGCAGCAAAAGAGATCCCAGCAACACCGCCACCACCAATGCCAACTTATTCCACGGCTCCCATTCATTCGGTTCAAACCAAGCCATTTTGCTTCTTCCTATTCAGTTCACAGGCTACCTGAAACTTGGTGCGCCACCACTTTCAGGTAGCCTCCACTCTTTCTGCTACACCACCGAAATACCCTCGCACCAAATCCAGCACATTCTCCAACAGCGGGTCGTGCTGCCCCTCATGCCAGGCCAGAGTCACGCTGGTAATTTGGATATCGTCGTTCAGCGGCCGCAGCACGGCGTTATCGGGCAGGTAGCGCTCGGAAGACACGGGCACCAGTGCCACGCCCTGCTCGCAACCGGCAAAGGCTACCTGTAAGGCGATGGAGCGCACTTCGTGCAGGATATTGGGCACAAAGCCGGCGCGTTGGCAGGCGGCGAGCAGGGCGTCGAAAGAATCGGGGCTGACTGCGCGCTCAAACATCACAAAGCCTTCGCAAGCCAGGTCTTTTAAATCTATCGACTCGCGCTCGGCAAAGGGATGGCTTTTCGGCAACACCACGGCCAGCGGCTCGCGGCGCAGAGTGTGCAGGCGGATGGTGCTGTCCCATGGGATTTCCAGGCGGGCGAAGGCGAGGTCGATGTCGCCCGCCTGCAGCAACGGCTCGGCGTCGCCGCTGTCGATTTCGCGCACCCGCACAGTGAGCGTGGGATAGTGCCGGTGGATGTGTTCGATGAGCGGCGGCACCACTTCCAACAGCGCCACGGTAATCGCGCCAATATGCAGAATGCCGCTGTGGCCGGCGGCGATTTCCTGCACGGTGGTTTGCAGCCGCTGCATCTGCTCGACAAATTTGCGCACGGCAGGCAGGATGGAATAACCGGCGGCGGTGAGTTTGGTGCCGCGCCGCGAGCGTTCAAACAGCACCATACCCAAGGCCTGTTCAAGCTGTTTAATGTGTTCGGTGAGCGGCGGCTGCGACATATTCAGCCGCTCGGCGGCACGCCCGAAATGTTCTTCTTCGGCCACGGCAAGAAACATCCACAAATGGCGAATGAGGCGGAAATTTATCATCTGCTTTCCCTATCACAGGCTTCCTTAAGCAGTATTTTATATATCAAGAAACCGGTTGTATAGTATGGCTACCTGAGTATTTGGGAGTATGTAAATGTTCGGTATTATTAATTTTTCTGCTTATTTGCTCGCCGTGTTGCTGCTGGTGTTGCTGCCCGGGCCGAATATGATTTACTGCTTATCAGTGGCCGGGCAATACGGCACCAAAACGGGTTGGAGCGCCTTCGCCGGCATCTTTGTCGGCAACGGCGTGTTGATTGTGGCTTCCACTTTCGGCGCCAGCGCCCTGCTGCAAACCTATCCTTCTTTATTTAACGCGCTGCAACTGGCCGGCGGCGCATACTTGGCCTATTTGGGCATCATGCTGCTGCGTGAAGGCTGGCTCAAATTGCATCATGCTGCCGCTGCCAAAGCCGAAGGCCATACTGCTGAAGGCACCCTGCTGCAAGTGTTCCGCAAATCCCTCACCATTTCCTTGCTCAATCCGCAAAGCCTGCTGTTTTTCCCCGCCATCATGGTGCAGTTTGTCGATATCCGCTACGAACACCCGCACCTGAGCTTCCTGCTCTTGGGCGGCACCTTCCAGCTGTGCAGCCTGCTGTGCATGGGCACGCTGATTCTGATGGCGAACTCAGTCGGCCGTGTGGGCACCAAATACAGCCGTGTGGCTGCGTTCGGTAAAAGCGGTGCCGGTGCCCTGTTTATCTTCTTCGCAGCCAAACTGTGGCTGGCCACCGCCATCGTCTAAACTCAACCCTCAATTGCTGCTTTAGGCTACCTGAAAATAATTGGCCGCACTCCGCACCAAACTCCTATCCGCAACAGCCACAATTTTTCAGGTAGCCTTTTTTTTGCGGGCAGCAGATACCGCTTCTGCAATTTTCAGGTAGCCTGTCTTTTACACAAAGAGGCTACCTGAACACTATCTGCCCAACTCTTTTTTCCAATACCGATTATTTTTCAGGTAGCCTTCTCCCCAGCCAAGGCTACCTGAAAACCTGCTAGGGTTTGCTGACAGCTACTTTTCCAAGCAGATTTTTGCCCCAAAGGCGGCAGATTTAAGGCGGAAACCGCAGCAAGGTTGGACACCTTGCGAGGATTTCCAACGCGGAAGATGCCGCCTTTGGGGTAAAAAGACGCGGAAACCAGCAGTTGTCAACAGCCCCTAAGCTATTGCTGCCAATCCGCTTTAGGCTATAATCGCCATTTTTCATTATCTTCCGGTTTCCTTTTGAAATTCGCCACCCGCTTGCGCCGCGCGCGCCGCTACCGGCCATATCAGCCGAAGGCAGTAATGCCGGCACACTATATTTCCTGCCATTCCTGCGGGCTTGAGCTGCGCCTGCCGCCGCTCAAGCCGGGGAAAGCAGCGTTTTGCCCGCGCTGCGGCCATCCATTGGCGCGGGTGGAAGCCAACCCGTTTCTGCTGCCGCCGGCGCTGGCCTTGGCCTCGCTGATTATGCTGGCGGTGGTGTTTTCCGGGCTGTATATGCATGTGACGGTGTTGGGCTTAGAGGTGCCGCTTACCATGCCGGAAATGATGAAGGTGCTGATTTTGCAAAAATCCGGCTTTTTAGCCGAGGTGATGTTTGTGCTCACCTTCGGCGCGCCGTTTTTCTTCTGCCTGTTGTGTTTGTATGTGTATGGCGGGCTGCTGTGGGGCAAACCGCCGCCCGGTGTGCTGGGCGCCACGCGCTGGTTGGTGCGGCTGCGCGGCTGGATGATGGTGGATGTGTTTTTTATTTCCACGCTGGTGGCCTATATCAAGCTGGGCAAAGTGGCGGAAGTGCATTTTGGGCCGGCGTTTTATTTGATGTTTGTGCTGTCCGTGCTGCTTATCCGCACTGCGCTTTCCGTGCCGGAGCATTGGGTGTATTACCAAATCCGGCGGCTGCGCGGAGATAAGGATTTGGTGCGGCCCGAGGGCGGCTCGGTGTTTTGCGGCAAGTGTTTGTTTGAACGCCCGGCACACGAAACCGAATGCGAAATTTGCGGCTCAGGGCTGCATAAGCGGCGGCCAAACAGCCTAAGCTTGAGCTTGGCGCTGCTGATTACTTCTGTGATTTTGCTACTGCCGGCCAATCTGATGACGATTATGGTGTCGTCCAACCCCACCGTTATCGAACGCAGCACGATTTTCAGCGGCATTCAGTTTATGTGGCGCGACGGCGACCACTACATCGCCATGATTATTTTCAGTGCGAGCATTATGGTGCCGTGGCTGAAGATCATCGCCATGGGCGTGCTGCTGTATGCGGCGAAGTTCGGCACCAAGATGGCGCCGCAGAAGCTTGCCAAGCTGTATTTGATTACGGAATCCATCGGACGCTGGTCGATGATCGATATTTTCGTCATCATCATGCTAATGTCAACTTTCCGCACGCACATGGCGCGGGTAGTACCCGGGCCGGCGGCGCTGTATTTCTGCTTGGTGGTGCTGCTCACCATGCTGTCGGCACATTTTTTCGACCCGCGCCTGATGTGGGACAAAGCTGCCCAGCGCAACACAAAGGCTACCTGAAACCATTAAGGCTGCCCGAACCATTTTCAGGTAGCCCCAACGCAGCATAGGCTACCCGAAAACCTCTTCCATAAAACTCAACATCGCACAATGAATAAACCTTCTTCCACACGCGAATCACAGGCAAAAATCCGCCGCAACCGCAGTTTTTCCTTTATGGTTTGGCTGATTCCGCTCATTGCCCTCTTCACCGGCGGCTGGCTGCTGTTCGACCACATCCGCAACACCGGCCCGGAAGTCACGCTGTATATGAGCAATGCCGAGGGCATTGAAGTGAACAACACCGTGATTAAGGTGTTGGATGTAGATGTGGGCCGCGTTACCGCCATCCACCTGCGCCCCGGCCAGGAAGGCGTGGCGCTCACCGCCCAGCTCACCGGCGAAGCGAAAGACATGGTTCGCAAAGACAGCCAATTTTGGATGGTGAAACCGCGCGTGGATCAAAGCGGCATCACCGGCTTGAGCACGCTCGTGTCCGGCTCGTATATCGCCCTGATGCCCGGGAAAAGCCCGGAAGAAGCACGCGAATTCACCGTGGCCGATGTGCCACCCGTGTCTGCCTTCGCCCAAGGCGGCCTGCGGTTGCGCTTAAAAGGCGGCAGCGGCAAAATTCTTAGCAGCGGCAGCCCGGTGATGTACCGCGACATCGTGGTGGGCATCGTGGAGAGCGCGAAATTCGATCCCGCATCCAAAACCACCGACTACCAAATCTTCATCGGCAACCCCAACGACAAACTCATCGGCAGCAACGTGCGCTTCTGGCTGCACAGCGGCCTCAAAATCGAGCTCGGCGGCAGCGGCCTCAAAGTGGATACCCCTTCCCTGCCCGCCCTGATTTCCGGTGCCATAGCCTTCGACGACCCACCCAGCGGCGACAAAGGTAGCCAGGTGGGCAACAACACCCTCTTCCCTCTCTACGACAGCCGTGCCGACGTGGACAACCAGGCCGACGCGCGCTCGCTGTATTACGTGGTCTTCTTCAAACAAAGCGTGCGCGGTCTGGCCGCCGGTGCGCCCGTAGAATACAAAGGCATCCCCATCGGCACGGTAACCGACGTGCCCTATTTCAGCCGCAATGACAGCCTCAACCTGTTCGACAACGGCTGGATTCCCGTGCGCATCCGCATCGACCCCTCCCGCCTCGAAATCAACGCCGACAGCCAAAGCAAAGAAGCCTGGGCCGACCAAATCAACCGTGCTCTCAATAAAGGCCTCAGCGCCACCCTATCCAGCAACAATCTGCTCACCGGCTCCCTATTTGTCGAACTTTCCGAAGCCCCCGGCCAAAGCGTGCTCAAACCTGCCGCCAACTATCAGGGCAATACTGTGATCGCCAGCCGTAACGGCGGCAGCCTGGGCGATTTGCAACAGCAAATATCCACCCTGCTCGACAAATTCAACCGCCTGCCGCTGGATAAAACCGTGCGCGAACTCAACGGCAGCCTGACCGAGCTGAAAGGCACGCTCGCCCAAGCCAACCGCCTGCTCGGCCAGCCGCAAACCCAACAACTGCCCGGCGAGCTCAACCGTACCCTGGCCGAACTGCGCACCACCCTGCAGGGCGTATCCCCGCAATCGCCCGTATATGGCGATGTGCAGAAAACCCTGCGCAGCATCGACCGTACCCTGCAGCAGGCCGCGCCCGTGCTCAACACCCTCAAAGAGCAGCCCAACGCCCTGATTTTCAACTCTTCCGCCACCGACCCCACCCCGAAAGGAAGCCGCTGATGTCCTTGTTTGCCAAACTGTCCGCCGCCACCACAGCCCTGCTGCTGGCCGCCTGCGCCTCTACCCCCGCCACCCAGTATTTCAGCCTGCCCGACAGCGCCTTCGTGCCGCCTGCCGGCCAAAGCAGCGGCCAAACCGCCGTGCAAATCATCCTGGCCGAGCCGCTCGGTCAAGGCGGCCTCGTTTACCAAACCGACGCCCACCGCCTCAACTTCGCCCGCCACCACCTATGGGCCGCCCCACTGGATCAAAGCCTTGCCGCTGCCTTCAGCAACCGGCTCAACCGACGCGGCAGCGCCCGCTTCGTGCCCTACGGCCGCGGCAACGGCCTGCCCGTGCTCAAGATTTACATCGAGCAATTCCAAGGCAGCTTCCAAGGCCACACCCTCGTGAGCGGCTATGCCCAATGGCCAAACGGCCGAACCACCCCGTTCAACATCCAAACCCCGCAGCAAGGCGACGGCTACCCCGCCATGGTGGAATCCCTGTCCCAAGGCCTCAACCGCGCTGCCGATACCGTGGGCGGGCACTAAATATCCCGCCGCAGGCATCAACAAAGGCTACCTGAAATTTTCAGGTAGCCTTTTTTAGGGCAGGCAGCATAGATGCATCACAGCTTGTCGCTATCGCGGATGAAAACGAGCATGGAGCAAGGCGGCAAGGCGCAGTCGGTAATACTGATCGCCAGACGAGCCAACGCCGTGGCATGCTTGTTTCCATTCACACGACAACTCTTCACTTTATGCGGCCTAAGCTCGCCCTACCCTTCCCCCGCACTGTCTGCAACTTGCCGCCAGCTAGGAGCAAACCTGCACATTTGCGTTTTCAGGTAGCCTGTCCTCATTTTTTGGCAAAACCGCGTGCCTGCAGAAAAGGCAGGATATGCGGGCGCAAGGGTTGGGCCAGGGTACGGGCAATTTGGCCGCGCCAGTCCAAATCCAGCCCGCTGCGGGCCTGATAGTAGGCGGCCAGTTCGCGGTTGTAGGCATCAAGAGTATCGCTGCCGCATTCGCGGTAGCGGTTTTCGCTCACGATGGCGTCAAGCGGCAGGCGTGGGCGGTGCAGCGGGTCTTGTGCGGGGTGGCCGAGGCAGAGGCCGAACAGCGGCACAGCAGTATCGGGCAGGCCGAGGGCTTCGGCGGCAGAGGCAATATCGTTGCGCAGGGAGCCGATATACACGCCGCCCAGGCCGAGCGATTCGGCAGCCAGCAAAACATTTTGCGCGGTAATGCCGGCATCCACAGCGCCAAGCAGCAGGGCTTCGGTATAGTCGGTTTGGATGTTGGGCACAAGGTGGCGGTGTTTGGTGTAGTCGATGCAGAACACGAGGAATTCCGGCGCAAGATGGACATATTCTTGTTGGGCGGCAATTTGATACAGCTGCTCGCGCACGGCAGGGTCGGTAACGCGGATGATATGGATGCACTGCATGAAGCTGGACGAAGAAGCGGCGTGACCAGCCTCGAGCACAGCGGCAAGCTGCTCCGGCGCAACGGGCTCGGCAGTGAATTTGCGGATAGAGCGATGAGCCAGCGCAGTGGTCAGTACGGGTTGGGAGTTGAATTGGGTGGGCATGGGAATCCTGTATCAGCGGTGGAAAGGCTACCTGAAAATTGAAATGGCGAGATGGTTGAGCCACCTACCCGGCTGTCTAATATGAACGTTTATGCCAAAGGTTTTCAGGTAGCCCATTAAACGTAAGGCTACCTGAAAACTGAAGCGCTGGATACAAGGCGCAAGCTGTTAGCTGAAACCAGGTTTACTCAGCAGTTTTTTTATTGCCGTCCACCACCACGGTGAGCTTGCCGGTGGTGGGATGGATCACCAAACCATGTACGGCAATGTGCGCGGGCATCAGCGGGTGTTGTTTGATGAGATTCACGGTATGGCGCACGCTGTCATCGGCATTATCGAAGCCGGTGAGCCAGCCGTCCAAGTCAATACCGGCATGGCGCAAGGTGTTGATATTGGCTTCTGGGATGCCGGCAGCCCGGGCTTTGTTCAGCAGGCGTTCAGGGGAAAAGCCACACATGCCGCAGTCGTGGTGTGCCACCACCATGATTTCTTCCACATGCAAATCAAACACGCCCACCAAGAGGCTGCGCATGACCGAGCCCCAGGGGTGCAGCACTACCGCGCCAGCATTGCGGATCACTTTGGCATCGCCGTTTTTCAAGCCCAAGGCGGCATACAGCAGCTCAAGAATGCGCGTATCCATGCAGGACAGGATGGCCAGTTTCTTTTCAGGATATTTATCGCTAAAAAATTCTACGTATTTGCCGCTTTCAACGAAGCGCTTGTTGTGATCAATTATTTCATTGAGTAGATTCATGAAAGTTTCCTTCGATAGTTGTGGGTGGAGCCGCAAATTGATGCAGAAATCAATAAGGTTCATTATATACCAGCGCGGCAAATCATTTCTGCATTCTGTTGGAATCTACTCCATACATACAAACAGGCTACCTGAAAATAGTTTCAGGTAGCCTGTAGAGGCAAAATCTGCTCGAATTAAGAACGGATACCAGATGCTTTCACGCTGTCGATGTAGCCGTGATCATTAATGCGGATATGACGGAACAGCCAGCCTTCGCACAAATCGATTACTTCATTTAAAGCTTCAGCATCGCCGTTGTGATAACGGGCTTGCAGGGTAGTCATTCGGTTTACAAAGTTCTGATGCACTTTTCTGTGCTGCTCTACGAGGCGGTATTGCGCCTCTTCCAGCATCATTTCTTCGTAGCTGAAGTGTTCTACGGTGTAGTCAATCAGGTGTTGGAATTCCTGCTCGACAGCTTCTTTATCGTTAGCTTCTCTAGCATCATACAGTTTATTAATATAATCAACTAGCTGCTTGTGTTGTGCATCGATATCGTCGAATCCAGTATCCAAATCGGAAGTCCAGTATACAAAAGGCATAGCGTATCCCTCATCAAGTAAACAAAAAATTGATTGCACCCGGCATTTAACTCCCTTGCCTGGTGGCAACCTTCATATAACCGAAAACCTGCCAACCATAACTGCGGCAGCATGGAAAACAAATTTGTAATAATCTTCCTATTTCTTCCTAGCAAGTATTATGCCAGCTTCCTCTTCTGACGTAAATAAACCTTTCTGCCGAAACAGAAAGGTTTATTGATTACCGGCAAGAATACCGGCAAAACTACCGGCACTCACAGGTTTAGCGGCGGCCGTAGCCGTCTACTTGGATTTCCACACGACGATTGGGCTGCAGGCAGGCAATCAGCTGACTGCGGCCACCGTGGTTGTCGCACTGTTTAACCGGCTGGGATTCACCCATGCCAACTGCGCGGATTTTGTCAGCCGGCAAGCCTTGGGCTGCCAAATAACGGCGCACGGTTTCGGCGCGCTGCTGTGACAGGTTTTGATTGTAGGCATCTGAACCAAGGTAATCAGTATGACCAATTACGGTAATGCTATTGAGCTGTTCAAAGTTTCTCAACTGAGCGGCCAGTTCAGTCAGCTCTTCACGGCCACGCGGTTGCAAATCTTGTTCGCTGCTGCGATCGAACGCAAACAGTACGTCTGCGCTCAGCGTGTAGCGATGATGTTGCTGTTGCATAGGTTCGGCAGGAGCCGGCTGCTGCGGCGGGCAAGTGGCGTTTTCAGGATCAACTGCGTGCCAGTAGGTTTCGTTGCTGAACATGTTTTTGTCGAACAGTACTTTAAATTGGCAAGTGGTTACGCCGTTCGTACCTTGGCCGGGAGTATGGAAGTGGAACAGGTAGTTCCATTCGCGCGGACGCCACATTTCGCCGTAGTGCGGGCGGCCAATCAAGTAGTACAAATCGTCTTTGGTCAGACCAGCTCTCACCTGTCTCAGACTACCCAGATCGGGGAAGGTACCACGGGTTTTATTGAGTGTTACCCGATCCCACTTCGGCCATACCGGCTGATCAGTAGTGCCACTTGAGCTTACTTTTGTTAATGAGGAGCAGGCAGACAATGCCACCGCGGCAGCGGCCACAACTGCTGTACGACGAGCTACTTGAGACAATTTCATAATTTTTCCTTTGAATTGGTTTATTTTGGAGAACCCGGTAAGGCTACCTGAAAACTCTATATCTAGATTTTCAGGTAGCCTCTTTTAGCTTACCACTGATAGCCGGCACCGATAGAGGCACCGAAGTTACCACGTGAATTACCGCTGCCGGTGGCTTTGATAATCCAGTTACCGCTGTCGGAGATAGTGGAGAAGCCGACTGCATAACCGGTTTCGCCTTTGTAGTAGCCGCCACCCACAGCCACCATGTTCTTACCAGGCAGATAAGCCTGCGGCAAGCCAGCAGTAGCAATGGCTTGGGCTACACCGGCATTAGCGGTATCGGCCACATCGTTAATCTTGGCATCCAAAGCAGCGATATTAGCATTGCCGGCACTGTTAATCGCACCCAAGGCTGCGTTCAACTGGCCCACGTTCACTGCATCTGTACCGGCTGTACCATCGGCAACGTTGGTAATCTTGTTACCGCCGTTATTCAAGCCGCCGGTGGTGAGGCTTACGGGGTTGCCGCCGCCTGCCGGAGTAATGGTTACTCCTCCGCCGTTGGTGACGGTTTGGTTACCGGCTGCATCAGTGGTGGTAACGCTGGTTACGCTCAGGTTCGGATTCAACGCCAATTGTGCACCGCCAGTTACAGTAGTGCTGGTAATGTTGTTGTCACCTTTCACATTGATGGTGTCGCCCAGCTGGTAGTTGTTGCTACCGGTAGTACCACCGAAGTTAATGCCTTTGGCCACATTTTGGTTGGTGGCATGCAGTTGGCTACCGTTTACAGCCTCCGTGCTAGTGGCACTCAGCGTACCGGGGGCAACATTACCCAAGGTAACTGGACCACCTGCAGCATCGCCTACCAAATTCACTTTGTTGCTCGGGTCGCTGGTGGGGACTCCTGCATTGTTAACGTAAGTCATCGGAGTATCGAATTTAACTTCGGTTACGCCGTTGGTGGTGTTGACTTTGGCTACGGTGCCTTGACCATTCACAAAGTTGATGGTGTCGCCGTGGGTCACGAAGTCTTTGTCTTGACCGTTACCCTGTACGGTGAAACCGGCGTTCAATACGTCATTAACGGTGGCAGCGTTGTTGCCTTTGTTACCAGCAGCCAAGGTAGCACGATCGTTGCCGTTCGGGTTACCTGTAGCAGTAGCAGTATTAGCCAGGTTGCTCTTCACATTGGCCAAGGTGGTCGGGGCGGTAGTGCTGCCGTCTGCATCCTGCATGCTGGCAATCACGTCACCAGCAGCAACTTCGTTACCACCTGTCGGCGCATCATAGAACTTGCCGTCAGGTCGTTTGTACACCTTCGTACCGTCAGCTTTGGTGTATACCACCGGGGTTTGGGCGTTCTGTACCACGGTTTGGGCATCCAAAGCGTAGGTGTAGCTCTGGTTGCCATTACCGTCCAACTCCTGTTTTACGGTCAAACCATCACCTGCCTTCAGGGTCAGGGTGCTGCCGGGTTTGGCAGTAGTAGCAGTATGACTACCTACTACATTACCGCCGGCATCAATGTTGAAGCCGCTGTTGTTGATGGCATTGGCAATGTCGCCGGCAGTGGCCAGTTTATTGGCATCTGCACCAGTCGGAGTAATCACCTTACCGGCAGGGTTACCGTTGTTACCGTCACCTACATTCAGTGCAGTAGTATCTGCCGCTACAGTATAAGTAGTGCTGCCGGTAGTCGTATCTACGGTCGGTGTAACGCTAATACCGTTGCCGGCTGCTACCTTGCTGGTAGCAGCAGCTTGAGCAGCTTTCAGCTGATCTTCAGTTGCACCACGACCGCTGGTGATGTTGTTCGGATCCCAGGTCTTGTTAGTCAAACCAGTTACAGTGCCGTTAGTACCGTCAATCTTAACCGGGTTGCCACCGGTGGCCGGGCCTACGGTGATGCTGTCGGCCAGCTTGAAGCCGATTTGGTTGTCGGTTACGGTGGTAACAATGTTGCTGTCGCCTTTGTAAGTTACGGTCTCGGTCAGTTTAACGGTATCAGCTGTGCCGTTGTCGGCAGCAATCTTGAAGCCGTTTTCTTTCAGGTCGTGCAGTTGGCCGCCGTTTATGGCTTCTTTGCTGCCTGCAGCAATGTTACCGTCCGCTACGTTACCCAAGGTAACCGGTTTGTTTGTATCACCACCTACCAGGTTCACTTTGTTGCTCGGGTCGCTGGTGGGGACTCCTGCATTGTTAACGTAAGTCATCGGAGTATCGAATTTAACTTCGGTTACGCCGTTGGTGGTGTTGACTTTGGCTACGGTGCCTTGACCATTCACAAAGTTGATGGTGTCGCCGTGGGTCACGAAGTCTTTGTCTTGACCGTTACCCTGTACGGTGAAACCGGCGTTCAATACGTCATTAACGGTGGCAGCGTTGTTGCCTTTGTTACCAGCAGCCAAGGTAGCACGATCGTTGCCGTTCGGGTTACCTGTAGCAGTAGCAGTATTAGCCAGGTTGCTCTTCACATTGGCCAAGGTGGTCGGGGCGGTAGTGCTGCCGTCTGCATCCTGCATGCTGGCAATCACGTCACCAGCAGCAACTTCGTTACCACCTGTCGGCGCATCATAGAACTTGCCGTCAGGTCGTTTGTACACCTTCGTACCGTCAGCTTTGGTGTATACCACCGGGGTTTGGGCGTTCTGTACCACGGTTTGGGCATCCAAAGCGTAGGTGTAGCTCTGGTTGCCATTACCGTCCAACTCCTGTTTTACGGTCAAACCATCACCTGCCTTCAGGGTCAGGGTGCTGCCGGGTTTGGCAGTAGTAGCAGTATGACTACCTACTACATTACCGCCGGCATCAATGTTGAAGCCGCTGTTGTTGATGGCATTGGCAATGTCGCCGGCAGTGGCCAGTTTATTGGCATCTGCACCAGTCGGAGTAATCACCTTACCGGCAGGGTTACCGTTGTTACCGTCACCTACATTCAGTGCAGTAGTATCTGCCGCTACAGTATAAGTAGTGCTGCCGGTAGTCGTATCTACGGTCGGTGTAACGCTAATACCGTTGCCGGCTGCTACCTTGCTGGTAGCAGCAGCTTGAGCAGCTTTCAGCTGATCTTCAGTTGCACCACGACCGCTGGTGATGTTGTTCGGATCCCAGGTCTTGTTAGTCAAACCAGTTACAGTGCCGTTAGTACCGTCAATCTTAACCGGGTTGCCACCGGTGGCCGGGCCTACGGTGATGCTGTCGGCCAGCTTGAAGCCGATTTGGTTGTCGGTTACGGTGGTAACAATGTTGCTGTCGCCTTTGTAAGTTACGGTCTCGGTCAGTTTAACGGTATCAGCTGTGCCGTTGTCGGCAGCAATCTTGAAGCCGTTTTCTTTCAGGTCGTGCAGTTGGCCGCCGTTTATGGCTTCTTTGCTGCCTGCAGCAATGTTACCGTCCGCTACGTTACCCAAGGTAACCGGTTTGTTTGTATCACCACCTACCAGGTTCACTTTGTTGCTCGGGTCGCTGGTGGGGACTCCTGCATTGTTAACGTAAGTCATCGGAGTATCGAATTTAACTTCGGTTACGCCGTTGGTGGTGTTGACTTTGGCTACGGTGCCTTGACCATTCACAAAGTTGATGGTGTCGCCGTGGGTCACGAAGTCTTTGTCTTGACCGTTACCCTGTACGGTGAAACCGGCGTTCAATACGTCATTAACGGTGGCAGCGTTGTTGCCTTTGTTACCAGCAGCCAAGGTAGCACGATCGTTGCCGTTCGGGTTACCTGTAGCAGTAGCAGTATTAGCCAGGTTGCTCTTCACATTGGCCAAGGTGGTCGGGGCGGTAGTGCTGCCGTCTGCATCCTGCATGCTGGCAATCACGTCACCAGCAGCAACTTCGTTACCACCTGTCGGCGCATCATAGAACTTGCCGTCAGGTCGTTTGTACACCTTCGTACCGTCAGCTTTGGTGTATACCACCGGGGTTTGGGCGTTCTGTACCACGGTTTGGGCATCCAAAGCGTAGGTGTAGCTCTGGTTGCCATTACCGTCCAACTCCTGTTTTACGGTCAAACCATCACCTGCCTTCAGGGTCAGGGTGCTGCCGGGTTTGGCAGTAGTAGCAGTATGACTACCTACTACATTACCGCCGGCATCAATGTTGAAGCCGCTGTTGTTGATGGCATTGGCAATGTCGCCGGCAGTGGCCAGTTTATTGGCATCTGCACCAGTCGGAGTAATCACCTTACCGGCAGGGTTACCGTTGTTACCGTCACCTACATTCAGTGCAGTAGTATCTGCCGCTACAGTATAAGTAGTGCTGCCGGTAGTCGTATCTACGGTCGGTGTAACGCTAATACCGTTGCCGGCTGCTACCTTGCTGGTAGCAGCAGCTTGAGCAGCTTTCAGCTGGCTTACGTTCACTGCGTCGGTGTCGGCCGCACCGGCCGCTACATTGGTGATGCGGCGGTAAAGGGTTTTCCCCATCCCGGCCGTATTGTCGCCACCAACCGATACTTCGCCCAGCTCTACACCGGATCCAGCAATGCCGGCAACGTTGGCGCTTGCCGTTGGTTTATAGGGCGCGGCGGTAAGGTCTGATTCGCCAGCAATGGAAAAGGACCCAAGGGCAACGCGGAAGTTGGTGTCATCTTTGACCAGTGCGCTGTCACCCAAGGCAACGTTGTTGTTCAAGCGCACGGGCAGACCGGGGATCATGGGGGTGCCGTTGCCGGCATTGGCACCGCTACCCACCGCCATACCACCGTTGTTCGATGTGGCAGCCGAGCCGATGGCAATGCCTCCCGCTGCGCTTTCGCCGCTTACTGTGGCACCCGGGCCAATAGCCAACGCCAAATCGCCTTGTGCTTTGGCTTTATCGCCAATGGCAATCGAGCTACTAGATGGATTGGCCGGCGAATTCTCTACTTTCGCCTCATTACCAATGGCTATGGAGTTGCGTTGTGCCGCTTGGGCTTTGACGCCAGCGGCTAGTGCGTCCGTTCCTGTGGCACCGTCGTTGTTGTAGTTGCTGCCCGCAGCTTGCTGGTTGCTGTTGACACTATAGTAGTGCGTTTTAGCTGCACTACCCATCGCCTGCAACTGGCTGAGGTTGACTGCATCGTTCGGATCCGTACCGGCCGCTACGTTGGTAATCTTGTTGCCGCCGTTATTCAAGCCGCCGGTGGTGAGGCTTACGGGGTTGCCGCCGCCTGCCGGAGTAATGGTTACTCCTCCGCCGTTGGTGACGGTTTGGTTACCGGCTGCATCAGTGGTGGTAACGCTGGTTACGCTCAGGTTCGGATTCAACGCCAATTGTGCACCGCCAGTTACAGTAGTGCTGGTAATGTTGTTGTCACCTTTCACATTGATGGTGTCGCCCAGCTGGTAGTTGTTGCTACCGGTAGTACCACCGAAGTTAATGCCTTTGGCCACATTTTGGTTGGTGGCATGCAGTTGGCTACCGTTTACAGCCTCCGTGCTAGTGGCACTCAGCGTACCGGGGGCAACATTACCCAAGGTAACTGGACCACCTGCAGCATCGCCTACCAAATTCACTTTGTTGCTCGGGTCGCTGGTGGGGACTCCTGCATTGTTAACGTAAGTCATCGGAGTATCGAATTTAACTTCGGTTACGCCGTTGGTGGTGTTGACTTTGGCTACGGTGCCTTGACCATTCACAAAGTTGATGGTGTCGCCGTGGGTCACGAAGTCTTTGTCTTGACCGTTACCCTGTACGGTGAAACCGGCGTTCAATACGTCATTAACGGTGGCAGCGTTGTTGCCTTTGTTACCAGCAGCCAAGGTAGCACGATCGTTGCCGTTCGGGTTACCTGTAGCAGTAGCAGTATTAGCCAGGTTGCTCTTCACATTGGCCAAGGTGGTCGGGGCGGTAGTGCTGCCGTCTGCATCCTGCATGCTGGCAATCACGTCACCAGCAGCAACTTCGTTACCACCTGTCGGCGCATCATAGAACTTGCCGTCAGGTCGTTTGTACACCTTCGTACCGTCAGCTTTGGTGTATACCACCGGGGTTTGGGCGTTCTGTACCACGGTTTGGGCATCCAAAGCGTAGGTGTAGCTCTGGTTGCCATTACCGTCCAACTCCTGTTTTACGGTCAAACCATCACCTGCCTTCAGGGTCAGGGTGCTGCCGGGTTTGGCAGTAGTAGCAGTATGACTACCTACTACATTACCGCCGGCATCAATGTTGAAGCCGCTGTTGTTGATGGCATTGGCAATGTCGCCGGCAGTGGCCAGTTTATTGGCATCTGCACCAGTCGGAGTAATCACCTTACCGGCAGGGTTACCGTTGTTACCGTCACCTACATTCAGTGCAGTAGTATCTGCCGCTACAGTATAAGTAGTGCTGCCGGTAGTCGTATCTACGGTCGGTGTAACGCTAATACCGTTGCCGGCTGCTACCTTGCTGGTAGCAGCAGCTTGAGCAGCTTTCAGCTGGCTTACGTTCACTGCGTCGGTGTCGGCCGCACCGGCCGCTACATTGGTGATGCGGCGGTAAAGGGTTTTCCCCATCCCGGCCGTATTGTCGCCACCAACCGATACTTCGCCCAGCTCTACACCGGATCCAGCAATGCCGGCAACGTTGGCGCTTGCCGTTGGTTTATAGGGCGCGGCGGTAAGGTCTGATTCGCCAGCAATGGAAAAGGACCCAAGGGCAACGCGGAAGTTGGTGTCATCTTTGACCAGTGCGCTGTCACCCAAGGCAACGTTGTTGTTCAAGCGCACGGGCAGACCGGGGATCATGGGGGTGCCGTTGCCGGCATTGGCACCGCTACCCACCGCCATACCACCGTTGTTCGATGTGGCAGCCGAGCCGATGGCAATGCCTCCCGCTGCGCTTTCGCCGCTTACTGTGGCACCCGGGCCAATAGCCAACGCCAAATCGCCTTGTGCTTTGGCTTTATCGCCAATGGCAATCGAGCTACTAGATGGATTGGCCGGCGAATTCTCTACTTTCGCCTCATTACCAATGGCTATGGAGTTGCGTTGTGCCGCTTGGGCTTTGACGCCAGCGGCTAGTGCGTCCGTTCCTGTGGCACCGTCGTTGTTGTAGTTGCTGCCCGCAGCTTGCTGGTTGCTGTTGACACTATAGTAGTGCGTTTTAGCTGCACTACCCATCGCCTGCAACTGGCTGAGGTTGACTGCATCGTTCGGATCCGTACCGGCCGCTACGTTGGTAATCTTGTTGCCGCCGTTATTCAAGCCGCCGGTGGTGAGGCTTACGGGGTTGCCGCCGCCTGCCGGAGTAATGGTTACTCCTCCGCCGTTGGTGACGGTTTGGTTACCGGCTGCATCAGTGGTGGTAACGCTGGTTACGCTCAGGTTCGGATTCAACGCCAATTGTGCACCGCCAGTTACAGTAGTGCTGGTAATGTTGTTGTCACCTTTCACATTGATGGTGTCGCCCAGCTGGTAGTTGTTGCTACCGGTAGTACCACCGAAGTTAATGCCTTTGGCCACATTTTGGTTGGTGGCATGCAGTTGGCTACCGTTTACAGCCTCCGTGCTAGTGGCACTCAGCGTACCGGGGGCAACATTACCCAAGGTAACTGGACCACCTGCAGCATCGCCTACCAAATTCACTTTGTTGCTCGGGTCGCTGGTGGGGACTCCTGCATTGTTAACGTAAGTCATCGGAGTATCGAATTTAACTTCGGTTACGCCGTTGGTGGTGTTGACTTTGGCTACGGTGCCTTGACCATTCACAAAGTTGATGGTGTCGCCGTGGGTCACGAAGTCTTTGTCTTGACCGTTACCCTGTACGGTGAAACCGGCGTTCAATACGTCATTAACGGTGGCAGCGTTGTTGCCTTTGTTACCAGCAGCCAAGGTAGCACGATCGTTGCCGTTCGGGTTACCTGTAGCAGTAGCAGTATTAGCCAGGTTGCTCTTCACATTGGCCAAGGTGGTCGGGGCGGTAGTGCTGCCGTCTGCATCCTGCATGCTGGCAATCACGTCACCAGCAGCAACTTCGTTACCACCTGTCGGCGCATCATAGAACTTGCCGTCAGGTCGTTTGTACACCTTCGTACCGTCAGCTTTGGTGTATACCACCGGGGTTTGGGCGTTCTGTACCACGGTTTGGGCATCCAAAGCGTAGGTGTAGCTCTGGTTGCCATTACCGTCCAACTCCTGTTTTACGGTCAAACCATCACCTGCCTTCAGGGTCAGGGTGCTGCCGGGTTTGGCAGTAGTAACAGTATGACTACCTACTACATTACCGCCGGCATCAATGTTGAAGCCGCTGTTGTTGATGGCATTGGCAATGTCGCCGGCAGTGGCCAGTTTATTGGCATCTGCACCAGTCGGAGTAATCACCTTACCGGCAGGGTTACCGTTGTTACCATCACCTACTTTCAACGGTGTAGTGGCTACGGCTTGCGTAGTAATTTGACTCGCCACAGCTTTCAACTGAGCAACGTTTACTACATCAGTATCTTCCTTACCTGCAGCTACCCCCGTAATCTGGCGAGTAATATTATTTGCAACATCGCCTACAGATACTGCTGCTTCAGTAGAAGTCCAAGTAGCGTTATTTTTAGCTGTAACTGCATTCAGCGGATCAACTCCTTCCACACCAGCAGCGGTAGAAGCAACGGACTTATTACCCACAGCAACAGCACCATTTACGGTTGCTTTGGTGTCCGAACCTAAAGCTACAGTCTTAGCAACTGTCCGAGGAGTTGCAGCAGTAGCATCATTGGCACGGGTACCGATAGCAATATTGTCATCACCATCCAAGTGGCGTGCAGCAGTCCAACCAATCACGGTATTATGCTGACCCTTCGATTCCAAACCAGCTTGTTCGCCAATACCAATACTGGCATTACCTACATAGCCATTCATGGCTTGGGTGCCTACTGCAACATTGTTGTTACCATTGCTATTGATTGCTGCAGAATCGCCAATCGCAATAGTGCGAATATTATTGCTCGCACCCTTACCTGCATTAAGACCAATAGATACACTATTCACAGCACCAGCCTCAGCGCCATGCCCTGCAGCAAAAGAACTGGCTCCAGCTGCCTTACTATCATTACCCACAGCAACCGAATTATTACCTTCTGCCGCTGCCGCTGCACCAACAGCTGTAGCAGAAGAACCAGTTGCTTTGGCTGCATGGCCAATTGCCGTAGTGCTGCTATTGGTAATTGCTTTAGCACCTAAACCCAATGCCGTTGCACCCCAAGTCTTGGCTTCAGCACTGCTACCAATTGCCGTAGCACCAACGCCGCTCGCCTTGGTATATACACCAACTGCCGTTGCAGAATCTTTACTGCCTCTGGCACCATCACCCAAAGCAACAGAAGATTTACCAGTTGCATGGGAATCTTGGCCAGCAGCCAGAGAGTTTTGACCAAAAGCTTCAGCTTTTTGACCAAATGCAGCGGCATTAGTACCTTTAGCAGAGCTACTTGCACCTACAGCCACAGAACCAACACCAGTAACTGTACCGGAATCGGCAGTAGCGGTAGCTGTACCCACATCAACAGAAGCCTTGGCACCGATTGCAATAGAATTGCTAGTTGGAGCAGAGGCTTCCTCGCCAATGGCAACCGCAGATGCGCCGGCTGCATTAGCAGCACGACCATTGGCCACAGACGCCCATCCGCCAGCTTTGGCATCATTACCAAAGGCAGAGCTTGCGCCACCTGAAGCTTTAGCACCGGTACCAACAGCAGTATCATGATGTGCTGATGCCTGAGCATTGGTACCTACTGCAGTAGCCGCTTCCTTGCTGGCTGTAGCGGTATTACCTACAGCTGTTGCATCTTTCTCAGCCGCAGAGCTAGCTTTACCAATTGCCATAGCATCTTGGCCTTGTGCGTTAGCTGTATTACCAATCGCAATCGCACCTTTTGCTGCCGCATTAGTATCAGAACCTACAGCAACAGCATGCTCTCCAGAAGCACTTGCTCCTACACCAGCGGCCAAGGCATGCGTACCGGTTGCACCATCGTTATTGTAGTTACCATCAGTAGCACCACTGCCTTTTACGCTGTAATAATGCGTAGCCGCAGCACCCATCTGATCTTGTAGCCCCTTGGCCACATAGAACAACTGGCTACCGTTAATGGCATCCGTACTCGCATCAGTAATAGCACCTGGAGCAACATGTTTAATTTGGCGCTCGAAACCTGCCGCACCAACAGAAACTTGGTCACCGGCACCCACCTTGCCACTACCTGCAAACGGGCTAGCCGTACTGCCATAGGTGATAGAACCAATCGTAGCAGACGCTACATCAGTAGCATTAGTTTTCGTTGTACTACCTGCACCTAAAGCAACGGCATTTGCCAACTCAGCATTTGCCCCTACACCGAATGCAACCGAATAATCACCCGTAGCATGCGATTTCGTACCCACTGCTGTTGCCAAATCTGCCGCTTTAGCAGAAACACCCACAGCAACCCCAGCCTGGCCGGTAGATGTGCCGATATAGCGATTACCAGGCGTAAAATCAACCAAGTTGTGGCCCGTTAAATCTCGATATTTTTGTGCCAGTGGAGTATCGTTATATGCATTATTATCCGCAGATGGAGAAGTTGCGCGATATACCGTGGAAGCGACCGAATCCAAATCATCACCACCAATTGCAACCGAAGAATCTCCCATTGAACGGGTATTCGCACCAAGCGCCACAGACTGATCACCTGTTGCCTGAGCATCAAAGCCAAAAGCAATAGACTGTGATTTAGAAGCTACGGACTCAGCACCAAATGCAATCGTCTGCAACCCGCCCGATCTGGCTTGCTTACCAATCGCGATATTATTCATTGTCTTATCAGGAACATTTTGTATTCGGTAGTAAGTTGCCGAGTTAGTCTCTGTTGATGCACCGTAACCCACCGCAATTGAATTTTCTCCGTCGGCCTTAGCATCCCAACCAGCTGCGATAGAAGTTTTGCCTGTAGCTTTAGCACCACCATTCCCCGCAGTACTGTCGCTCGGGCTAATAGCAATCGTCCATTGAGCAGATCCATTCTCAATGCGAGCATTATCCGCCATTGCGGTCTGCGACATAAAGGCAGCGGCGACAGAAGCAGAAATCGCCAATACTTTCTTATTCAGAAAAATGCCGTCCACCACAGCAGCAACCATGCTGCTGCGCCCGGACTTGCCATGCGCCTTGGCTGTTTCTTGCACAGCCACCCAAGTGTTGGTATGTTCATTCCATACAGTACGGTAAACTTTGTTCATATACTCAGCTCCCTAACTTTCAAAAAAAATCAAAAAAATAGTGGAATAGAGCCCATAGGTTGATTTACATCAATCTCGCTATCTATTTCTTCCTACGCTTGCCAAATTACACAAAACTTAAATTATTAAATTATTCTTGCAGAGCGAATTTACTTTATTCAAATAAATTCAATTGACTACGTATTCTAAAACCTGCGGGCAAATTGAGGTTGGATGATACAGCTAATTAACGCATCATCCTAGCCGCTTATCGATTGGTTGTATTCCATTACAAAAGTTTACAACTATTTTGCAACACATTTTTCTGTAGAAGCTATACCAGCTGCGCTTCTCACCCAATCTTAAACAACAAAAATACTTTCAAGTTTTCTTATATACAATCACTTAACAATTCAGACTACCTGAAAATCAAACTATAGAACACTCCCGCATTCTGTCATCCAAATGAAATTTCAGCTTCTATTGAGTAGCCTCACTAGGTAAATTGCAAGTTATTTCCAGTTTAATTTACCCAGTGTAGCCTAACAGCAATATCCGTTCTCAAACCCTCTACTACATGAAATAAAAAATCAATCAAAATATTGTATTGATTGTTCTACTTACCTAGTTTTCAGGTAGCCTTTATCACCCTATGCAGTAAAAGTTCCATCACGGCACCACACAAGCCTACACACACAGGATGCTGCATAATCCTGCGCACACAATCCAATACAACTGAATAAGCCATAAAAAAGCTTGCTTATCATTTAGACAAGCAAGCTTTTTAAGCCATTAACGTAAGAAACTAATTTTCAACACCCGTTTTTACAAATCTCTCTCTTTAAAACGGCTGCTGCAATTCACTCAGACTGATGCCCAAAGCTTGAGCATATTTGGCCAAAGTTTTTTCAGGCAGCCTCTTAAACACGGCCGGTTGCAAATGTCGGCGCAGCTGCCAGCGCCACACGCCGGCGGCCATGGCCAGGCTGGTTTCGTCGTGACGGCTGCGGAACATGTGGTAATACAAAGCGGAGCGTTCGCCGCGTTCCACGGCCTGCTTGGCGGCTTCAGTCTGCTCCTCCAGCTCGGCCACAGCCTGCACGGTGGCGTAGGACTCATCTTGCCAGCCGGTGCTGGTGGCAGCCTGGTAGCGGCCATTGTGCGTACCGTAGATAATTTTTTGATGCCCTCGATAACTGGGGCTGTCGTCTTGCGGAATGTCGTTGATATCCATGCTGAATAGTTCCAAACAAGCAGAATTTGGTTTTCAGGTAGCCTTGCCAAGAACAGATAGGCGGTTTTCAGGTAGCCTCAGGCATACACCGCTTCCAACAGCATAAAACAAGTGGAAAAGCGGCCGCTTTCGGGAATGTAGCACAGGATTTTCTGTCCGTGCCTAACATCCTCACGGCGCATAAACTCTTCCAAAATAATGTAAATCGCTGCCGAGCCGGTGTTGCCTTTATAGTGCAGGTTGGTAAACCATTTTTCTTCAGCGATCGGCAGCCCCGCTGCGGCAAGGCCGTTGGCCAGTTTGCTGCGGAAGAAACCGGAGGAATAATGCGGCAGAAACCAATCAATCTCGTCGGCTTGCAGGCCATATTTAGCAATCAAGCGGCGCAGCGGCTTTTCCACTGTATAAGCCACGATATTTTCGTTCAGCAGCTTCACATCCTGCTTCACCGCCATCAGGCTGCGCTTGGCGCACTCATCGGCATCAACGTCTTTCCAGCTCAGCCATTCCCCGCCCTGCCCCACTTCGCCGCCGGCATACATGCACACCGGCATCTCGTTGGCATACGACAGCAAATCAATCCAATGGATTTTGAAATTCAACTGCCCGGCCAGCGGCTCACTGCCCAGCTGCACCGCACCGGCACCGTCCGACAGCATCCAGCGCAAAAAATCCTTTTCAAACGCAATTTCCGGCTTGGCATCCTGCAGGCGCAGGCTGTCGGTTTCACAACGGAAACGCTCGCCGCGCAATACCACCGAAGCCGTTTCCGAAGCCGCTGCCACCGCTTCGCGACATTCCCCGGTGCGCACCGCGCGTTCGGCCTGCTTCATCGCTGCCATCCCCGCCACACACACGCCAGCCGTGCTCACCACCTCGCAGGGCGGAATCTGCGGCAGCAGCCCATGCACCATCACCGCATGGCCGGGCAAAATCTGGTCCGGGTAAGACGTGCCGCAGGCAAGACTGCCTATTTCGCCCGCACGCAAACCCTGCTCCAACAAACCGCACACCGCCAGCGCAGCCAGCTCCGTGTTGCTATGGGTGGCACGGCGGGTGTACGGATCGATGGCGTAGTAGCGGGAAGTAATGGCGTTGGAGCGCAAAATCATCTTGCGTACGCGTGAAGGCGTATCCCCCGTCATACCGAGCACGGCTTCCATCTGCTCATTGCTCACCGGCGGATTCGGCAGAAACGCAGCAGCGCGTTTGATATAAACATCTGATGGCTTATGCAATTCCGGCTCCCCTTCGATTTATGCGATGTGTGTGTGGACATTTTCAGGTAGCCTGCAGCGGCATATAGCAAAGGCTACCTGAAACTTAGCAGCTAACGAAGAACAGCCTGAAACGCTAAACATTTCAGGCTGCTGTATTATTTGGTGCCCAGGGTCGGACTCGAACCGACACACCTTGCGGCGGGGGATTTTGAGTCCCCTGCGTCTACCAATTTCGCCACCTGGGCAGGTGATGAAGAAACGGCATTATAGGCATTTTTCCACGTTTGTAAAGTTTTTTACCTGCATATCTGCCGCTTTGCCGTTTAAAACCGTGTTTTCAATGGCAATAAAACCACAGCCCTGCTCCACCATATTACCTTTTGGCTGGTCAAAGCCTCCTGTTGTGCGCTGGCGGAGTTTGAATTTGTGCACATTATAGCGGATTGGCTTGAAATCAGGACAGTTTAATAAGCCACAAAGTGCAGCCTATATGGCAAGGCAAACCTATGCGCTACTGGTTTAAAGTGAATCCACTATATATAATCGCCGCATGCGCACAACAATCCTCCTTTCCGCAGCCCTCCTGCTATTGGCCGGCTGCCCTTCCGAACCGCCTGCCACGCCTGAGGCGTCGGCATCTTCGGCTTCCGCCACCTCTGCCGTTACCAACCAATTTCACGGCACAGACATCAGCCAAGATCCTATCGGCGGCGATTTCACCCTCACCAGCCACAACGGCCGCCCCGTATCCTTAAGCGATTTTCGCGGCAAAATAGTGGTGCTCGTGTTCGGCTACACCCACTGTCCAGACGTGTGCCCCACCCACCTGCTCACCTATGCCCAGGCCATTGCCCAGTTGCCGCCCGAGCAGGCCGAAGCGGTACAGCTCTTGTTCGTTTCCATCGACCCCGCGCGCGACCGCCCCGAGCTCTTGGCGCGCTATGTGCCCGCCTTCAATCCCAGCTTTATCGGGCTCACCAGCGCCGATGGTAGCGAAGCTGAAACCCAAGCCGTGATGAAGCTCTACGGCGCCACCGCCGTAAAACAGCCGCCGCAGCCCAACGGCTTTTACAGCGTAGACCACAGCAGCGCCACCTTCCTCATCAACCGCCAAGGCCGCCCCGTGGTGATGGAAGCCTTCGGCCAAACCGCCACCCAACTGGCAGAAGACCTCAAAACCCTGTTAAACCAACAGCCTTAACACCAAAGGCTACCTGAAAACTGTTTTTCAGGTAGCCCCAACCCAGAAACCAAACACCATGCAGAAAAACGACCAACAAGCCCGCCTCGCCGTCCTCATCGACGCCGACAACGCCCCCGCCGACATCATCGACCGTCTGCTCGAAGAAATCGCCAAATACGGCATCGCCAGCGTGAAACGCATTTATGGCGACTGGAGCCACGGCCTCTCCAAATGGAAAGCCGCCCTCCTGCCGCACGCCATCATCCCCGTGCAGCAATTTGCCTACACCAAAGGCAAAAACGCCACCGATATGGCCCTAGTGATTGACGCGATGGACTTGCTCTACAGCGGCAATTTCGACGGCTTCTGCATCGTATCCAGCGATTCCGACTTCACCCGCCTCGCCAGCCGCCTGCGCGAAAGCGGGCTCACCGTATACGGCTTCGGCGAAAAGAAAACCCCCACCGCCTTCCGCAAAGCCTGCGACAAATTCATCTACACCGAAATCTTCCTGCCCGAAAAACAACGCGCCCACAAAGAGCGCGGCAACGGAAAAACCCCCGCCCACGCCGCCGATGAGGGCAACAACACCCCCGACGCCCTGCCCCTGCTCAAACGCGCCGTGCGCGAAAACGCCGACGACCTCGGCTGGGCCAACCTCGGCCCCATCGGCAGCTACATCAACAACACCAACCCCGACTTCGACTCCCGCCTCTACGGCTACGGCAAACTCTCCGACCTCATCAAATCCTTCGACATCTTCGAACACCGCACCGACAACAACCAACTCCAAGTGCGCCGCAAAACCGAATCCCGCCCCGAAAGGCTACCTGAAAATCAAACCGAGCAACGCGAGGCTCGCCAAAGCCAAAATGAACGAAACGAAGCCCGCTCCACCCCAAACGAGCCGCGCCAGCCAAACAACCCGCCTGCCGACAGCAAACCCGCCAAACGCAGCCAGCGCCCCGCCAAAGCCGAAAGCAGCCCGGCCAAAGCCGCCAAACCCTCCTTCACCAAGCTCATCCCCGCCGTGCAGCAGGCCATCCAAGCCACCGCCGACCCCGACGGCTGGGCGCGGCTGGGCGACGTAGTCAAACAGCTCCCCGCCGCCATCGATCCCATCCAATACGGCTGCGCCAACGGCCGCGACCTCATCCACTCCATCTACAGCGACTGGGTGGAAATCAAAAAAGCCGGGCGCGGCGAACGCATCCGCATCAACAAAGCCTTTATCGTGAAAAACGAACAAGCCTAGCCAAACCAAAGGCTACCTGAAACGAACCAAACCGATTGTTGCCAAGCAACCTCTGTTTTCAGGTAGCCTTGTAAAGAAACTGTATCATGCTGTTATTTATCGACAACTACGATTCATTCACCTACAACATCGTCCAATATTTCGCCGAGCTCGGCCAAAAAATCAGCGTGCGCCGTAATGACGACATCACCTTGGACGAAATTGCCGAACTCCAACCCCAATACCTCGTGATTGGCCCCGGCCCCTGCTCGCCCAAAGAAGCCGGCATTTCCGTGCCCGCCCTGCGCCGTTTTGCCGGGCAGATTCCCATTTTGGGTGTGTGCCTCGGCCACCAGGCCATCGGCGAAGCCTTCGGCGGCCGCATCGTGCGCGCGCAAGAGCTGATGCACGGCAAAGTATCGCCCGTGCACCACACCAACAGCGGCGTATTCGCCGGCCTGCCCAACCCCGTAAACTGCACCCGCTACCACAGCCTCGCCATCGACCGTACCAGCCTGCCCGAATGCCTCGACATCACCGCCTGGACGGCAGACGGCGAAATCATGGGCGTGCGCCATAAACAACACGCCGTGGAAGGCGTACAATTCCACCCCGAAGCCCTGCTCACCGAACATGGCCACGATATGCTGGCCAACTTCCTCAAAGAGCACGCTGCCCGTACGTAGCCAGTGAGCCGAACTTTCATTCTCGCGTCGGCTCGCCTCGTTGCAACAATAAAGGCTACCTGAAACCCAAAATTCAAACCTCAAATAAATAAGGAGAACACCATGAGCCTGAAAGCCCGCCTCACCGAAGACATGAAAACCGCCATGCGCGCCAAAGACACGCTCGCCCTATCCACCATCCGCCTGGCCAACGCCGAAATCAAACGCTACGAAGTGGACGAGCGCACCGAAGCCGACGATGCCAAAATCACCGCCATGCTCAGCAAAATGATTAAGCAGCGCAAAGAAAGCGCCGCCATCTACCACGAAGCCGGCCGCCAAGACCTGGCCGACAAAGAGCTGGCCGAAGTAGCCATCCTCCAGCGCTACCTGCCCGAAATGCTTTCCGAAGCCGAAATCCAATGCGCCGTGGCCGAAGCCATCGCCCAAACCGGCGCATCCGGCATGGCCGATATGGGCAAAGCCATGGGCGTGCTAAAAAAACGCCTTGCCGGCCAGGCCGACATGAGCGACGTGAGCCGCCTACTCAAAGCTGCCCTGCAGAAATAAGACACAACAGGCTACCTGAACATGCCGACAGCTTTCAGGTAGCCTTTCTTTTCCCCGCAAAGGCTACCTGAAACGCAGTACTGCATATTCACCCCATCACGCCATGGCCAAGAAAAAGAAAACCCTGCCCAAAGATTTCACCGAACTGCTAGCCGCCAACGACTTAAACACCCTCAAAGCCGCGCTTAGCCAATGCGAGCCCAATGCCTACGATCGCTATGCATTTAACAAACCCGCCCTCTCCTTCTACGACATTCCCGTGGAGCTGATGGCCTGGTTGTTGGAACAAGGTGCCGACATCAATGTAAAAGACGAATACGGCCGCACCCCGCTCCACTATCACGCCCAAGTGAACAACACGGCGCAGCTCGCCTTCTTGTTGGCACAAGGTGCAGACATTCACGCCCAAGACACCTACGGCAACACCCCGCTGCATTTTGCCGAATATCATGCCGATGCCGCCCGCCTGTTAATCGAACACGGTGCCGACATCAAAGCCAAAGGCGACAGGAGGCACGACGTGGTGGAACGTATGCTCAGCCGACTGAGCAGCGGCGAAATCGCCCGTGCCGCCCAAGCCGCCGCAGTGTATTTGCAGGCGGGCTACAAGCCCACCAAGCTGGCTAAAGAGCAGGTTGTCCGTATCGGCGAAGATTTCGAATTCCACCGCGCCGGCTTCAACCCCGAATTCCTGGCCGAAACCGAAGCCGGCCTGCAACAGCTCTACCGCCTGTTTGCCGTGCCGCCCGTGCCCAAACGCATCCAACACGACGGCCAATCCCCCATCATGCTCGCTGGCGATACCTGGGAACAACGCTACGAACAAGCTTGGGTGCTGCTCGTACCTGGCAGCGGCCAGGCCGGCACCATGCAGGGCGAAGCCGTACGCATCGCGGGCAAGATCAACGACGAACTCCTGCGCAACGCCATGGGCAACTGGGATAAGGAATACCGCAAAATGCTCACCGCCCTCGGCGGTTATTTGCAACAAGGCAACGCCCTGTCGGCAAGCCAACTGGCCGAAGTAGCCCACATCTCCAAACACATGTTGGAAGACGACGGCACCGGCAGCAGCCGTCTGTGCGAGCTGGCCACCCTTTGGGTGTGCCGCAACCCCGAGCCGATTGCCTTGGAAAAACCCACATACCGATATTAACCACCCCCCTTTTTCAGGTAGCCTTTCTTTCCCCCGCAAAGGCTACCTGAAATCACCCGAACCATCACACAAGGAAACCCGATGTTTACTCCCCAACAAGCCCTGCAGCGCCTGCTCAGCAACAACGAACTCTTCCACGATGAAATGACCGACCTCATGCGCCAAATCATGCGCGGCGAAGTAGCCCCCGAGCTGATTGCCGCCATCCTCATCGGCCTGCGCATCAAAGTGGAAACCGTGTCTGAAATCAGCGCCGCCGCCCAAGTGATGCGCGAATTTGCCTCCCAAGTGCCCGTGTCCGAGCCAAATAAACTCGTCGACGTGGTCGGCACCGGCGGCGACGGCGCGCACACCTTCAATATTTCCAGCACCGCCATGTTCGTGGCCGCCGCTGCCGGCGCCAAAGTGGCCAAACACGGCAACCGCAGCGTGTCCTCCTCCAGCGGCTCGGCCGACATAATGGAGCTGGCCGGCATCTCCCTCGCCCTTTCGCCAGAACAAGTGGGGCAATGCATCGACCAATGCGGCGCCGGCTTTATGTTTGCCCCCAACCACCACAGCAGCATGAAATACGTTGCCCCCGTGCGCCGCGCGCTGGGCGTGCGTACCATGTTCAACATATTGGGCCCGCTCACCAACCCCGCCGGCGCCGCCAACCAGCTCATCGGCGTATTCCACATTGATTTGGTGGGCATCCTCTCCCGTGTGTTCCAGCAGCTGGGCAACAAACACGCCCTCGTGGTGCACGGCAGCGACGGGCTCGACGAAATTACCCTCACCGGCCCCACCCGCGTGGCCGAGCTCAAAGACGGCCTGATTGCCGAATACGACATCCACCCCGAACAATTCGGACTGCCCGTACGCGCCAACCTCAACGACATCAAAGTAGCCTCCGCCGCCGAATCGCTCGCCATGATGGATCGCGTGCTCGCAGGCGAAGCCGGCGCCCACCGCGACATCGTGCTGCTCAACGCTGGCGCCACCCTCTATGCCGGCAACGTGGCCGCCACGCTCGACGAAGGCGTTGACATGGCACGCGAAGCCATCGACAGCAGCAAAGCCCGTGCCAAACGCGAAGAAGTGGCCGCTTTCTCGCAAAAACTGGCCGCACAACAGGCTAAATAATGCAGATAAGTTTCAGGTAGCCTTTAACAGGTTGCTTGAAATGCCAGAAAGGCTACCTGAAAATAAAAGGCTACCTGAAGTTTCAGGTAGCCTTTCATCTTTCCCTCTATCTTATTTCGCAATATGCAGCAAGCCGCGCCACAGTTTTTCTTCCCTATCCGCAATTTCACGCAGGAAGGCGGCGATTTGGGCGCAGCCTTGTTCGCTCGGGCGGCGGCATTGTTTCACGCACTGGCTGGCCAGCTGCCGCCATTGGTCGCCGATGGCGGTCATTTCCTGCGAGGCGGTTTGCAGGGCTGGGTTGGCGCAAATATCGGCGGCCTGTTCCAAAAAATAGGCGTAAAGATAGCGGAAGCCGGCGCCGCCGGTGCCGATTTCTTCCTGCATGCGAACGAGATGGCCTAGCCACAGCTTTTGGTATTTTTCCGGCTCTTGCGGCAGGCGTTCGATTTTCTTGGCCACGGTGCGGATGCCGCGCACGCCCACGAAAAACACGGGGGCGAGCATTTGTTTGGCGTTTTTGCGGATGGCGGCATACAGCAGGGCTGGCAGGCGTTCGGCCAGCTGCTGCTTTTGTGGCAGGCTGGCGGTATCGAGCGTGTACATCAGGCCTTTGCCGGCCAAGGCGCCCTTGGCAAAGCGGGCACGCTGCAAATCGGCGGCGGCGCAGCGCTGGGGCGTTTCAAACACAGGGTCGCTGATTAAATAATCCTCGCCTTCGCGGCCATACACCAAAAGGTTGTGGGCATTGAAATGAAAGCGCATTTCGGGCGGAAAATAAGGCAGCCAATACACAGAGGTTTGCAAACCGGCAATCTGCCCGCGCAACAGCGCCTCATCCAGCGCAGCCGCACCACGCTCGGCTTGGGCGAATTTGCGCATATCCAGCTTCACACCGAGGGCGCGGCAAACGTTTTTGATGATACCGCGCGGGGCGATGCGGTAGGAAATCAGGGGCATACCGTTGAGTTTGACCACGGGCAAATACACAAAGGTGAGCGCATGAGCCAGCCCGAACACCATGGCTTCGTTCATGGCGCAGCCGTGGTGGGTAAGAAGGGTGGACATCACACCGCTTTCGCAGTGGGCGGTGTGTTGGTGGGTGAAAGTGGTCATGGTGTTGTCGATTGGTGTAGGGGAAGGGATGATACGTGAAAAATGAAGCGGATGGAATTTCAGGTAGCCTTTAGCGCACGGGCAGGCTACCTGAAATGTCTCTATCTATTTAGCCCAGCAAATCGGGCTGCACCTGATGCCTGCCCTGTTCGTGGTCGAGCAGCCATTGTTTGCGCTGCAGGCCGCCGCCGTAGCCGGTGAGGCTGCCGTCTTTGCCGATGACGCGGTGGCAGGGAATGAGGATGGAGAGGCGGTTGGCACCGTTGGCGGCGGCCACGGCGCGCACGGCGGCAGGGTTGCCGAGCTGTTCGGCCAGCGCCTGATAATGGGTGGTTTCGCCGTAGGGGATGGTTTGCAGCGCGTTCCACACCTGCCGCTGAAACGGGCTGCCGGGGGCATGCAGCGGCACGCTAAACTCGCGGCGCGTACCTTGGAAATATTCGCCCAGCTGGGTTTTCACCAGTCGGGTGTGTTTGTTTTCGCCTTGTTTGGTTTGACAGCCGATCAGGCGCTGGAGATCGCGCAATTCATCGTCGATGCGCCGGCTGCCGGCAAACTCGAGTAGGCACAGGCCGCGTTCGCTGGCGGCGGCAAGGATATTGCCCAAGGGCGAGGGGAAGGCGTGCAGATAGAGCATGGGCTTGGGGTTGGATGGCATTGGGCAGGAACCGTGCAATGTTTTCAGGTAGCCTGCCGTGTTGGCAAAAGGCTACCTGAAAACTTGGCTGCTGCGATGGTAAAAAGGCTTACAGCGCGGTGATGAAGGCTACCAGCCCGAACACGATGCCGGGCGCGTTGGCCAGCGCCACGGGGAGGTCGCGCGGTTTCTTAAACAGGCCGTAGAGGACTCACAACGTACAGTTTACGGCGGCCACCAAAGGCTGGATCGGGCTACCTTTATGCCCGGCCAGGTTGTTGGCAATCTGCGGGATATAGGCCACATACATGCCCACGGCCATCACAGTGGCCACCACGGCCAGAATGCGGATTTGCTTTTCGTTCATTATTTGCCTCTTTAATAAAGAGTGAGTCAGGCGTTTCATGCCGGTATGCGCCGGCTTCCCGGTTTCAGGTAGCCTGTATTCATGCTGGCTGAAAGCGTGCAATTATAAAACTCCCTCCCCCGCCGTCCGCAAGGCACACTACAAAACTTAACCTGTTCTCCCGCGATGGTTTCAGTCAGCCCCACCGCCCCGCAGGCTACCTGAAAACCCTTGCTTGCTTTACAATTACGGCGTTTAGCAACCGAAACACCAGCCACACCATGCCAGAAAACACCGCATCCGCCGAACACAGCGACATCCTGCTGCTCGCCCCCTACGCCGAACGCGCCTACCTCGAATACGCCATGAGCGTGGTAAAAGGCCGCGCTCTGCCCGACGTGGGCGACGGCCAAAAGCCCGTGCAGCGGCGCATCCTGTTTGCCATGAAGGAAATGGGGCTGGCCGCCAATTCCAAGCCGGTGAAATCTGCGCGCGTGGTGGGCGAAATTCTGGGCAAATACCACCCGCACGGCGACGCTTCCGCCTACGACGCCATGGTACGCATGGCGCAAGACTTCACCCTGCGCTATCCCTTAATCGACGGCATCGGCAACTTCGGCTCGCGCGACGGCGACGGCGCGGCCGCCATGCGCTACACCGAAGCCCGCCTCACCCCGATTGCCGAACTGCTGCTTTCCGAGCTGCATCAAGGCACGGTGGATTTTGTGCCGAATTACGACGGCGCGTTTGAAGAGCCCGTTGCCCTGCCCGCCCGCCTGCCCATGGTGCTGCTCAACGGCGCCTCCGGCATTGCCGTGGGCATGGCCACCGAAATCCCGCCGCACAACCTGGGCGAAGTTACCGCCGCCGCTGTAGCCCTGCTCAAAAAGCCCACGCTCACCACCGCCGAGCTGATGGAGCACACTCCCGCCCCCGATTTCGCCGGCGGCGGCCACATCATCACCCCGGCCAAAGACCTGCTCCAGCTCTACGAAACCGGCAAAGGCAGCATCCGCGTGCGCGCCCGCTACGAAATCGAAAAACTGGCACGCGGCCAATGGCGCCTCGTCATCACCGAGCTGCCGCCCAACACCAGTGCGCAGAAAATCCTGGCCGAAATCGAAGAGCAAACCAACCCCAAGCCCAAATCCGGCAAAAAACAGCTCAACCAAGACCAGCTCAACACCAAAAAGCTGATGCTCGAGCTCATCGACAAAGTGCGCGACGAGAGTGACGGCGAACACCCCGTGCGCCTCGTGTTCGAACCCAAATCCAGCCGCATCGAGCCGGATAACTTCATCAACACCCTAATGGCACAAACCGGGCTGGAAGGCAATGTGCCGGCCAATCTGGTGATGATCGGGCTCGACAACCGCCCCGCGCAGAAAAACCTGAAAACCATCCTGCAGGAATGGCTCGATTTCCGCGTATCCACCGTAACCCGCCGCCTGCAACACCGCTTGGAACAGGTGCTCAAACGCATCCATATCCTCGACGGGCGCATGACCGCCTTTTTGCACATCGACGAGGTTATCCGCGTTATCCGCGAAGCCGACGAGCCCAAGCCCGAACTGATGGCCGCCTTCGGCCTCTCCGAAATCCAAGCCGAAGATATTTTGGAAATCCGCCTGCGCCAGCTCGCCCGTTTGGAAGGTTTCAAACTGGAGCAGGAATTGGCCGATTTGCGCGAGGAAGAAGGCTACCTGAAAAACTTATTGGCCGACGAGGGCGCGAAGAAAAAACTCATCATCAAAGAGATGCAGGCCGATGCCAAGCAATTTGGCGACCCGCGCCGCACACTGGTGGCCGAAGCCGAACGCGCCGCGCTCACCCACACCACGGCCGACGAGCCAGTAACGCTCATCCTGTCGCGCCAGGGCTGGATTCGCAGCCGGGCCGGGCACGGGCTGGATTTGTCGGCCACCGCGTTTAAAGAAGGCGACGAATTGCAGCAAACGCTGGAAACGCGCACTGTCGACCCGGTGGTGGTGCTCGACACGCTCGGCCGCAGCTACACCATCGATCCGGCCGAAATCCCCGGCGGGCGCGGCGACGGTGTGCCGCTGGCCTCGCTCTTGGAATTGCAGCCGGGCGCGTCGGTGCTCGCCATGCTGGCCGGGCAGCCGCAAGAGCACTACCTGCTCGCCGGCAGCGGCGGTTACGGCTTCATCGCCAAACTGGGCGATTTGGTCGGCCGCGTGAAGGCGGGCAAGGAAGTGGTGAAATTAGAAGCGGGCGAAACCCTGCTGATGCCGCAGCCGGTGCACCAGTCTGCGCTGATCAACCCCGATTGCCGCTTGGTGCTGGCCAGCGCGGAAAAACACCTGCTCGCCTTCCCGATCGGCGAATTGAAAGTGATGGCCAAAGGGCGCGGCCTGCAACTGATGTCTTTACGTGGCAACGACACGCTGCAACTGACCGCCTTGGTATCCACCCCCGATTTCTGGGTGTGCAGCCGCGGCAAACGCGGTGCGGCACACCGCGAACGCTTACGCGTGCAGGACATTGAAGGCAAACGCGGCCGCAAAGGCCGGATGTTGGATGTTTCAGGTAGCCTCATCAGCCTGAGCAGCACGCAGGAGGGCGAAGCATGATCCAGCTGCCGAAATCGTATACCCCCAACGAATGGGATAGCCAACTCGACCGCTTGCCTTCGCTGATGAACATCGCCCGCGTGAGCCTCTTGCTCTCGCTGCTCACCTTCCACGTGTTGGTAAACGCCTACGGCTCGAATGTGGGCATGGCCAAGTTGGCTTCGATGCCCATTTTCGGTAGTCGCTTCTATATCTGGGCGGCGGTGTATGGCGGGTTGATTGTGTTCAGTATGGTTTTTCCCAACTGGCAACAACAGAAAAACAACCTGCCCAACATCAGCGCGGTGGTCGATATCACCATGATGGTGATACTGATGCACCTGGCCGGCGGCATTTCTTCCGGCTTCGGCATCCTAATCTTGCCTTTTATCGGCGTGTCCTGCCTGCTCAGCCACGGCCGTTATCCGCTCTTGTATGCCTCCTATGTTGCCCTCTTGCTATTGATCGGTACTTGGCTAAACTATTGGCCGTTTGAAGCCAACAGCCAGGCCGGCAGCAATGCGATTATCCACACTATCGTGCTCTCGGCAGTGGGCTATCTGGTTGCACTGCTCACCTCGTTTTATGCCTCCTTCCTCAACCGCGCCGCCAACACCCTGAGCAAACACCGCCGCGCTTTCGACCGCCTCAAAGGTCTAAACGAACTGGTGCTCAACCATGTGGCCGAGGCCGTGGTGGTGGTGGACACCGGCTGCCGTATCTGGCTGATGAACCGCCAAGCCGGCCTCTATTTTCCTTATGTAAAGCTCGACCGACATGAAGAAATGTTCACCCTTTTGGTGAAGCGCTGGCAGCGCGCGCCTACACGCAACTTCATCACCCATGCCGAGCTGGGCGGGCAAGGCGTGCAGGTGCGCGCCCGCCCGCTGGTGCGCGAAGACGAATCGCTGCTGATGCTGTTTATCCGCTCCGACCAGGAAGTGGCCATGGAAGCCATGGCCACCAAACTGGCCGCGCTCGGCCAGCTCACTGCCAATCTGGCGCACGAAATCCGAAACCCGCTCTCCGCCATCCGCCAATCCAACGGCCTGTTGGCTGAGGAAGACGAAGATCCGATGACCACCAAGCTGCGCGGCATCATCGACAACAACATCCAGCGCATCGATAAAATGCTGGAAGAAGTGAGCAGCCTGAACAAGAGCGACCGGCTCGATGCCCAATCCATCAACCTGATGAAATTCTGGCTCGATTTCAAGCAGGAATTCCTGCTCACCCGACCCGAAGCCAAAAACGCCGTGCACCTTTATATGCAGGGCGGTGCGCTGAAAGTGTATTTCGACAAAATGCACCTGCAGCAGATTATATGGAACCTCATCAACAACGCCTGGCAGCATGGCAGTAAGCAGGCCGATTCCATCACCGTTTTGGTGAAGCCCACCGACGACAACGTATCCGTATCGCTTACCGTGATGGACGACGGCCCCGGGGTTTCGCCAGAAAACCAGCCACGCCTGTTCGAACCGTTTTTCACCACCCGCTCCGAAGGCACCGGACTGGGGCTGTATGTGGCACGCGAATTGGCTCACGCCAACTCCGGCCAGCTTCACTATCATCCCGAAGTCAAGGGATTCGAACTAATCATGCCGAAAGATATCAATGAGTAAACAAAGCCTGCAAAAACCAGTGTTGGTTGTGGACGACGAACAAGACATCCGCGACCTGATGGAAATGACCCTGATGAAAATGGGCTTGTCGGTGGAAACCGCCGAGGGCGTCAATGCCGCCAAAAAGTGGCTCGACAGCAAAAAATTCTCCCTCGTGCTTACCGATATGCGCATGCCCGACGGTTCGGGGCTCGAAGTGGTGGAATACATCAACGAAAAAGAGCTCGACGTGCCCGTGGCCGTGATCACCGCCTTCGGCAATGCCGACCAAGCCGTACAAGCCATCAAAACCGGCGCCTTCGACTACCTGCAAAAGCCCATCACCCTGGCGCAACTGCGCACCTTGGTGAAATCCGCCATCAAAATCCACGAAGAAGACAGCCTCCCCGCCCCCGCACCGGCCAAAGAAGAACCTCCGCCCCAAGCAGACGGCGCAGACGAAGGGCTACCTGAAAACGAAGAGCCGCAGGAAGAGAGCAAAGCCGCCGGCCGCAAGCTCCAGCCTACAGCCGACAAACAGCCTGCCGCCAATCCCGAAGACATCCCCCGCCTCATCGGCCGCTCCCCGCAAATCGAAGAAGCCCGGCAGATGATCCGCAAACTCGCCCGCACCACCGTGCCCGTGTATATCGCCGGCGAATCCGGTTCCGGTAAGGAACAGGCCGCGCGCAGTATCCACGAGCTCTCCGAGCGGCGCGACCGCCCCTTTGTGGCTGTAAACTGCGGTGCTATCCCCGAAAACCTGATGGAAAGCGAATTCTTCGGCTACAAAAAAGGCAGCTTCACCGGCGCCGACCAAGACCGCCTCGGCTTCTTCCAACATGCCCACGGCGGTACCCTCTTCCTCGACGAAGTGGCCGACCTGCCCCTGCATATGCAGGTGAAGCTCCTGCGCGCCATTCAGGAAAAAGCCGTGCGCCGCATCGGCGACGCGCAAGAAGTGAAAGTAGACGTGCGCATCATCTCCGCCACGCATAAAGACCTCGCCGGCCTCGTGGCCAAGGGCGCATTCCGGCAAGACTTGTTCTACCGCCTAAACGTCGTCTCCCTCACTATGCCGCCCCTGCGCGAAATGCGCGAAGACCTGCCCCAGCTCATCACCCAGCTCTTGCGCAAACACCGCCAAGGCGGCGACTACACCCTCACCCAGCCCGCCAAACAAGCCCTCTTGCAATACAGCTATCCCGGCAATTTCCGCGAGCTGGAAAACATCCTCGAACGCGCCGTCGCCCTGGCCGCCAACAACACCATCGATGCCGCCGACCTCCAGCTCTCCAGCTCCCCGCTATTGGATGAAGACGATGACTGGGGCAGCGCCATCGCCGCCGTCAGCCAAAACAGCAGCAGCGCCGACACCGCCGAAACAACCGCTCCAGAAAACAGCGGCCAGCTCGACAACCTGCCCGGTTTCGTCCTCGGCCGCACCCAAGTGCAGGACTATCTAGACGACGTAGAGCGGCTGATTATCGAGCAAGCCCTGCAAAAAACCCGCTACAACCGCACCCAGGCCGCCAAACTGCTCGGCATCAGCTTCCGATCCATGCGCTACCGGATGGAACGCTTGGAAATCGAGTAGCCGCATAACTTGACTGAAATGAAGCAATAAACTTTCAGGTAGCCTTTGAGGCTACCTGAAAGTTTATCCACATAAATATAAAAACATATTTATAACCGAACCTTCGAAGCTCCCAGTACTCGTTCCCATTCAGGCTCCAATCCAAAGGAGTAAAATAACCGCTATCTTTTTAGGCAATCACCAGCCTGCAGATAAGGCTACCTGAAAGTCAAAATCCAGACACAAGGAGAAGCCAATGTGGAAAAAACCGAATCCTCGCACACTGGACGGCTTGCTCGCCGCACTGTTCTATGTGCCGATGCTGGTATTGTTTATGGTTTATGCCGATTGGTATGGTTTGAGCCTGTTTCTCTTATTGATGCTGCCCACGCTAGTTGTGTACGTGTTCGGCCTCAAATGGAAAGAATTCAAACCCTATCTGACCTCAGGCATTTCACTCAGTGCCAATATGGCGCTATGGTGGGTATTCCTGCAATCCAACACAGACGCGCTGTTTATTTATCTTATCGGGATGTGTGCCTGGTCTCTCGGCTTTTTCTGGCTGTTGATCACCCAGCATGATTGGGAAGGCAGCAATAAAGGCGCATTTTGGCGAGGGTTTCTGATGACAGGAGTAGGTTTTGCGCTTGCCTGTTTTGCCTCATTGTTCTAACAAACACACTCACCGCTACAACTGAAACTCTTACCTCCTCACACAAGACAATAAGCCACCATGCACCCCATCCCACTCATCACCCACACCCCACACACCCTGCCCGACTACGCCCGCCATCCCGCATTGACTGTCTCCAATACCCCACCTGCTTCCGGCCTCTACCTGGCCGCTGAAGAACACGGCATCGTATTGCACCGCGCGGGCAACAAAGGCAGCGTTTGGGTAGATTTCACTGCCGGCGCGGCGCAGCACAGGCGGCTGCACGGCGGCGGCGAATTGCTGGCCAAAGCCGTCGGCCGCAGCAAACAGCCCACTGTATGGGATGCCACCGGCGGGCTCGGCCGCGATAGTTTTGTTTTGGCCGGTTTGGGGCTGAACGTGCATATTTTCGAGCGGCATCCCGCCGTATACTGCTTCTTGGCCGACGGCCTCGCACGAGCTCTGCTCCACCCCGATACTGCCGAAACCGCTTCCCGCCTTACCCTGCACCACGCCGATGCTGCCGAATATATGCCGCGCCTGGCAGCCGAAATCGGCCGCCCGCAAGTGGTGTATCTCGATCCGATGTACCCCGAACGGCGCAAATCGGCAGCGGTAAAAAAAGAAATGGCTTTTTTCCACGAGCTGGTCGGCACCGCGCAAAACGATGCTGCCCTGCTCGATGCCGCCCTCGCCACAGCCACTGCCCGCGTGGTGGTCAAACGCCCGCGTCTGGGCGATTTCCTGTGCGGCCGCAAGCCAGATTACCAATACACGGGCAAATCAACCCGGTTTGATGTGTATAACGGGAGTGGCAGTTGCCAAACATAGCATTTACCGATTCAGCAAGAAACAGCCCGTCTAAGTTTTAGACGGGCTGCCTCCTCAACAACTCAAGGGTGATTACCGCGTTTTAAACCCCACCAACTCTTAGGTAACCATCCCATCATCCACAAGCATTCAAAAATACCGTACAAGCAACCGATTACAACACCAAGTGCGATACAAACCAAACAAAACACACCAAACAATACAAGCAACATTCCCAGTGCAGCCATCATTTTCCCTTTTACCTAAATTTCGTAACATCATAAATCATAGTGGAGAAGTTATCTATCAAACGCCTGAAATACGAAACCTGAACAAGCAAAAACAATGCCTTCAATTTTTCAAGTAGCCTCTTCCCAAAGGCTACCTGAAAGCAAAATCTCAACTCCATTCAAACCAAAACCTCCCGCCGCCCCATTCGGGCAGCAGGAGGTTTCATTTTTCATCCAGCCTTAACGCTGCTGGTTTTGCAGTAAGGCAGCACGTTCTTTGAATGCTTCGTTTTCCTGCGGGGTCAGTATCCACATTTCCACGATATTGCCCACCCCGTTGCGGCGCAGAGCCACGATGCGGCCGGTGTAGTTTTGCAGCTGGCCATGGGTAATGAAGCGGTTATTCTCGTCTTTAATACGCACTCCCTGCACCATGTCCACAGTTTTCGCGCCATCATCCAGCCAGCCCAAAGTCAGGGTGCGCAGCCAGGAAAAGCCGTCGGTAGTGAGCGTAACCTGCGGGAAAGAAGCAGATTTCAGCACGGCCACTTCCATGCTGTCGATAGGGAAGCGGTACGCCCAAGCGGTGCTGCTCAAGGCCAGCAGCAAAGCCAGTAAATATTTTTTCATGTTTCGTCTGCCTGTGTGATTAGTCGGATTAAAACGTTGCCATTATAATGTCTTGGCAAACGCTCGGCTACTTGCACGCCGTCGGTATGCTGCGCCAAACGCGCGAAAGCGTGGTGCCGTTGGCATACAGTTTAATCTCCGAGCTTCTCACGCCGCGTTGGCGCACATCCATCACCACGCCATCTTTATTCGTGAAAGGGTTGTGCAGCGCCACAGTGTAGGCCGAATTAGTGTAGCTGCGCACTTGGATAAAGTTTTCCGGTAAACGCAAACGGGTTTGCAGCTGTTGTTGCAGGCATTGCGCTGCCTCGCCCGGCGCTTTGTTGCTCTGCACTTCCACCTCCGGCCTGCCGCGTGTAGGCTGGCTGCGGAAGCCGTAGGCCATGCGCGAACTGCCGATTTTCACATCGTCATCATAATTGATATTCGACTGTTGCCGGCGGATACCCGCCGCTTCCGGCGAAACGCAACCGGCCAGCGCCAAAAGCGGCAGCAGCCACAATAAATTTGAATATTTCAACTTTTTTCTCCTACAGCCAGCCAAACCTGATCAAGCCCGGCTGATTTGGAACAGAATTCGGAATGCCCGTGCGGTATCCACAAAGCTGGGCATGATAGCAGCGGAACAAGCAATTTCGAAACCGTTTAACCCGGTTTTACTCCAACATACTGTCTTCAATATTATTTTTACAGTTTTCAAACCAGCGGTTCCCAAGTAGCAAGGCTACCTGAAAACGCCAATCCCGCCACCATCGGGCACTTGACAGCCTACTCTACTCCATTTACACTCCCTCTCCATGAATACGCAAAACTTCTCTTTCGCCCCGTTTTATTGGTACCGCCCAGCCGAGCGGTATCTTTTGCTGCGCGCCTAATTTGCGCCACACCAGCCGAAAGAAAAGCTACCGCCCGGAAACCCCGAGCGGTTTTTTATTTGCTCCGGCAAGGCCGCTCACCCACGGAAACCCCTCCCATGAACCGCCAAGCCGAACAGGAACATAAAATGTCTGCCCTAGCCCGCCAACTCCGCCAGCTTCCCCCCGCCCAGCCCCGCACCGAGCTGCAGCGCTGGTATTTGGCCGTGGACGGCAACCAGCACCGTGCCGATTTGCAGGCCGATACGCCGCAGCAGCAAGATTTCATGCTGTGCGAAGCCCTGCTGCCGCAAATCCGCTCCCTGGCCTGCCTGATTGCTGCCGAGCGGCACAATTTTGAGCAACACAGCCCGGAAGTGTTCACGGAAGAAGCCGATTGGTTTGCCGCCCGTATTTTGGTGTTGGGCGTGCGCGTGTTTCATTTAGACATCACGCTGATTCCGATGCTGCAAACCGCCAACCGCCGCGCTGCCGAATACGCCCGCAAACACGGATTACCCTTCACCCCCGCGCAAATGCGCATGAGCCTGCACGCCTCGCGCCCTGAGGGCGGGCTGATTTTGGAAAACGCCTGCTTTGCCGATGCGGATTTGGGTATAATCGGCAATTCGCTGCAACTGAGCCACAGCCTGCCCAATCTGATTACCGGTTGAACACAGGCTGGCGGCTACAGGCGCACAAAACACACCATCTGATAAAAAGGCTACCTGAAACGAAGTTTGCCCAAGCAAACCAAGTTTCTGCAAATCAAACAACCAAGCCGCCATCCAACCCCAACCACCATGCTCGTTTTCAACCCCGAATACATCGACCGACCGCCCGAACGCCTGCCGCGTTTGGGCGTTCTATTGCTGCTGCTATGGATCACCCTGCCGCTGGCTTTTGCCCTGCCTGTGGGTGTCATTATCGTCTTCGGCGTGCTGTGGCTGATCCAACTCGGGCTCACACTTATCGGCAGCCGCGGCCTGCCCGCTTGGGCCACTGCCATCGGCGGCCTGGCCGTGTTTGGCTTCGTGTTTTCGCAGTTGGGCACGTTTCTCGGCAGCGAGGGCGGCAGCGCGCTGCTTCTGCTGCTGGTGCTGCTGAAAACCTATGAAAGCCGCGTATTGCGCGATTGGCATATGCTGCTTACCGCCATGGTGTTCCTGATGGGTGCCACTGTGCTGCTCAACCAAGGCATGTTCATCGGCCTGTGGCTGTTGGCCGGCCTGTTCGGCACCGCCACCTGCATCGCCCTCTTCAATATGCCGCTGCGCCTGGCCGCCCGCCACGCCGTTACCGCCCTGCTGCTCACCCTGCCGCTGGCCGCCGTATTATTTATCGCTGTGCCGCGCATGAGCGAACCGCTGTGGCGCATTCCGCAGCCGCCAAAGCCGGGCCAAGCCCAAACCGGTCTGTCCGATACCATGCAGCCGGGCAGCATCAGCAATTTGGTGCAAAGCAACGAGCTGGCTTTCAATGCTACTTTCGACGAGGGCTACACCCCAAATCCAGCCGACCTCTATTGGCGTGCCATCACCATGAGCCAATTTGACGGCGAACAATGGCGTGCCGATGATGATTTTATTGAAAGCAACGCCACCACCGAGCTTACCCAATCCATCGTGTCCTACAGCATTATTATGCGCGATGAACGAGGCCGTATCCCCGCGTTGGATTATCCATTCATCAATTCCAGTGCTGCCAATTCGCGCAGCAAAATGCATTTTGCTCAAGGCCACACCGTGCGCGTACGCAGCCATGATGGTTTACGCCGATTTTCCTTGCAGGCTGCCATCGGCAACAGGCTACCTGAAAAACTTTCCCCCTCTCGCCAGCGCCAGCTGAGCCGCCTGCCCGGCTACAGCAACCAGCGCATCCGCTCGCTCGCCCGCCAACTGCGCGGCCAATCTGCCAACACCGTCGATTTCGTCAACCGCACCCTGGCCTACTACCGCAACCAATCCTTCGCCTACACCCTCAATCCCCCGCTCGACCGCAGCCCCGACCGCATCGACAACTTCGTGTTCGACAGCCGCCGCGGCTTCTGCGAACACTACGCCGAAAGCTTTGTGGTCATCATGCGCGCCGCCGGCGTGCCCGCCCGCGTGGTTACCGGCTATCAGGGCGGCGAATACAATCCTGATGGCGGCTTCTGGCAGGTGCGCGGCAAAGATGCCCATGCCTGGGCCGAAGTGTGGCTGCCCGAAGAAGAAGCCTGGCTGCGCGTCGATCCCACCGCCGCCGTGAGCAGCAACCGCATTGAACAGGGTCTCTCCTCCGCGCTGGAGGGCGGCGAGCAAGAGCTGGTGGCCGGCAGCGGCAATTGGCAGTGGTGGAGCAAACTTAGCGCCGAAGGCCAGTTTTACTGGCAGGAATGGGTGGTGAACTACGACAGCAGCTCGCAGCAAAGCCTGTTCCGCAGCCTGGGCTTGGGCGGCTTCAACCTATTGAGCCTGCTCGTATTCCTGCTCATCGGCGGCACCCTAGCCCTGATTCCGCTGTGGCTGTGGTGGCGGCGCAGCAGCCGGCGCTATGCCAACCTGTTGGAAGAAGGCTTTGCCCGCATCAAAGAACGCCTGCTCGACGTGGAAGGCATCGACCCCGCCGCCCTCGGCCCCGCCGAAACCGCCAACATCCTGCGTGAGCAGGAATGCCTCAGCCCCGAGCTGGAAAGCCTGCTGGCGCAATACGAACGCTGGAACTACGCCGATGACGGCCTGCCCCCGAAAGCCGCGCAAAAACGCTGGTATCGCCAGTGCTGCCGCGCCGTGCGCAAGGTTAAGCTGTAACACACCGCGCTTTTACCTGACCGAACTCGGATTAACGTTCTACCTCCCGTTTGTCTGTTATCTTTCAGGTAACCTTTATCAGAGCAAGCTATAGTGGATTAAATTTAAATCAGGACAAGGCGGCGAGCCGCAGACAGTACAAATAGTACGGCAAGGCGAGCCAACGCTGTACTGGTTTTTGTTAATTCACTATAAAACCGGATAAAGGCTACCTGAAAATTTATTCACCACACCCAAAAAGGATAACCCATGAAACGTTTCTTCCCCCTGATGGCCGCCCTCGGCTTGGCCGCCTGCGCCGGCAGCCACACCACTTCCGCCCAAGCCGACGCCCAAGCGCCCGCCATCGGCACGCCCAACCCCGCCAGCGCATACTGCGTGCAGCAAGGCGGCAAGTCTGAAATCCGCAAAAACCAAGACGGCAGCGAATACGGCGTGTGCATCCTGCCAGACGGCAAAGAAGTGGAGGAATGGGCATACTACCGCGCCAACAACAAATAAGCCCCGCCCGGCCAAACAGGCAGGCTACCTGAAATCCAGTTTTCAGGTAGCCTGTTTGCTTTTTCCCTCCCCCAAGAATAGCGGCGATAATGCTAAAATACCACCTTTAGCACCACCATGCGCGCCCCCGCGCATCCGTGCGCCCGAACAACCCCATCAAAGCATCCCACATGGCCTACCAAGTTCTCGCCCGCAAGTGGCGCCCCAAAACCTTTGCCGATTTAGTCGGGCAGGAACACGTTGTCAAAGCCCTGCAAAACGCCCTGGGCAAAGGCCGCCTGCACCACGCCTATCTGCTTACCGGCACGAGGGGCGTGGGCAAAACTACCATCGCCCGCATCCTCGCCAAAAGCCTCAACTGCGAAACCCCGCACGAAGGCGAGCCTTGCGGACAATGCCAATCCTGCCGCGACATCGACGCCGGGCGGTTTGTGGATCTGCTGGAAATCGACGCCGCCTCCAACACCGGCATCGACAACATCCGCGAAGTGCTGGAAAACGCCCAATACGCTCCCACCGCCGGCAAATACAAAGTCTATATCATCGACGAAGTGCACATGCTCTCCAAAAGCGCGTTCAACGCCATGCTCAAAACGCTGGAAGAGCCGCCCGAACACGTCAAATTCATCCTGGCCACCACCGACCCGCACAAAGTGCCCGTTACCGTGCTCAGCCGCTGCCTGCAATTCGTGCTGCGCAACATGACCGCCCAGCAGGTATCGCAGCACCTTGCGCACGTTCTGACCAGCGAACAAATCCCCTACGAAGCCCCCGCCCTCGCCCTGCTCGGCCGTGCCGCCGCCGGCTCCATGCGCGACGCGCTCAGCCTGCTCGACCAAGCCATCGCCATGGGTTCTGGCAGCGTAACCGAAGCCGACGTGCGCCAAATGATCGGCGCCGTCGACCAACACTACCTTTATTCCCTACTGCAAGCCGCCGCCAACCAAGACGGCGCCGTCCTGCTCGCCACCGCACAGGAAATGGCCGGCCGCGCCATCGGTTTCGACAGCGCCTTGAGCGAGCTCGCCCTCCTGTTGCAAAAGCTCGCCCTCATCAAAACCATCCCCGCCGCCGTGCCCGCAGACGACCCCGAGCGCGATACCCTGCAACAGCTCGCCGGCCAACTGGGCGACGAACAAATCCAGCTGTATTACCAATGTGTTATCCACGGCAAGCAAGACCTGCCGCTCGCGCCCGACGAATACGCCGGCTTCGTTATGACCCTGCTGCGCCTGCTCGCATTCGCCCCCCTGGCCGCAGCCGAACTGCCCGAAGGCAGCCAAATCAGCGGCAGCGAACTGCACGACCCCGCCCCAAAGCCCCGTCCGGCTGCCACACCGCAGCCGGATAAGCCCCCCAGACTGGCTGAAAACCATATAGCAGAAGCCCCTCCCGCCCAAGCCGAACCAAGGCTACCTGAAAGCGGGCATAACAGCCAAAATGAACACGGCAGCTTTTCAGGTAGCCCAAACAACAACGGCAGGCTTTCGCAAAACAACCCCCTGCCGCAAGCAACTGCCACCGCTGCCCGCCATACCGAAAGGCTACCTGAAAATATTTCAGGCAGTCCAAACAGCCGGCACGAGCTTTCGCCCAACCCAAACGCATCCGGCAACCCTGCGCCCGGTTTGGCCGAACCCGGCCGCCCCTACCCTAGCGAGCCGCAACCTACTCAGACAGAAGCCGTCCCTACCGCCTTCGAAAGCAACCCGCCGTGGGACGATGCCCCGCCGCCCGCCGGTTTTGAAACCCGGCAGCCCGACAGCCCCCCAAGCTCAGGGCTAGCTGAAACCGAGCCCAGCCAAAACCCCGCAAACGAGTTTCCGCATAGCCGAAACCAAAATGACAGCCTGCCCCAGCACAAACATGATGCCGCATCCCGAAACGAATCCGGATTAGGCAGCGAAAGACTACCTGAAACCGAACAAAGCGGATTTTTACAGAGCCCAAACGGGCAAACCGAAGCCCAATCGGCCGCTGCCGAAACCCCGGAACACACCGGCACGGCTGCCCTGCCCCTGCCCGATGCCGACACCTGGCCGCACATCGTCGCCGCCATCGCCCCCAAAATCGGTGCCGCCCAAATGAGCGCCCAGCACACCGCCTGCCTCGGCTACGACCCGCAGCAACACCTGCTCACCCTTGCCGTGGCCGAAGCCGGGCAAGTCAGCATCAGCCGCGAACACATCCAGCGCATTGAGCAGCACCTGGCTGCCGCCTATGGCCATCCCGTCAGCATCCGCACCATCGATTGGCCGGCCGACGGCAACGCCGCCGAAACTCCCGCCATGCGCCAACAGCGCCTGCGCCAGGCTGCCCGCGATCAAGCACAAAGCCTGCTGGAGCAAGACTCCGCCGCGCAAGATATCCTCAATCTATTCGGCGCCCGCTGGCTGCCTGAAAGCCTTGTATTGCAGGGAAACAGCCAAACCTAAGGCTGCTCCCGCACTTTTTTATTCCCACCCACTCTTTAAATAGGAGCACACTCATGTTCAACAAAGCCGGCCTCGGCAACCTGATGCAACAGGCACAAAAAATGCAGGAAAAAATGAAACAGGCACAGGCCGAATTGGCCAACATCACCGTGGAAGGCGAAGCCGGCGGCGGCATGGTGAAAATCACCCTCAGCTGCCACCACGCCGTTAAACGCGTGCACATCGACGACAGCCTCGCCGCCGATGCCGCTTCCGACAAAGAAATGCTGGAAGACCTGATTGCCGCCGCCTTCAACGATGCTACCCGCAAAGTAGAAGCCGCCGCCCAACAGCATATGTCGCAATTCACCCAAGGCCTCGGCCTACCCCCCGGCATGGACAACTTCTTCAAGTAATCCACACATAAACACCGGCTGCCCGAACTCGTCAGGCAGCCGGTTCGTATTTGGCTTGCATCCGTTTTCAGGTAGCCTCCATATCGCCTTACCAAGGCTACCTGAAAAGGTTTTATCGCCATTCCAATAGAAACTCATCTCGCCATATTTCTGTACTGCCTACAGCTCTCACCAGCTAGTATGCAAAACAATGGATACCGCCACCAATCAAATCCACCCATCAAACAAAAAGCCGTCCCAACAAACGGGACGGCTCAACAATCATCACAACAGATTAAGTCCGCTCAAACACGGCACCCTTTTCTTCCACCACGCTCTCGGGTGGCAGGCCGCGCAGTTCGCCCATCTTGGCCGCAATTTGCGCCTGGGCGGCGGCGCATAGCTCTTGCCGCGTTTTGCCTTCCGGCGAAATCGGTTCCAGAAAATACAGCACGCCTTCGCTGCGCTTTTGCGGCAGGATGCGGCAGAACGATTCCCACAAGCTGATTTCGCCGCAATAGGCCATATCCGTGTTCGGACTGCCGTCTTCATTTGGATAGTACACCAACACCGGCCACACCGGATATTGGCCGATGATGGCGGTATCGAATAGCCCGCTCTTAAATGGCTTGATGCCCCGCCCGTCGGTGCTTGTTCCTTCGGGGAATACAACCGCGTAATCCTTTTCCGACAAAATCTGCAACAGCACATCCATCACCTGCTGTGATGATTGGCGGTTGCCGCGTTTGATGAATACTGTATCGACTCGCGCCACCAGCCAGCCGATTACCGGCCAGTCGCGCACTTCTTGCTTGGCTACAAAGCGTACAGCCTGCACGGAGTTGATGAGAAAAATATCCAGCCAGGAGATGTGGTTGCCCACCATAAACTGGCCACCTTCGGCGAAAAAACGTTCCGCTCCGTGCACGGTCAGCTTGGTACCAAACACTTTCATGCACTGGCGCGACCAGCGTTGAATCCGCCATTGGCGTTTGGCCTTATCTTCACGGCCGAAAAACAAGGCTACCTGAAGGCAGCCCCACAACAAAACGGCAGCCACCCCAAATAGCCTGACAATCAGTCTGAGCCTACGCATCAGCTAACCTTGTCTTCTGATTTATTTAACAAAATGTTTGGCATAACGCGGATGGATATTGGCCATCGGCATCATCACCAGCATATCGGCACTGCCGAAATCCTTATCCCAATGCGGCTCGCCGCAAATCCATACGCCGGCGCGCAGATAGCCCTTCATCAGAGGCGGTGCTTCCACTTCCAAATCCTGCCGCAGTTCATTCAACGGCAGCGGCACTTTCGGGAATACGCGATATTCCTCGGGCGAGTAATGGGTTTGTTTGAGCTGGTTAAACAGACTGGCGGCATAGTGTCCGCCGTCGTCCACATGCACGCTACCACAGCCGATCATGTATTCCAGACCATGTGCTTGCATGAAACTGATCAAACCCATCCACAGCAGCGAAATCGTGCCACCAGTACGGTAGTCTTTGTGTACGCAGGCACGCCCCAGCTCCACAGTTTTGGGCAGGATATGGCGAATGCGGGAGAGGTCGAATTCCGAATCGGAATACCAGCCGCCGGCAGCTTGGGCCGCTTCTTCGGTGATCAAGCGGTAGGTGCCGATGATGCGGCCGCTGGTTTTGTCGCGCACAATCAGATGGCGGCAGAATTCATCATAACGGTCGATATCGCGGCCGTCTTCACCGTGTATACCGGCGCCCATCTCACGGCCAAAGATGTCGAAACGTAAGCGCTGCGCTTCTTCCACGGCATCTGCTTCGCGGGTTACACTCACTTCAAGATTGCCGCCGTCTACCAGCAGCCATTCTTGGTTTTTTATTTGTTGCATGGGTTACTCCGGAAAAACGTGCCATTTCGCACAGGCTGAACTGTAAAGCCACAAGGCGTAAGTGGCAAGTAGATTGTTTGCTCGTGCGGCGGAAATGGCGGATTTTAACAAAGGTTTTACTCAACAGCGAAATGGCACGCCTTAGATTATTCAAGAATATTGTCGGCCAAATGTTTGCTCTAGGTTAAAGTTTGTACCTTCAGGGAGCCCTGTTAATCCATAGCTAACAGGCTACCTGAAAGCCTGCCTGAGCAGTAGAAATTTTTCAGGTAGCCTCTTACATTCGCCGTAAAAACTGTGACGGCACTTCTTTAATCAGCCACACTTTATTGGCTGTTAAATAAAACACAAAACCCTGCTGACGCATCAGCCCGGCCTGAACTTCCAACACCAACGGCTTGCCGTGGCGGCTACCCACCGACACAGCCGTCTCCACATCGCCCGACAAGTGCACATAATGCCGGCTGCCCGGCAACAAGCCTTGCTCTTCAATAGCTTCGGCAAAACGCTGCGCCGTGCCGTGATACAGGATTTCCGGCGGCTCGGTTTCGGTGTAGGCAATATCCACTTGTGCCGTGGAATGCCCTTGCTCGGCACGGATTTTGCCGCCATCGGCAGACAGCGTAAACCGTTTTTTATTATTGGTAGCCACCACCTCATGCAATAGCGGCAGGCTGATATTGCGCCCGTGTGCCGCCGCCTGGGTTAATAGCTCATCCACATCTGCCCAGCCTTCACCATCCAGCGTCAAACCGATGGCTTCGGGATGGTGGCGCAGGATATAACTGAGGAATTTGCTCACGCCGGCAGTTGATTTGTCCATTGTGTTGCCTTTAAATTTAGTGTTTGGTTGAGTCTTAAGTATGTGTTATAGCGAATTAACTTAGATTCAGCTACAGCATTGAGTTGTCTTGCTTTACTTCAGTACGGTTACCTTTCGGCCTTATGTCAAGCCAATTCAATTATAATTTCGTTATAGTTATATGATTGAAAAGTGAAATATTAGACGATCGTCTGCATCTGCAAAGCTGCGTCCGCGAAAAACAAGAGTTACCTCAATTCTGCTTTGTTACAACAGGGCATCTAACTAATTACCTACCCAGATAGGCTATTTTTCAGGTATCCTAATTGTCCTTGACCATGGGAGATTCAAAATGAAACACCTTAGCTTGTTCGTTCTGTTTGCGCTAGTTTCCGCTGCCACCCATGCAGAAAGCTGCCGCATTGCCGCTGCTGCCCCAGTACGTGAAACGCCTGGCGGCCGTATTTTAGGCAGTCTGCCTGCTAACCTAAATGTTACCCTGTTTGAACGCAGCCCCGATGATCATGGTAAAAACTGGACGCTGGTCAGATGGCGTGGTAAACCTAATCACTACAACCGTTATTTTGGTGTCAATACCGGCTGGGTTGCGCCCAGTGCCGTCCACTGCATAAGATAAATAATTGCCCCACGATTAAGGCTACCTGAAAATTAACGTACCGAGCAAAAGCAAATGTTTTTTGAAACAATAAACTGAAGGATTAACTATACCTCTTTAGGATGGGGTGCCCGCAAGATGTTGTATCCAGCAGCACATCCGCCAATTTCATCGCGATAAAACTTGAACCGGAAATGCTTTCTATGGTATAAAGCAAGTTTCGTTTCTATCTAATATTTTTTGAAGTTTGGAGAATTAACCATGGCACGAGTTTGCAAAGTAACCGGAAAGCGGCCGATGTCCGGTAACAACGTATCGCACGCCAACAACAAAACCAAGCGCCGTTTTTTGCCGAACCTGCAATCGCGCCGTTTTTGGGTTGAGAGCGAAAACCGCTGGGTGCGCTTGCGCGTTTCCAACGCGGCTTTGCGTCTGATTGACAAAGTTGGCATTGATGCCGTTCTGGCCGATCTGCGCGCACGCGGCGAAGCCTAATCACATTATTTAAGGAATTAGAGTCATGCGCGATAAAATCAAGCTGGAATCCAGCGCCGGCACCGGCCATTTCTACACTACCACCAAAAACAAGCGGACTACCCCCGGCAAATTCGAAATCAAAAAATTCGATCCGGTTGCCCGCAAGCACGTGGTTTACAAAGAAACCAAGCTGAAATAATCCTTCAGCCACACTTTCTACCCAGACTGCATTTTCTGCTTGGCAGAGAATGCAGTTTTCTATATCTGCCCCACTAAGGGCACATCTGCCGTTAAATAGGGCAAATGCGCGTAATACCAATGCCCTGCCCGGCAAAGAGCCTGTATACTGTGCGCCGCTTTTTGCAAATCTAATGCTTGCCCAAGTTTGCGTAGTATGTGCCTTGCTGCCGTATCAAATACACTGCTGAAGCATATTTTGCAAATGAAGCGAACTGATGCTGCATGAAGTGATTTTTAGCCGGATAAAGGCTACCTGAAACCCCGCCAATCCCACGATTGCAGCCTGCTTCGGCAGACTGCGGAGCCCATTCCACTATGCTTTCCTTAGAAACTTGGATCGGCCTGCGCTATATGCGCGCCAAAAAACGCAACGGGTTGATGTCTGTTATCAGCATCATCTCGATTCTCGGCATTGCCACCGGCGTAACCGCGCTGATTGTGGTGCTTTCCGTAATGAATGGTTTTCAAAAAGAAATTCGCGGCCAGCTGCTGCAAGTTACCCCCCACATGCAGATGAGCTATCTACAGGCCGATCCGGGTGACACTTGGCAGGGCCTGGCCAAAATCGCCCAAGCCAACCCGCGCGTGCTGGGTGTAGCACCTTATGTGAGCGGGCAGGCGCTGCTGGCCAATTCCGGCGAGGTGCAGGGCGTGCAGGTAAAGGGGATCGACCCGGCTGAAGAACCGAAAGTGTCAGAATACGGCGAAAAGCTGCCCAATGAGCTGTATCAGCAGCTCAAACCCGGCCAGTTTGAAATGATTTTAGGCAAAGATATTGCCGACCGCTTAGGCGTGCAGCCGGGCGAAAAAGTTACTCTGATTTCGCCCGAAGGCAACGTTACGCCGGTGGGCATGGTGCCGCGCATGAAGCAATTCACTGTGGCTTCCACCGTTTCCACCGGCATTTTTGCTGTAGATAACAGCTTGTCTATCATCCATATTGAAGACGCCAAAACCCTGTATCGCGCCGGGGATGGCGATGTTAGCATTCAGCTGCGCCTTTCTCAGCCGGAAACCGCACCCGACGTAACCGCCACCATCGTGCCCGCCGAGCAGCGCAACCGTATCGCTGCCTTCGATTGGACCTACCAAAACCGCGACTACTTCCAAGCCGTGGAAGTCGAGAAAAAGATGATGTTCGTCATCATGTTCTTCATCAGCCTTGTCGCCTCCATCAACCTGATTTCCACCCTCATCATGACCGTAACCGAAAAGCAGGCCGCCATTGCCATTTTGCGCACCCTCGGCCTGCCTCCACGCGGTATTATGAAGATTTTCCTGGTACAGGGTACGCTCTTGGGCGTAGTCGGTACCGCCATCGGCGTAGTGCTGGGCGTAACCGTAGCGCTGAACGTGGGCGCTATCGTTTCCGCCATCGAGCAAATGGCCGGCCGCAAGCTGGTTACTTCCGCCATCTATTTCATCGATTACATGCCCTCGCAAGTGAAGCTGTCCGACGTGCTGGCGATTGTTGCTATTTCCCTCGGCCTCTCCTTCGTGGCCACCCTGCTGCCCAGCTGGCGCGCATCCAAAACCCAACCCGCAGAGGCCTTGCGCTATGAATAAAGAAGCCGTTATCCAATGCCAAAACGTTGGCAAAACCTACGACGACGGCAGCCTCAAAGTGGAAGTGCTGCGCAATATCGATTTTCAGGTAGCCTCAGGCGAAGGCATCGGCATCATCGGCGCCTCTGGCAGCGGCAAATCCACCCTGCTGCACATCCTCGGCGGGCTGGACAAGCCCACCAGCGGCGAAGTGAAAATCCAAGGCCAGGGCCTAAACAGCCTCTCCCAGGTGGCCATCGGCCAGTTGCGCAACCGCCATTTGGGCTTCGTCTACCAATTCCACCACCTGCTACCCGAGTTTTCCGCGCTGGAAAACGTGATGATGCCGCTGTTGGTGGCACGCAAAAGCCGGGCCGAAGCACAAGCGGCCGCTGCCGAAATTTTAGAAAAAGTCGGCCTGGGCAGCCGCATGACCCACCGCCCAAGCGAACTCTCCGGTGGCGAACGCCAACGTGCCGCCATCGCCCGCGCCCTGGTAACCAAGCCCGACTGCCTGCTGGCCGACGAGCCCACCGGCAACCTCGACCGTAAAAACGCTACCCACGCGCTGGAAATGATGCTGGAACTCAAACGCGAGCTGGGTACCGCCCTCATCGTGGTCACCCACGACGAGCAGCTGGCCAAACGCTTCGACCGCGTGCTCACTATGGACGACGGCTGTTTGCGAGTTTGAATCTATCCAACAACTATCCAAGTCGCCTAGCGCATAACAAAGGCTACCTGAAAGCTCAAACTCAAAAGAGTTTGGCGATTTTCAGGTAGCCTTTGCAATTTTAGGAAATAAAGGCATAAACATAAACCCTACCCCGATAGCATTTCAGGTAGCCTGCAAGGCAATAAAGTGGCGGAGGTTAAATTAACCTGCTATTTATCGTAATGAGCATAGCTTTTGATCTCCAAATGCTGCATATCAGGCATTTGATCAAGAAAACTGACTTTCCCATCAAGAATTTTTGTTGCTTCCCACAACCTGACTATTTGTAGCTTGCTTAAACAGCGAAAAGGCTGAATGGTATCAATATTTCCTTGATTCCATAGCGTAATGGAAGTGAGGCTGTCTAACTTTGACAAGGTCTCGATTAAGTTTTCAATCTTTTTGCATGAACAGATTTGAATTTCACTGATTTGCTTGCAGCGGAGTAAGAAGGAAATATTGGTTATTTTGGGCAAATATGCCAATTCAATGCTTTTAAGTGCAGGCAACTTTTGTATATCAGCAATATCGGCAATATGGCTGTTGCTCAAGCCAAGATGTTCGATAGTATGATTTTCTTCCTCAATGCTTAAGCATTTTAATTTCTTAGGTTCAATATAAACGGCTTTCAGATTTTTATGATCAAATAAGCCGGTAATGTTCTTTATGCTGTCATAAAAATCCACACGCTCCAAATGCTGAAACTGATGCAAATCCAATCCGCCTTTTATATCCGGATTTCCTTCTAAGCAGATTTTCTTGATATTTTTCAAAAAGTAAAGCGGAGTTAAATCTCGAATCTTACTGCATTGGATGGTGATGGCTTCAATAAAATCTGCCGGTTCGTCAAACGGTAATTTATCTTGATCGAATCCAAAGGCTCCCGACACGAATAGTTTGAAGCATTGATGCTGATTCATAAATGCTTTAATGTCCTCAAGGGTATCATTCTTTTCGAGAATAACTTCGGCATGTTCTATCGAGGTGGCATTTTCAGGAAAGAAACGTAAATGCATGATTCAACCTAATCGTCAATGGTGCCTATAATTTTTACGGTATGCCGCACAATATCATGTTTAAACTGAACTGGCGGCTGTAATCCCTTTAATCGGCAATCGGCAGGAGCAGGCCGGATGACAAAATCCTACCTGTACCTGCCGATTTTTTGTTTTCAGACGGCCTTTTTGTAGAAGGCCGTCTGAAAACGGCCGGTGTTTATTTGTCCAGCCGCTTCAATTGCTTGGCGGCATATTTGTTGCCTGCCTCGGCAGCACGACGGTAGTAGCGGACGGCTTTTTTCAGACGGCCTGCGTCTTCATAGAGAACGCCGAGGTTTGATAAGGCAAGGATGCTGCCCGCGCGGGCGGCGAGTTTGTACCATTTCTCCGCCAGTTTTTTGCTGCGGCGCACGCCTTTGCCGTTGTGGTAGAGGAAGCCTAGGTTGTTGCAGGCGGTGGCATCGGCCTGCAGGGCGGCGCGGGCATACCATTTGCGGGCTTTGGCATGGTTTTCGGGCAGGCCTAGGCCTTTTTCGTAGCAGTAACCGAGGGCGCGTTGGGCATCGGGATGGCCAGCCTTGGCATCTTTGCGGTAGAACTGGCAGGCCATTTGGATGTCTTTTTTACCGCCGAGGCCTTTTTCATATAGGTAACCGAGGCGGTAGGCTGCATCGGGGGTGGCGCTGCTGCGTTGGGCGGCGTTGCGGGCGTACCATTTGCGGGCGCGGCGGTAGTCAGGTTTTTCGGCAAATTCGTATAGGCAGCCGAGGGCTTCCTGTGCTTCGGCGTGGCCGAGTTTGGCGGCACGGCGGTAGTATTTTTCGGCCTTGGCGGGATTTGGCTTGACGCCGTAGCCGTACTGGCGGGCGCGGCCGAGGCCGAACCAGCCGTCGGGACAGCCTTTTCTGGCAAGTTGGCGGTAGGTGCGGTAGGCGGCGCTGGCTTCGGCAGGATCGGCGGTTAAGGAGGCATAAAAGAGGTATTCGAGCAGGGCGGCGCGGTAGAGTGATTTAGGTTTCATGGTTTCTGCCTTTCTGGGGAGAGTCAGACGGCCTCTGTGTAGAACCGTTTACAAAATGTATTTGGTTTGTAGTGGGCTTTTTGAATGCTTTTTCAGGAAGTTTTCCCGATAGCGGCTGAGTGTGCCGCGGTTGATGGCGGAGTATTGCTCGCCGGCCGTGCCGTCGTTTTCCCATTGGCAAATCGGGCAAACAGCGTAATCCGTTGGAGGACTGAGGGAATAAAACGAGCAGCAGGGGCAAGGGGATAAGGTTTGTTTTTCGTTGCCGCTTACTTGAAATTCGTTTTGAGTATAACGTTTTAATTCTTCGGCTAGGTATTTGTTGTTGAATATTTTACATTTATCCGCCAATCCAATAAGGACGATGAGGCGGAAAAAATCGGTGTATTCGGTTAGGCTTTCGGCTTCATGGTTGGCGAGAAAGAATTTTAATTCGTGGCTGAGGTCAAAGTCTTCAAACAAATACCAATAATCCAAAACCAGATTGAGCTTTTGTTCGTCAGAGAGTTGGCTGATTTCGTGTTCGGCCAGTTGGCGCATGGCTTGTTCGCGGTCTATTACCATGTGGTCAATCGCTTTGAGGTGTTTGATACTAGATAAATAGCATATAAAATCATAATTTCGTTGCAAATTGCGTTTTCATGTAGCCTCAAACACAGGCTACCTGAAAACGTTTGGAGGGCATTTGTTTTGCTTTTATTGAAATACTGCCCTGATGCCGTTCGGGTTGATTTCTATAGTGGATTAACAAAAATCAGGACAAGGCGGCGAGCCGCAGACAGTACACATAGTACGGCAAGGCGAGCCAACGCTGTACTGGTTTAAATTTAATTCACTATACTTTTTCAGGTGGCCTGCTCGGCCAGCACGGCGGCGATGAGCTCTTGGGCGCCGTTGTCGGCCAGTTTCTTGGCGACGGCGCGGCCGAGGGCATCGGCGTATTCGCGCGGGGCTTGGGCTTCTTCTCTCAGGATGACGGAGCCGTCAGGATGGCCGACCAGGCCGTGCAGGGTGAGCAGGCCGTCTTGCTTGGTGCAGTAGGCGGCCAGCGGCACTTGGCAGCTGCCGCCCAGCGCGCGGGCGAGGGCACGTTCGGCGGTAACGCAGGCGGCGGTTTGGGCGTGGTTCAGGGGGGCGAGCAGGGGTAGCAGTTCGCTGCGGTGCGCGGCGATTTCGATGCCGAGCGCGCCTTGGCCGGCGGCGGGCAGGCTGTCGGCGGGGGAGAGGGTGTGGCGGATGCGCTGGGTGAGGCCGAGGCGTTTGAGGCCGGCTTCGGCCAGGATGATGGCGGCGTAGTCGCCCTGGTCGAGTTTGGCAAGGCGGGTTTGCACATTGCCGCGCAAAGGGGCTACCTGAAGCTGCGGGAAACGGGCGCGTAGCTGGGCTTCGCGGCGCAGGCTGGACGTGCCGACAACGGCGCCGGCGGGCAGGTCTTCAAGCCGCTGGTAGTTGTTGGAAACGAAGGCATCAAACGGGCTTTCGCGTTCGCAGATGGCGGCCAGGGCAAAGCCTTCGGGCAATACCATCGGCACGTCTTTAATAGAGTGTACGGCAAGGTCGGCGCGGCCGTCGGATAGGGCTTGTTCGAGCTCTTTCACAAACAGGCCTTTGCCGCCGATTTTGGAGAGGGTTTTATCGAGGATGCGGTCGCCTTGGGTGGTGAGGCCGAGGATGGATACTTCGCAGCCGGGATAGAGCGTACGCAGGCGGGATTGGATGTGTTCGGCCTGCCACATGGCGAGGGCGCTTTCGCGGCTGGCGATAACAAGTTTGTGCGGGATCATTTCAATTAGGAAAACGGAATGGCAAACGGCGGGCAGTCTATCATGAAATGGCGGCGTGTTTGTGGGCGTTTTGCGCTGCCCGCTATATAATCCGGCCATTGTTTAACCACATCAGGCTACCTGAAAAATGAAACGCCATCCCTTATTGATTCCGCTGTCGCAAGACCACCACCACTCGCTGGCCATGTGTGCCCGTATCCTGCGCGATCCTGCCGCCGATCACCGTGCCGATTTTGCCAAGCAGAAAGATGATTTGCTGGCGCATTTTGCCGAAGAGGAAGCGCTGTTTGCGCCGTGGTGGAATAAATTGGCACAGCCGGCCATGCAACGGCGTTTTGAGGAAGAACATGCGCTGTTGCGCCGAATGCTGGCAGCGCCCGAGTTCGACAATCCCGATTGGATGAAAATGTTTGCCGAAACCCTGCGCGGCCATGCACGTTTTGAAGAGCGTGAGCTATTTCAAGCGTTTCAGGAAATCTTAGGTGAAGAGGGAGAGGCTACCTGAAATATTGTGTGGCTTGCCCAGTAGGGTTTCAGGTAGCCTTTTGGTGGTTATATCATTTAGAAAAACAAGGGCAAACAGTCGATATAGCTGTTTGCCCTTTATTGTGCACCCGATATGCGCTTAGGCTGCCGGTTGGTCGTGCAGAGTGGCTGCGTAGAAGGTGTTTTCCAGCAGGGTGGCGATGGTCATCGGGCCTACGCCGCCGGGAACAGGGGTAATCATGGAAGCGCGTTCTTTGGCGGCTTCAAAATCCACATCACCACAGAGCGTACCGTCTGCCAACCGGTTGATGCCAACATCCACCACCACAGCGCCGGATTTAATCCAGCTGCCCTGAATCAGCTTGGGTTTGCCCACGCCCACTACCACTACATCGGCTTCAGAAACTTCATGCTCCAAGTTTACGGTGAAGCGGTGGCATACGGTAACCGTGGCACCGGCCAGCAGCATTTCCAGCGCCTGCGGGCGGCCGACAATATTGGATGCACCCACAATCACCACTTTTTTGCCGCGCAGCTCCACGCCGTAAGTTTCCAATAAGGTCATCACGCCCTTAGGTGTGCATGGGCGTATCAGCGGCATTTTCACGGCCAAGCGGCCAACGTTGTAAGGATGGAAGCCGTCCACGTCTTTATCCGGCTGGATGCGCTCGATAACTGATTGGCTGTTAATGTGTGCCGGCAAAGGCAGCTGCACCAAAATACCGTCCACATCAGGGGCGGCATTGAGTTCGTCAATCAGTTGCAGCAGCTCTTCTTCGGTAGTGGACGCTGCCAATTCGTAGGAACGGGAGTCGAAACTAGCCTTTTCACAGGCAATTTTTTTGTTGTTCACATACACAACACTGGCAGGATCACTACCAACCAGCAAAACAGCCAAACACGGGGGGCGCAAGCCTTGTTTGCGCCGCTCGACCACTTTGTCGGCAAGTTTCAGCAGACGTTCGTTAGCAACGGCTTTACCATCGAGAATCTGGGCTGTCATAGGCTGTTCCTTTTCTGTCGGGTTGGGTGGGGAAGTAAAATGGACGGGCTGGATGGCTGCCTCGGGTAAAAATTAAATCATGTATTAATCTATTGATAAAAAATAAAAACACTTTACGCAGCAACATATGCTACAGCCGGCTATTTTGCTGAGATTTCAACGATTATTGGCTTGGCCATTATAGCATGTTGTTCATAACACTTTTAGATTGGAAGAGGCTTTGGCCATGTAAACTTCTTATGTATATATGTACTGATGTTGCGCAAGCATATCTTCAATTAACATACTGTTTTTTTATCATAAAACAATACAAACAAATCAAACCTGATATTTAATTTTGCATTACTTGCTTGACAGGGTAAAAGCAGTATGAGTAGAATTCGCCTTTCTTATCGGGGCGTAGCGCAGTCTGGTTAGCGCATCTGCTTTGGGAGCAGAGGGTCGTGAGTTCGAATCCCACCGCCCCGACCAAAGTTCTCCGAAAAATTGTGAACGACAGGATAGGTAGAGCGCCCGTAGCTCAACCGGATAGAGCACCCGCCTTCTAAGCGGGCGGTTACAGGTTCGATTCCTGTCGGGCGCGCCAAAAGTTTTATGGTGGCTGTAGCTCAGTTGGTAGAGCCCCGGATTGTGATTCCGGTTGTCGTGGGTTCGAGCCCCATCAGCCACCCCAAATTGAAACCCGTATGCTTCGGCATACGGGTTTTTTGTATCCCAAAGCTTATCTGCAAGCCATTGAATCTTCTTTTTCAGGTAGCCTGTGTTAACGGTGTGAAATATTGCACACATACCAAGCTAGTCACCACGCCCTACTCAGCAAATGCTTGCTTACGCTGTATTTTGCCGATATAATGCCGCGTTTTCCACCCCTTGCCCGCTGTTTCCGCATGACGGCGGGCTGTATTTAGCCATAAGGAGATAACATGCGTCATTACGAGATTGTATTTATCGTTCATCCCGACCAGAGCGAGCAAGTGCCCGCTATGGTTGAACGTTACAAAACCCTGATTACCGAGTCTGGCGGCCACATTCACCGCTTGGAAGACTGGGGTCGCCGCCAATTGGCCTACCCCATCAACAAGCTGCACAAAGCACACTACGTGCTGATGAATATCGAGTGCACCCCGGCTGCCATCGAAGAGCTGGAAACCGGTTTCCGCTTCAACGACGCCGTATTGCGCCACCTGACTATCAAAATGGATGAAGCCGTTACTGAAGCTTCTCCCATGATGAAGGAAGAAAAATCCAAAAACCTGCTGAACGGCCAGCCTCAGGAAGAAGCTGCTGTCGAAGCCTAAGCGTGAGATTTTGAACAATACTGTAAGCCTTACCGCCCGCATCAAAGATGCCGACACCTTGCGCTACACCCCGGCCGGCATAGCCGTATTGGGATTGATGCTAGAGCATGAATCGTGGCAGACAGAAGCAGGTGAACCCTATCTCGCCCGGTTTGAACTCCAGGCGAAATTAATCGGCGAACAGGCAAAACTCTGGCAATACAAAGCAGGCAGTATGGTGGATATATCCGGATTTCTTGCAGCTTACAGCCAAAAATACCGTCGCCCCATATTGCATATACAGACAATTATTGAAAATAAAGGTTGAATGAGATGGCTCGTCAAACATTTAAACGTAGAAAATTCTGCCGCTTTACTGCAGAAGGCATCAAACAAGTAGATTACAAATCAGTTGATTTGCTGAAAGATTTCATTTCTGAAAACGGCAAAATCATCCCCGCCCGTATTACTGGCACCAAAGCTCACTATCAGCGCCAGCTGTCTGTGGCCGTAAAACGTGCCCGTTTCCTGGCTCTGCTGCCCTACACCGACCAACACAAATAATTAACGGAGAATTTATATTATGCAAATCATTCTGTTAGAAAAAATTGGTGGCTTGGGCAATCTGGGCGATGTAGTAACCGTAAAAAATGGCTATGCCCGTAACTTCCTAATTCCGCAAGGCAAAGCCAAGCGCGCTACCGAAGCTGCCCTGGCCGATTTCGAAGCCCGCCGTGCTGAGCTCGAGGCTCGTCAAGCTGCAATTCTGGCCGATGCACAGGCTCGCCAGGCCAAACTGGAAGGCCAATCTATCACCATCGCACAAAAAGCTGGCGTGGATGGCCGTCTGTTCGGTTCTGTAACCAACGCCGACATCGCTGAAGCTATCCGTGCATTTGGTGTAGAAGCTGCTAAAGCTAACGTACGCCTGCCCAATGGCCCGTTCAAGACAGTTGGCGAATACGAAATCGAAATCGCCCTGCATACCGATGCCGTGGCCAATATTACTGTGGTTGTTGTACCGACTGCGGAATAAACCTACGCTGTTGTCTGCAGCAACAAAAAGGCTACCTGAATATTTCAGGTAGCCTTTTTCCCATTATGGCTGAGCAATCATCTGTCCATGCAAACAGTAAACGGGGGACGTTGCACTAGAACAACTCAACTTGGTACACAAGAAGGGCTCTAGTTACATAATCATCCAAATAAAAACAATACAAGCCCACCATCTTGTCCCATACCTTTTCGGATAACTATATTTTGAATCTTAACTACGCTACAACCAGCCCTTCAAATAGCCGCTTATATAGCAGCGAATGCTATTTCCTTTCTCCCACTTTCTCCGTTAAAACCGTACCAGCAAGGTAGTCGTAGAGAAATTGGCGGGAGGGGTGGATAAGGGCAAAGCCGATGGGCAGTATCCACCACGCTAATGCCATGCCAGCCACGGTTTGAGGCGGCAGCGGGGTGAGTTGGCGCAGGATGCCAAATGAAGCGAGCGGTAGTAGTAAAAGCAGCACGGTGACCCAGATGAAGCGCAGGCGCAGTTGGCGCAGGCTGGGGCGGCTGCCGGCGGGGGTTTGCAGCTGCAGCCGCCACACTTTCATCGGCAGGGTTTGCCCGCGCGGGCTGTACCAGCAAAGGCGGAAATAGCCCCACCATACGGCGAGGATAATCAACGCCACGACAGTTTCAGCCAGCAGCGGCACATTATGCAGCACCATATTGGCGGCGGCGGCAGGGATAAAGGCCACGCAGGTTACGGCGGCCAGCAGCAAGGCTTCGTAGCATAGGGCGGCGAAGCGGCGGCGGAAAGAGGCGGGGGCGGGAATACTCATACGAAGTGTTGTTGGCAAAAAGAATGAATGGCTTGGCTGTGTTGTTGAAGACTACCTGGAAACGGGTCGATTACCAAATCGGCGGGCAGTTTGCGCAACCAGGTGAGCTGGCGCTTGGCGAGCTGGCGGGTGGCGGCAATGCCTTGGGCGATGAAGGTGTTGCGGTCGGTTTCGCCTTGCAGGTGTGCCCAAGCTTGGCGGTAACCCACGCAGCGCACAGCTGGGTAGTCAGGGTTGAGCTCGGGATATTGCACTTGCAATCGGCCTACTTCATCAAGAAAGCCTTGCTCCAGCATGGCGTAGAAGCGCTGTTCGATATTGTGGTGCAGCCGTTCGCGCTGTGCCGGAATCAGGGCGATGCTGCGTAGGGAGAGCATTGGCGTGGCGCCGGGCTGTTCGGCGAAGTGTTGGCTGAGCGGCCGGCCGGTGAGCAGCCACACTTCCAATGCGCGTTCGATGCGCTGGCTGTCGCCGGGCTTGAGGCGGGCGGCGGTGGCGGGGTCGGCCTGTTGCAGTTGGGCATAAAGGTGCGGCAGGCCGTGTTGCTGTTTTTGCTCTTGCAGTTGGCGGCGGATTTCAGGATTGGCGGCAGGCAGGCTGTTGAGGCCGTTGACGAGGGCGTGGTAATACATCATGGTACCGCCCACAATCAGCGGCAGGCGGCCGCGCGCATGGATTTCTCGGCACAGGCGCAGGCAGTCATCCAAAAAATCGGCCACGTTGTAGCTTTGCGGCGGGTTGATGATGTCGATGAGGTGGTGCGGTACGGCAGCGCGCTCAGCTGGAGTGGGCTTGGCGGTGCCGATGTCCATGCCGCGGTAAATCAGTGCGGAATCGAGGCTGACGATTTCCAGCGGCAGCTTTTCGGCCAAGGCAAGCGCGAGCGCGGTTTTGCCGGCAGCAGTGGGGCCGAGCAAGGCGAGTGCCGGCGGCGGGGTGGATTGCGGCATGGGGCTACCTGAAAAAGAAATGGATATTCCGGCTTTGTGTTTCAGCTACACAAAAGGCTACCTGAAACATAAAGCCACACGGCGCGGCATTCTATCAGCCGCATGATAAAAACAAAATATAGTGAATTTAAAATAAGAAGGCTGCTTCGTTGCCCCGCCCTACCCCGCTCCCGCCTTTCAGGCTACCTGAAAATCAGGTAGAGTTCGGCCTAACGTAATTTCCCCATAATTTCTCCATTACACCACATGAAACACAGCCAATTTCACCGCATCGGCATCGTTACCCGCCCCAACACCCCGCAATTGGGCGAAACACTGAGCGAGCTGGTGACCTTCTTTCTGGAAAACAGCATCGAAGTGCTGCTAGACGAAGAATGCGGTGTCGATTTGTCTGCCAACCTGCTAACCGAACGCTGCCACAGAGTGTCTAAAGAAGACATGGGTACCTGCTGCGATTTGGTGCTGGTGCTCGGAGGAGACGGCACATTTTTATCCGTAGCCCGCCAACTTGCCCCCTACCGCATCCCCATCATGGGCGTGCATCTGGGGCATTTAGGCTTCCTCACCCAAGTGCCGCGCCAAAACATGATTGCCGACATTTCGCGCATGCTCGCCGGCCAATACCTGCCCGAAGAGCGCATCATGCTCGAATGCACCGTGCAGCGCCACGACGAATCCGACTGCACCGCGCTGGCTCTCAACGAAGTCGTCATCAGCCGTGGCGGCTTGGGGCAGATGATTGAATTCGAAGTATTTATCAACCAAGAATTCGTCTATACCCAACGCTCCGACGGGCTGATTGTATCCACCCCCACCGGCTCCACCGCCTACGCCCTGGCCGCCGGCGGGCCGATTCTGCAATCCACCCTACGCGCCCTCACCCTCGTACCCATCTGCCCGCAATCCATGACCAACCGCCCCATCGTGGTGCCCGACAGCTGCGAAATCGAAATCCTCATCACCAAAGCCGACAACGCCCGCGTGCATTGCGATGGCCAATCCCACATCGACCTGCACAGCATGAACCGGCTCACCATCCGCCGCTACCGCAACACCCTGCGCGTGCTGCACCCCACCAACTACCAATACTACAAAACCCTGCGCCAGAAACTGCATTGGGGCGAGCAGCTGGTTTAACAGACAGAGGCTACCTGAAAACAGTTTTGATAAAGGTACGGATAGTAAAAATGAAACCAGCCGGGCTCATGCCCGGCTTTTGGTTTTTCAGGTAGCCTTTCCACCTTGGAATCCGCCATGTGTAAATACCAGACAATTCAAATTAAAAAGGCTACCTGAAATTTTTAGCTTCACTTTCAGGTAGCCTTTCCAAACAATAAATAACCAGGGCAACCGCATGGGCAATCCACCTTAGCCCACGTCGACAAACAGGGGAAGGCAAGCCAACACTGTAGGAAATAAAGTATCCCGACTATAGCCGTTTCAGCTAGCCTCTTTGCTGCCTGAAGCCTTGCTATGCGTATCCGCCCACTCAATCAATGCCTGGCGCAAGTCCTCCAGGCCCAGGCTTTGGGTAACGGAGAGGCGCACGGCGGCGATTTGGCCGCTTTTGCTGCGCAGGATGCCGGGCTGTTGCTGTTCGGCGGGCAGGAGGTCGATTTTGTTGTAGAGCAAGAGCTGCGGCACCTCGGCCGCGCCGATTTCGGCCAACACGCGGTTGACGTCCTCCATGCGCTGCTCATAGTCGGACTGGGAAACGTCGGCCACATGGAGCAATACGTCGGCTTGGGCGGTTTCCTCCAGCGTGGCGGAGAAGGCGGCCACCAGGCGGTGCGGCAGGTCGCGCACGAAGCCGACGGTGTCGGTGAGGATGATGCTGTGCTCACGGTCGAGATACAGGCGGCGGGCGGTGGTGTCGAGCGTGGCGAAGAGCTGGTCTTTGGCCAACACGTCGGCTTTGGTGAGGCGGTTAAACAAACTGGATTTGCCGGTGTTGGTGTAGCCCACCAGGGCGAAAGTGGGCAGGCTGCCCTGCTGGCGTGCCTTGCGGCGGGTGGCGCGCTGGCGGCGCACGTCGGCAAGGCGTTTTTTCAGGGTGGTGATTTTTTGGGAGATCAGGCGGCGGTCGGTTTCGAGCTGGGTTTCGCCCGGGCCTTTGAGGCCGATGCCGCCTTTTTGGCTTTGCAGGTGGCCGTAGCCGCGCACCAGACGGCCGGAGAGGTGGGTGAGCTGCGCCAGCTCCACTTGCAGGCGGCCTTCCTGGCTTTGCGCGCGCTGGGCGAAAATGGCAAGGATGAGCCCCACGCGGTCGAGCACGCGGCATTGCAGCTTGGCTTCGAGGTTGCGCTCCTGCGTGGGCGTGAGCTCGTGGTTGAACACGGCCAATTCGATATTGTGCGCCTGCACTTCGGCCGCCAGCTCTTCGGCTTTGCCGCTGCCCACAAACAATGCGCCGCTGGGGCGGTCGCGTCGGGCGGTGGAAACGTGTACCAACTCCCCACCGCCGGCACGCACCAGCTCGGCGGCTTCATCCAACACATTTTGAAAAGCGCGGGCGCGCTGCTCGTTGCTGCCGGAGAAACTGTCGGCCAGCATCACGCCCACCAGCAATACGCGCTCGGGGCGGCTGAGGGATTTATCGGGCTGGAAAGGAGGTCGGCGCGGCATGGCATCAGGCGGAATGGATTGAAGATGCGGCATTATAGCGCATGGGCAGGCGGCTGCCCGAAAGCAATTTCAGGTAGCCTTTTATTGATGAGGCTACCTGAAAATCTTGGCTTCGCAGAAACTCGGCTGCCTTCGGCAGTTTCGTTTCAGGTAGCCTTATTATTTGCTACAGCTTGGGCTTACTTACCCTTGCCCAGTTTCGGTAACACCGAGCCTTCGCCCAGCGAGAGCAGGCCGCTGTCGGCGTAGATGCCGAGTTTGGCGCGGGTGTCGGTGATGTCGAGGTTGCGCATGGTGAGCTGGCCGATGCGGTCGAGCGGGGTGAATGCGGCATTTTCCACTTTTTCCATGCTCAGGCGTTCGGGCGCATAGGTGAGGTTGGGCGATTCGGTGTTCAGAATCGAATAGTCGTTGCCGCGACGCAGTTCCAGCGTTACTTCGCCGGTAATGGCTTTGGCCACCCAGCGTTGGGCGGTTTCGCGCAGCATCAGGGCTTGGCTGTCGAACCAGCGGCCTTGATACAGCAGTCGGCCGAGGCGCAGGCCGTTGATGCGGTATTGCTCGATGGTGTCTTCGTTGTGGATGCCGGTGAGCAGGCGCTCGTAGGCGATGTGCAGCAGCGCCATGCCGGGAGCTTCGTAGATGCCGCGCGATTTGGCTTCGATAATGCGGTTTTCGATTTGGTCGCTCATGCCCAAGCCGTGGCGTCCGCCGATGCGGTTGGCTTCGAGGAAGAGTTCCACTGCGTCGGCAAAAGTTTGGCCGTTTAATGCCACCGGCACGCCTTCTTCAAAGCGCACGCGCACTTCTTCGGGTTTGACTTCGACGTTTTCATCCCAAAACGCCACACCCATAATGGGTTTGACGATTTTGATGCCGCTGTTCAGAAACTCCAAATCTTTGGCTTCATGCGTCGCGCCGAGCATATTGGAATCGGTGGAATAGGCTTTCTCCACCGACATTTTGTATTGGAAGCCGTTGGCGATGAGGAATTCGCTCATTTCGTGGCGGCCGCCGAGTTCGTCGATAAATTGTTGGTCGAGCCAGGGTTTGTAGATTTTCAGCGCGGGATTGGTAAGCAGGCCGTAGCGGTAGAAGCGTTCGATGTCGTTGCCTTTGTAGGTGCTGCCGTCGCCCCAGATGTTCACGTCGTCTTCTTTCATGGCGGAAACGAGCATGGTGCCGGTTACGGCGCGGCCGAGCGGGGTGGTGTTGAAATAGGGCACGCCGCCGGTGGACACATGGAACGCGCCGCATTGGATGGCGGCGATGCCTTCGTGCGCCAACTGCGCACGGCAGTCAATCAGGCGGGCGTTTTGCGCGCCGTATTCCATGGCTTTTTTGGGGATGGCGTTGTAGTCGTCTTCATCGGGCTGGCCAAGGTTGGCAGTGTAGGCATAAGGCAGAGCGCCTTTGAGTTTCATCCACAGGAGGGCGGCGGAGGTGTCGAGGCCGCCGGAAAAGGCGATGCCGACTTTTTGGCCAACAGGCAGGGTTTGCAGAATGGTGGCGTTGTTCTGGCTCATGATGCTCCTTTGTTTGGCAAGATGGTTGAAGGCTGGGATTGTGTGCCTAAACGCATGAACTTGTCCAGCCGGATACGGGCTACCTGAAAGCGTGAGCTTCAACGAAGTTAAAGCCAGCCGGTTTACGCGCATGGCGCTTTCAGGTAGCCTGTGTGCTTTTGGTGAAATCAAGGAACCGGCCATGGGCAATCGGCAACATTTGCCGCAGCGGCAAACGATGATTTGGTATGTGCTGTATGCAGGCATTTCCTGCGGCCTGCTCTACGGCGCGCTAACCGTGTTGTGGAAAGGCGGCTGGCAGTCGCCGCAGGCCATGCTGCTGCGCCTGGCGGGATTCAACGGTTTGAGCATCGTGCTGACCTCGGCCATCCACTGCCTGTGGCTGCTCGCGCTGCCCGCCCTGCTCACGGGCTGGCTGGCCGGCCGCTTGGCTTGGCAAAACAATCTGCCGGGGCGGGCGATGGCCACTTTGGCCTGGACGGGACTGACGGCGGTTTTGTATGCCCTGCCGCAGCTGGCGGGCATGGATGTAGTGCCGGAGCTCAACCAGCTGATTGCCAACACTTTGGAGGGCATGCTGCCCGTGCCCGACGGTATGTTCAGCCAACTGATGTCCACGCCGCCGTGGTATGTGCTGCCCGCGCTGTTTGCGGTCGGCGGCTGGTTCTCGGCCATGATGGTGCTGCCCTACGAACCAGACGAAACTTGGGGTGACCGCACAGGCGAACGCGGCGAGCAGTGGTAAAAAGGGGGGCTGAGGCTACCTGAAAATGCAGGCAGGGCTGTTTTAACTTCGTTGAAGCCCATGCTTTCAGGTAGCCTCATCGATTTGACGCAAGCCGCTTCCGCCCTACCCCGTATCTTGTATAATCGCGCCCTATTCCAACTCAATTCAAAAAGGATCATACCGTGAACCGTTTCTACCCCCACCCGCTGATTGCGCGGGAAGGCTGGCCGTTTATTTTGGGCGGGCTGCTGCTGAGCGTGCTGGTGAGCATCTGCTGCGGCTGGTGGTCGCTGCCGTTTTGGGTGTTCACCGTGTTTGCGGTGCAGTTTTTCCGCGATCCGGCGCGCGATATCCCGGCCGATCCGGAAGCAGTGCTCTGCCCGGCCGACGGGCGCATCGTGGTGGTGGAACGCGCCGAAGACCCGTTCCGCAAAGTGCCCGCGCTGAAAATCAGCGTGTTTATGAACGTGTTCAACGTACATTCCCAGCGCGCGCCGGTTGACGGCACGGTAACGCAGGTGGACTACTTCCCCGGCCAATTCGTAAACGCCGCGCTGGATAAGGCCAGCACGGAAAACGAGCGCAATGCGGTGTTCGCCACCACGAAAAGCGGGCGCGAGCTAACCTTTGTGCAGGTGGCCGGTTTGGTGGCGCGGCGCATTCTGTGCTACGTGCAGCCGGGCGAAAAAATCACGCGCGGCCAACGCTACGGCTTTATCCGTTTCGGCTCGCGGGTGGATGTGTATCTGCCCACCGATGCCGTGCCGCTGGTGGCCATTGGTGAAAAAGTGCGTGCCAGCGAAACCATTTTGGCTCGTTTGCCGCTGGAAGCGAATGGCGAACAAACCGTTATCGAAACAGCTTCGGCCTTGGTGCGGGAAGCAGCGGAAGAGGTGCTGCCGGAGTAAGCAGGCTCGGCCTTTCAGCCAAGGCTACCTGAAAGCATGAGCTTCAACGAAGTTAAAACAGGCATATCGGCCTTCCGGCATCCATATCCGGCCAGCAAAAAAGGCTACCTGAACTTTCAGGTAGCCTTTTGCCTGTTTGGGCAAACCGTTGGAGATTAATCCGCCAGTTTCACCACGCCGTTCATCACGCCGGCATGGCCGGGGAAAGAACAGAAGAATTTGTAGTTGGTGCCGGCAGCCAGTTTGGCCACGGGGAAGGTAACGGAGGATTCTTCGCCGCCGCCGATGATTTTGGTATGGGCGATCACGCGCTCGTCGCCGGGTTTCACATAATCGTTGTCCGGGCCTGCACCCACGCCGTCGTTGTTCACGCCGTTCACATCGCCCTCGGCGGTAATCACGATGTTATGCCCCATCGCGGTTTTGGGCATGCTGCCGGTGTGTTTGAGGGTAACGGTGAAGTCGGTACAGCCTTTGGGTACGCTGATTTCAGCAGTGTTGTACTGCATGCTGTCGCCGGTTTCCACCAATTTCGAGCAGTCTTCGGCAGCTGCGGCGGGAGCAGAGGTGGCTTCAGAGGCCGGCGCGGCTTGGGAAGCGGCGGAGGCGGCCGAAGCAGCGTGGTCGTGGTGGGCTTCGGAAGCAGGCGCGCTGGGGGCGGTTTCGCCGCCGCAGGCAGCCAGCGCCAGAGCGGCGGCAATCAGGGGGAGATACAGTTTCATAGCATGGTCCTTATCAAAACACGGGTAAATACTGCGTGGGCGATTATAGCGAACTGCCCTGCCTTTTGATACTGCCGATACGGCACGGTTTTATCCGGCGGCAGAAAATGCTGTCGCATCAAAAACCATCCGGCTTTCAGGTAGCCTGAAAGCCGGATATTTGCATGACGGTTTTTAACCGGCCTGCGGTGCCGTATGCTCTTCGGTTACCGCGCCGCTGTTTTGATACAGGGTAAACAGGGGCACGCCTTCGTTGCGGACGCGGTCGCCGCCGGGCAGATCAGTAAATTCAAGGATGGCGGCGGCTTCCACCACATTCCCGCCAAGCTTGCGGATGAGCTTGATGCCGGCGTGCATGGTGCCGCCGGTGGCCACGAGGTCGTCCACCAGCAACACGCGGGCGTTGTCTTTAATGGCGTCGGTATGGATTTCCACGGTAGCTTCGCCGTATTCGAGCGCGTAGCTTTCGGAAACGGTGGTAAAGGGCAGCTTGCCTTTCTTACGAATGGGCACAAAACCCACGTTGAGCTGATAAGCCAGCGCGGCGCCGATGATGAAGCCGCGTGCGTCCAGCCCGGCCACCACATCGATGTCTTGCGTCATGTAGCGGTAGGTGAGCAAATCCACCAACAGGCGGAAATATTCCGGGCTTTGCAGCACGGGGGTGATGTCGTGAAACAGCACGCCTTCCTGCGGCCAGTTGGGGATTTTGCGGATTTTCTGCGCCAGCATTTCAACGGTCATGACTTCGGGATGGAACAGCATAGCGGTATCTTTCAGGTAGCCTGTGCGAAACGCGAATCTTACCACTTCCCCCAACAAAATTGCACCTGCATCAAACTCCCTGCACCAACCAGGCCCCACCCGTTGGATTTTTGGTTACAATCAACACCTATACCGCAAAAATTCACACTGCAAAAAAGGGGAACCATGGAGACCGGCTATTCAGACACGCATGTAACCAACCTGCAAGAATGTTTGGCCTGGCTGAAAGGCTATGCCGCGCAGCAAAACGAGGCCGACCGCGCACTCTTGCAGCAGGCGCTTGCGCTGGCCGAGGCGCACTACCCCGCCAACGCGCAAACCCACGCCGGCGAGCCGCTGCTACCGCACACCGTAGGTGCCGCACAGATGGTGGCGCAGCTCGATTTGCTGCCCGAAGCCGTGGCCGCCACCATATTGTCGGGTATGTCCAAGCAGGGCGGGGATTGGCAGCTTCAAGTAGCCGAGCAATGCGGCCAAACCGTATGCAGCCTGGTGCAAGGTATCGACCAAGTGCAGAAGCTCACCCACTTTGCCCGCGTGGACGGCTTGGCCACGCCTGAAGAGCGTGCCGCGCAGGCCGAAACCATGCGAAAAATGCTGTTGGCCATGGTGTCCGACATCCGCGTGGTGCTGATCAAGCTCGCCCTGCGCACCCGCACCATGCAATACCTCGGTGGCTGCCCCGACAGCCCGGAAAAACGCAGCATTGCCAAAGAAACGCTGGATATTTTCGCCCCGCTGGCCAACCGCTTGGGCGTGTGGCAGCTCAAATGGCAGCTCGAAGACCTCGGCTTCCGCCACCAAAACCCCGAAGAATACCGCCGCATCGCCCACCTGCTCGACGAAAAACGCCCCGAGCGGCAGCACTATATCGACCACTTCCTCGGCATCCTCAAAGCCGAGCTGGCCAAATACGGCATCCGCGATTACGACGTGGCCGGCCGCCCCAAACACATCTACTCCATCTACCGCAAGATGGTGAAGAAAAAGCTCGATTTCGAAGGGCTCTACGACATCCGTGCCGTGCGCGTGCTGGTAAACAGCGTGCCCGAGTGCTACACCGTGCTGGGCATCGTGCATAGCCTGTGGCAGCCCATCCCCGGCGAATTCGACGACTACATCGCCAACCCCAAAGGCAACGGCTACAAAAGCTTGCACACCGTGATTGTCGGCCCGGAAGACAAAGGCATCGAGGTGCAAATCCGCACCAAAGAAATGCACCAATTCAACGAATTCGGCGTGGCCGCCCACTGGCGTTATAAAGAAGGCGGCAAAGGTGATTCCGCATATGAGCAAAAAATCGCCTGGCTGCGCCAGCTCTTGGATTGGCGTGAAAACATGGCCGAAAGCGGCAAAGCCGACCTCGCCGCCGCCTTCCAAACCGAGCTCTTCAACGACACGATTTATGTGCTCACCCCGCACGGCAAAGTGCTCTCCCTACCCGTTGGCGCCACCCCCATCGACTTCGCCTACGCCCTGCACAGCAGCCTTGGCGACCGCTGCCGCGGCGCGAAGGTAGATGGCCAAATCGTGCCGCTCTCCACCCCGCTGGAGAACGGCCAGCGCGTGGAAATTATTGCCGCCAAAGAGGGCGAGCCATCGGTAAACTGGCTGTATGAAGGCTGGGTGAAAAGCAGCAAAGCCGCCGCCAAAATCCGCGCGCACATCCGCCGCCAAAACGCCGAAAGCGTGCGCGAACAAGGCCGGCTGCAGCTGGAAAAAACCCTGCTCAAAGTCCAGCCCAAGCCCAATATGCAGGCTTTGGCCGAAAAACTCGGCTTCAAAAAACCGGACGAGCTCTACACCGCCGTGGCACACGGTGAAATCATGCCCCGCGCCGTGCAGAAAGCCTGCGGCCTACTGGTCGAGCCGCCTGCCGCGCCGGTGAGCACCGAGAGCATCGTCAAACAGTCGCGCATCAAAGAAACCGGCGGCAAAGGCGGCATCTTGGTGGATGGTGAATCCGGCCTGCTCACCACGCTGGCCAAATGCTGCAAACCCGCCCCGCCCGACGAAATCGCCGGCTTCGTAACGCGCGGGCGCGGCATTTCCATCCACCGCATCGGCTGCGCCTCTTTCCAGAAACTCGCCGCCGACGCGGCTGAAAAAGTTGTGCCGGCCTGCTGGGCCGGCGTGCCTGCCGGGCAAGTGTTTGCCGTGGACATCGAAGTATCCGCCCAAGACCGCAACGGCCTGTTGCGCGATATTTCCGAAGCACTGGCACGGCATAAACTCAACGTGACCGCCGTGCAAACCCAATCGCGCAACCTGCAGGCCAGCCTGCGCTTCACACTGGAGGTACATCAGGTGGACGACCTGCCGCACGTGCTCGCCAGCCTCGCCAACGTGAAAGGCGTAACCGGCGTGAGCAGGCTGTAGGCGCATGGTTTGACACAAATAAGGCTACCTGAAAACCCAATCAAATATTTTCAGGTAGCCTTCCCATTCCCATCCCAAGGCTACCATCTCCCCACCCCGTCCAAGGAATCCCACCATGCCGCAATCCCCGCAGCTTTTGGCGCAGGAGCTGACCGAGCACAAACGGCAAATCGTTGCCGACTACCGCCGCCACCGCAGCCCGCAGCGTTTTTTTGCTGCCTACAGCGCCCTGCTCTCGCACACCGTTACCGCGCTGTGGCGGCAAATGCAGCCGGCAGGGGAGCTGGCGCTGCTGGCGCTGGGCGGCTTCGGGCGCGGCGAGATGTATCCGCATTCCGATGTGGATTTGGGCATTGTGGCGGCCGATTCCCTGAATGAAACGCAACAGCAGCAAATTGAAACTTGGCTGCAAACCCTGTGGGACATGGGGCTGAACCCCTCGCTGAAAACCGGCAGCGTGGCCGAGCTGTGCGCCGGGGCGGCGGAAGACCTAACCGGCGACACCTCGCTCCTCGAAGCCCGCCTGCTCCACGGCAGCCAAGAATTATTTGCTCGCCTGCGCCGCGATTTAGACGTGCAGCGCGACCTGACGGCCTTTGCCGAAGGCAAACTGCTGGAATTGCAGCAACGGCACCTGAAAGCACAAGCAGGCAGCAGCCTGGAGCCAAACCTGAAAACCTGCCCCGGCGGCCTGCGCGATATCCACACCATGCTCTGGCTGGCGCGGGTGCAGGGCATTTCGCCGCAACTGCACCGCCTCGCCCGCCAAGGCATCCTCACCCGCACCGAAGCGGCCATGCTGCGCCGCAGCCACCGCAGCCTGGCACGCATCCGCATCGAGCTGCACCTGGCCGCCGGCAAACCGCAGGAGCAGCTGCGTTTCGACTTGCAGCCGCAGGTGGCCTACGCACTGGGCTACACCGATGAAAGCAAACAAGTGCGCAGCGAGCGGCTGATGCACACGCTCTACCGCGCGGTGAAAACCGTGAAGCAGCTGGGCGGCATCCTGCTTCCGATGCTGCGCGGGCGCATTTCCTCGCCGCTGCCGCGCGTGGCGCTGAATTTAGACGAACACTATTTCCAAGTAAACAACCTCATCGCCGTGCGCGACAAAACCCTGTTCCGCCGCGAGCCGCAGCATATTTTCAAGGTGCTGGAGCTGTGGCAGCAATACAGCCACCTCTCCGGCCTCTCCCCCGAAACCCTGCGTGCCTGGTGGCAGGCGGTGCAGAAAACCGACGCCCGTTTTTATGCCGACCCGGCCAACCGACGCTGCTTCGTGGGCTTCTTCCGCCACGGCGGCGGGCTTACCCACCTGCTGCGCTTCCTAAACCTCTACGGCGCGCTTTCGCATTACCTGCCCGAGTGGGGCAAAATTGTCGGCCTGCTGCAGCACGACCTGTTCCACGTTTACCCCGTGGACGACCACATCCTGATGGTGGTGCGCAATATGCGCCGGCTGGCTCTGGAAGCGCACAGCCACGAGCTGCCTTTTGCCAGCGCCCTGATGCATGCCTTTGAGCGCAAACCCGTGCTGTATTTGGCCGCCCTGTTTCACGACATCGCCAAAGGGCGCGGCGGCGACCATGCTGAGCTGGGCATGGAAGACGCCCGCCGCTTTGCCGCCGACCATTTCCTGAGCCAATACGAAACCGACCTGCTCGTGTGGCTGGTGGGCAACCATCTTTTAATGTCGCTCACCGCGCAGAAAGAAGACATCCAAGACCCGGCCGTGGTGGCCGCCTTCTGCCGCCGTGTGCAAACGCCCGAGCGGCTCACCGCGCTTTATCTGCTCACCGTGGCCGATATGCGCGGCACCAACCCCAAAATCTGGAACGCCTGGAAAGCCAGCCTGCTCGAAACCCTGTTCCGCTCGGCCCTGCAATACTTCGGCGGCCAAACCACCAGCCGCGATATGGCCGTGAGCCGCCGCCAGCAAAAAGCCCGCCAGGCCTTGGCCGAAGCGGGCGTGGGCGAAGCGCAAAGCCGGGCGCTGTGGCTGCAGCTCGGGCAGGCCTATTTCGTGCGCCACAGCGCCGACATCATCCTATGGCACCTGCCCCTGCTGGCTGCCAACGCCGAAACGCCCCAAGCCCACATCCGCCCCCTGAGCGCCACCGGCGGCCTGCAAGTGATGGTGTTCATGCCCAACCGCGACCGCCTGTTTGCCGGCCTGTGCCGCCTGTTCGGCCGCCACCAGCTCGGCATCCTCGCCGCCCACGCCTACGTTACCGACCACCAATACATCCTCGACACCTTCGTGCTGCAACTGCCCGCCAACTGCCTCGCCGACGACATCGAGCGCATCAGCACCCGCTTGCAGCAAGCCTTAGACCAATTCGTGCACCATCCGCCGGGCGCCGTCGAACCCAACCCCTCTCCCCACCGGCTGAGCCGCCGCCTGCGCCATCTGCCCATTGCGCCGCGCATCACCCTCTCCGCCGAAGAAACCGCCGGCGCTTACACCCTGGAAATCATCGCCGCCAACCGCGCCTTCCTGCTGGCCGACATTGCCGACGTGTTCGCCCAGCTCAACATCAGCCTCAGCTACGCCGCCATCGCCACCTTCGACGAACGCGTGGAAGACAGCTTCCTAATCCGCCACCCGCAGCTGGCCGACACCGCCTTCCAACTCAAACTCGAACGGCTGCTGCTGGAACGCATCGGTGGCTGAAGGCAGGCTACCTGAAAACCAATGTGCGCGAACCGCATACTGGTTCTAGCGGCTGCTTCCAATTTTCAGGTAGCCTTTAAGGGCAAACGGGCAGGATTAACCCCTACCCACAGCAATAGCAAAGGCTACCTGAAAACATCCGCGCCAACTCAGCCGCAATCCATACCAAGCGGTTAGCAGATTTTCAGGTAGCCTTTACCCAGTGCCAGGTATGATTCATACCCAACCTACAGCTATTCCATATTCTCTTTCAGCCACGTTTGCAGCAAAGGATTGTTGATTTGAAACGCGCTGTTGCCGAATTTGCTGATCAGGTCTTTGCGTTGCAGCTTTCTGATGGCACTTTGCACGGTGCTCACTTTCACGCTTTCCACGCCCAATATCCGGGCGGCCTGCTCTCTGAATTCCACGCCATACGGGCTCACTTCCCCCTGCGCCATCAATTGCAGCAGCAGCCGCTCGATGGCACTTAATGCTTTCCACTGCATCGGAATATTGCTGTTTTCCTGCATCTGTTCGAGCCGCACTTGCGCGGCGGCTTCCAGGCTGAGCGCGGGGTTGATGATCATGTCTTGAATCACGGCGCGGATATACATCGGGCTTTTATTGAACTGCTCAAAAATGGCGTAAAACTTCTCCGAATCCAGCTGCTGCCCGGTTCGGTCGTGATAAACGCCGGCCAAAAAATCGATGAAATCCTGCCCCAAAGTGGGGAAATCCAGCGCGTGGGAAAAGTGGAAGAAGGGAGCCTTGATGTCGTTGAACATGGCGCGCAGGCCGTTGGTGCTGCTGCCGGTAAACAGGGTTTTCACGCGGCTTTGGTTGATGTCCAGGCCGGTTCGCAAGCTGCGGATCATGCCTTCGGTGTTCGGCAGCCGCGCCAATTCTTGCGCTTCGTCTAGCAGCAGCAAGGTGGGGCGGCTGTCGGCGGCTATATAGGCGATGATTTCGCTGATGCCCGGCAGGTCGCGCGGCGGGGTTTCGCGCTCCAGGCCCACACCCAACACGTCTATTTTGGTGAGGCTGCCGAAAAAGGTTTTCACGCCGTTGCCGGTGCGGGTTTCCAAGGTAAAACGGTGTAGGGCTTCATGGAAAAACTGCGCGGTGCTGGCGCTGTCTTTGTTGTCCATGAAAGAGAAGTAAAACACATTAAAGCCGTTTTTCTCAGCGGCCGGGGCAATATCGTTGGTAAGGAACTGCGTTTTGCCCATGCGGCGCGGGGCAAACAGCGTGAATGCGTTGGATACGCCGCTTTTCAGGCTGCTGAGCAGGGCGGCGGCCAATTCGGTTCTGGGAAAATAGAGCGGGTCTTCCATACGGGTGCCTTTGTGTGGGATTAGCCATTATTGTACTGCATTTTGTCTAATTGTACATTCGTCGTCTAATAGCGTCTAACCCAACACTGGCCTGCTCATTGCAGGCTACCTGAAACGCCGCCGTTGCCCGAGCCCGCCCGCTCCAGTAAACTGCCCGCGTTTGTATTTCTCCCCGCCACACCATGCCCCAAAACCTCAACCTCCGCAACGGAACCATCACCTACGACAATTTCTTCTGGCTGCTGGAACACGCCGACAGCAACCCGGCCGACCTGCTTTTAGGCGAAGACCTGCTGCAAATCAGCTTTTGCGGCGGGCAATATCTGCTCGATGCGGGCTGGTATGGCTTCGGCCCGCGCGGGCAGTTTGGCGTGATGCTGGTGGAAAACCAAGATTGGGAACATCCGCTGCGCAAGGAATACACCCGCGAAATCAGCCGCCTGCCCGCCCTGTTGCAGGAGTGCATCGACTGGCTCTGGCACACCCGCATCGCCCCGGCCGAGGCCGACCCCCGCCCGCTGCTGCAAGTGGTGGCCGGCATTGTATATAACGATTGCGGCGAAGTGCTGCTCAGTTCGCGCCCCGAAGGCAAGGCTTATGCGGGCTATTGGGAATTTGCCGGTGGCAAGGTGGAGGCGAGCGAGAGCGAGCTGGCGGCATTGCGCCGCGAATTTGCCGAAGAGCTGGGCATCCAAATCCACAGCGCCGTGCCGTGGCTCACCAAAACCCACAGCTACGAACACGCCCATGTGCGACTGCGTTTTTTCCGCGTACCGGCCGACGGCTGGCGCGGCGAATTGCAGGCACGCGAAGGCCAGCAATGGCGCTGGCAGCAGCCGGGGCGTTATGATGTGTCGCCCATGCTGCCGGCCAATGCCGCGCTGCTGACGGCGCTGGCTTTGCCCACGCAGTTTTCAGGTAGCCTGAATGAGGGTTTGCACGCGGCAGACGGTTTCTGCGTGCTGCCGCTTCATGCCGCCAACCCGCCGCCGGGCAGCCGCCTGCTGGCGGATTTAGCCGATTTGGCCGCCGACACGCCGGGCGATGTGCGCCGCTGGCCGCTGGTACGCTCGCCCGGCGACATTGCCGCCGCAGCCGCCGCCCAAGCCGAAGCCGCCGTGTGGCCGATAGATAACGCAACCGCGGCGGAACACGCCTGCGCCGCGCTGGCCGAAGGCGTGCCGCTGCCGCTGGTGCTGCTGCCTGCCAATGCGGCGCTGGCGGAGCGTTATGCCGAACGCTGGCTCGCGGCGGGGGCGCAGGCGGTGGTGCAAGGGCGATGAAGATGTTTTCAGGTAGCCTTTGCCGATAATTTTGCAATCATGCTTTTCAGACCCAGATAACCCACCCAAACTTTTTCAGGTAGCCTCTTATGTCGCAAACCCTCTCCCCCCGCACCAAAATCCTGCTTGCCATCGCCGCGCTGTTGCTGCTGGCCGGCGGCCATTTCGCCGTACGCCAATGGCGTGCCGGGCAACAGCCTGCTGCCGAAACGGTGGTACAAACCGATTGCGACCCGCGCCAAGGCTGCACCCTGCCCGACGGCAGCCGCATCCGCTTTACCGCCGCGCGCCACCGCCCCTTCGACATCACGCTGGAAAACGTGCCGCCCCAAGTGCAGCAGGCCGAAGTGAGCTTCAGCATGGACGGCATGGACATGGGCTTCAACCGCTTCCCGCTTCAGCGCCAGGCCGACGGCTCCTGGCTCGCCGCCCAAATCCGCCTGCCCGTGTGCACCGACCGCCGCGACGGCTACCTGGCAGACATCCGCATCGGCAACCAGGTGTTTCAGGTAGCCTTTCAAGCCGAATAACCCATTATTTTAAAAAACAATCGCCACACCATGCCCCTACTGCAAACCCCCGGTTCCGGCCTCAGTGCCCTGCCCCCGCTCTCGCTCTATATCCACATTCCCTGGTGCATCCAAAAATGCCCCTATTGCGACTTCAACTCCCACCGCCTCAAGCCCGACACCGATGAAGCCGCCTACATCAACGCCCTGCTCACCGACCTGCAACACGAACTGCCCCACATCTGGGGGCGGCCGGTGGATACCATCTTCATCGGCGGCGGCACCCCCAGCGTGTTTTCCGCCGAATCCATCCACCGCCTGCTCAGCGGCGTACGCGCCCTGGTGCGCCTGCAGCCCGAAGCCGAAATCACCCTCGAAGCCAACCCCGGCACTTTCGAGCAAGCACGCTTCCAAGGCTACGCCGAAGCCGGCATTACCCGCCTTTCGCTCGGCATCCAAAGTTTCGACAACGCCAAACTGCACGCCCTCGGCCGCATCCACAACGGCGATGAAGCCCGCGCCGCCATCGAAGCCGCGCTCGCCATCTTCCCCCGCGTAAACACCGACCTCATGTATGCCCTGCCGCGCCAAACCCCCGAAGAAGCGCAGCACGATGCCGAAACCGCCCTCTCCTTCGGCGTAACCCACATCAGCGCCTACCACCTCACCATGGAGCCCAACACCCCCTTCGGCCGCACCCCGCCCCCCGGCATCCCCGAAGAAGACACCGCCTACACCATCGAACAAGCCGTACACCACACTCTGCTTGATGCCGGCTTCGAACGCTACGAAACCAGCGCCTTCGCCCAAAATGGCCAGCAATGCCGCCACAACCTCAACTACTGGCAATTCGGCGACTACATCGGCATCGGCGCCGGCGCCCACGGCAAAATCAGCAGCCACAGCGGCATCACGCGCACCACCCGCGCCCGCCACCCCCGCAGCTACCTCGCCGCCATGCAAGGCAACCCCGCCGATGCCGTTGAACGTTTTCAGGTAGCCTCAAGCGAACTGCCCTTCGAATTCATGCTCAACGCCATGCGCCTCACCGACGGCGTACCAGCCCGCCTGTTCCAAGAGCGCACCGGCCACAGCCTCGCCGCCATCGCCCGCCCCCTGCAGGAAGCCACCCGGCTCGGCCTCATCGACCCCGACCCCACCCTCCTGCGCCCCACCGAACGCGGCCAGCGCTATCTAAACGATTTGCTGCAACTGTTTTTATAAATCCGTTTGCGCCCTTACAGAGGCTACCTGAAAGCGTGAGCTTCAACGAAGTTAAAACCATTTTTGGTTTCCAGCCCCATAAGTGAGCCACCCCAAAAATCCATCCCTTTTTTCAGCATATCGGCAGCAATAAATTGCCCTAGGTCAAACAACATGCAAAACCACCAAGAAGGCTACCTGAAACTTTCAGGTAGCCTTCTTGGCAATACACCCCCACTATTAGTATTATCCCTTTAATTTCAACCTGCGAGGAAACCAACCATGCAAGCCTATCCGCCCCCCGCACACCCCGCCCGAAACCTGCTGCGCCTCGGCCTGATTACCGGCGCCGTTTTCCTGTTTGCCGGCTGCGCCTCTCTAGACGACAACATGAAACGCCAAGTTGGCCAGCACATCAACGAAGTGTTCCGCGAACACGGGGACCAGCCTAATTCCGGTCGCAGCAGAGTAGGCAACAACCGCTATGCCTACACCTATAAATACTACCGCACCCGCTACGCCGGCCGGGAAAACCTCGGCACCCACCAAAACCCCGGCATGGGCACCGGCCAAACCACCTACTACGCCGATGTCTGCTACGGGCGCAATCTCTATCAAACCTACTACACCGACGCCAACGACATCGTGGTGGACTACCGTTGGGAATACACCAAAGAGTGGCGGATTAGCTGCAACGAACTCTAAAACCCAACGCGCAGGTCGGGCATCCATGCCGAACCTACCTCAATACTAAAAGAGGCTACCTGAAACTTTCAGGTAGCCTCTAATCCTGCCTCAATCTTCAGCCTTATGCTTCGCGGCGGATAATCAACAGCGGCAGACGGGTTTCGCGCATCACGGTTTCGGCGAAGCTGCCCATCAGGAGGTGCATCAGGCCGGTGCGGCCGTGGGTGCCCAGCACCAGCAGGTCGGCTTTCTGCTCGGTGGCATAATCCACCAGGCTTTTGGCCATATCGCGTGCGTTTTTACTGATCACGAGCAGGTGGCGGCCGAGTTTTGCATCTTCGCCCAAGGTGGTACGCGCCTGTTTGATGGCGGCATCCAAAATGGCGTTGCCTTGTTCGGTGGCAGCGGTTTCGTAGTTTTCATACTGCAAAAACTCGGGGGCAACGGTGGCCACGTATTCGGCAGGGTTGGCCACGTGCACCAATGTGAGCGCCGCGCCGGTGGCCTGAGCCAGGCCGCAGGCCTGTTTGAGCGCATGTTGGGAGGTGCGGCTGCCGTCTACTGCAATCACGATATGTTGATACATAAGCTTTCTCCTAGTGAACGTTATTCCGATGCTTCCGCGCAGAGGCTACAGCCGCCGGACGGGTCTCTTCCTGATACGTTTACAGTATAATACCGATGCACTGAATGTGCCATTTTTTCTACCTGTTTTTTGACTTATCCCGATGATTATTTCCGCCCCAAACGAGCGCCGCTTCGGCGGCATTTCCCGACTCTACGGCCCTGCCGCCCTGCAACGCTTTTCCCAAGCCCATGTTTGCGTGGTGGGCGTGGGCGGCGTGGGCTCTTGGGCGGTGGAGGCGCTGGCGCGCAGCGGCATCGGCCGGCTCACGCTGATTGATTTGGACAACGTGGCCGAATCCAACACCAACCGCCAGCTCCACGCGCTCACCGACAATTTCGGCCTGCCCAAAGTAACCGCACTGCACCGGCGCATCCTGCAAATCAACCCTGCCTGCACCGTGCACGAAATCGAAGATTTTGTGGATGCGGAAAACGTGCAAACCTTATTTGCCGAGCCGTTTGATTTTGTGATCGACGCCATCGACCAAGTACGTGTGAAAGCCGCCATGGCCGCTCATTTTGTGGCGCAGAAGCAGGCTTTTGTGGTGTCCGGCGGCGCAGGCGGTCAGCGCGACCCCGCCCTCATCCGCCGCGCCGACCTCGCCCGCACCACCCACGACCCGCTGCTTTCCAACCTGCGCTACACCCTGCGCCGCCGCCACGGCTTTCCGCGCGATCCGAAAGAGCGCATGAAAGTGAGCTGCATCTATTCCGAAGAAAACGTCACCCCGCCGCAAACCGGCGCCGCCTGCGAAACCGATGCCGCACCGCAAGGATTGTCTTGCGCGGGCTACGGCGCGAGTATGCTGGTTACCGCCGCCTTCGGCCTGTTTTGTGCACAGGCAGCAATAGAGCACTTGGCCGCACAAGTTAAATAACCAACCTAAAAGGAAAACCATGTTCCCCATCGAACTCAAAGCCCTGCGCCGCAATCTCGGCCTCACCCAAGCCGAAGCCGCCCAGGCTCTTGCCGCCAATGTCGATTTCCCCCACGGCGCTTCTGCCGAAGAATGGGCACAATGGGAAAACGGCGCCGCCCCCATCCCCCTGCACGTGGTTCGCGCCGTGGAAACCCGCCTCAACCAGAAATACCAAGCCATCGACCAATATGCCGAACAACTCGAAGCCCAAATGCAGGGCGGCAATGCCGTGGTGGTACTGTGGTATCCCGAACCAAACGCCTGCCCCGACCTGGCCTCTTGGCGCATCAGCCAAAGCGTGGCCGGCGAAGTAGCCGCCATGGGTGGTCGGGTGATCGCCTTCGATGCCGAAGCCTACCGCAACTGGCGGCAAGGGCAAGCTCAAACTGCCGACACCCCCGACAACCGCCAACGCTGGGCACAAGAGCAATTTGAGCAATCCCGATAAATATGGATGCTTAAAGAGGCTACCTGAAAACAATGTCTAGACGAAACTAAATTAGTTTCAGGTGGCCTTGTTGAGCAAAACAAGATAACTTATTGCATCTGCGACATTTTCCAATTTTTCAGGTAGCCTTTATCCAACCCCCAAAGGCTACCTGAAACCGTAGCATGCCAAAGTTTGTGCGAAACAAAAATTCCCCGCCACTTTGCCGCCGGCATGACCGCATCCCTGCCCTTGCTCTATAATCTGCCATTTTTCAGGTAGCCCCAGCGCCGCCTCCCTATTTCCGCCAAACCACAGAAAGCCATCCATGAAAAAACGAGTCCTCACCGGCGTAACCACCACCGGCATCCCGCATTTGGGCAACTACGTCGGCGCCATCCGCCCCGCCATTGCCGCCGCAGCCGACCCCGCCGCCGAATCCTTCCTCTTTTTGGCCGACTACCACGGCATCATCAAATGCCACGACCCCGAGCTCATCCACGCCTCCACCCAGGCCGTGGCCGCCACCTGGCTCGCCTGCGGCCTCGATCCAGAGCGCACCACCTTTTACCGCCAAAGCGACATCCCCGAAGTGCCCGAGCTCAACTGGATACTCACCTGCATCACCGCCAAAGGCCTGATGAACCGCGCCCACGCCTACAAAGCCGCCGTGCAGGCCAACCTCGATGCCGGGCAAACCGACCAAGACCACGGCGTGGAAATGGGCCTCTACAGCTACCCCATCCTCATGAGCGCCGACATCCTCATGTTCAACGCCCACGAAGTGCCGGTAGGCCGCGACCAAATCCAGCACGTAGAAATGACCCGCGACATCGCCCAGCGTTTCAACCACCGCTTCAAAGAACTGTTCGTGCTGCCCGAAGCCAAAGTGGACGACAACGTGGAACTCCTCGTCGGCCTCGACGGGCGCAAAATGAGCAAGAGCTACGGCAACACCATCCCGCTGTTTGAAAGCGAGAAAAAGCTGCAAAAAGCCGTGAACAAAATCATCACCAACCTCAAAGAGCCCGGCGAGCCGAAAACTCCCGACGAGAGCCCGCTGTTCGACATCTACAAAGCCTTCGCCACCCCCGCCGAAACTGCCGAATTCACCCAAATGCTGGCCGACGGCCTGGCCTGGGGCGAAGCCAAAAAACTGCTCGGTGCCAAGCTGAACGAAGAGCTTGCCCCCAAACGCGAACGCTTCCACGAGCTCACCGCCCAACCCGCACAAATCGAAGACATCCTGCAGGCCGGCGCCGCCAAAGCCCGCAAACAAGCCCGCGAACTGCTCGACCAAGTGCGCGACGCCGTAGGCATCCGTCCGCTTCGTTGAACAATACTGCTGTTTGGCAGACACACAAAAGGCTACCTGAAATTTCAGGTAGCCTTTCCATTGCAGCCATGTAGGGGGCGTGAGGAACGCACGCACGCGGCTTTGGAATATAGTGAATTAAATTTAAACCAGTACAGCGTTGGCTCGCCTTACCGTACTATTTGTACTGTCTGCGGCTCGCCGCCTTGTCCTGATTTAAATTTAATCCACTATAAATTGTGGAATGTTGGGTTTACCAACCCAACCTACGCCCTGCCCCATCAACAGGCTACCTGAAAAATGGATTTCAAGTAGCCTGCTCATTTGCGGGGTGTAGTGTGCGGTACGCACGCACGCTGCTTTGGAATAACTGGTAACGGCGTGCGCTCCTGCGGCATACACCTCATGCTGAAAGGCTACCTGAAAAATGAATTTCAGGTAGCCTTTTGCATTATGGCGGGTTCTAGCATCCAACCCAGTATGTCGCTCTGCCTCACGGCAGCAGCAGCTGGCTCATTTCCGTCCAGGCTTGGCGGACTTCGGGTAGGCGCAGCGGCAGGTCGCGGCTGAAGAAGTAGTTCATGCTGCCGAGAATGAGGGTGGCGAGCATGTCGGCCTGGTAGTCCCAATCTTTGCCGGGGTCGGTGTTGGGCAGGGTGTGGGCGAAGCGGAGGAATTGCTGTTTAATCAGCTTGTGCATATCGCGGTAGAGATGGTGGCGGCGGGTGTCCACTTTCCACAGGGCGAGAATCAGGCGGCGGCGGCTGTGTATCCAGTCGGAGGCTTCTGGCATCATGTTGAGGAACACATCAAAACTACCTGCCTGGAAACGGGTAAGGATGTATCGGCTGTATTCGGCTTTGAAGTCGGCAATCATCTTGCCGGCCAGGTCGCTTTTGCCAGAGTAGTATTTGTAGAAAGTGGAACGGTTTACCGGGGCACGGTCGAGAATGTCTTGCACCGCAATTTGGGCAAAGGGTTTTTCATGCAGCAAATCCACAAAGGCTTCGCGGATAGCGCGGTGGGTTTTGATGATGCGGGGGTCGGTATAAGTTTCGTTTTCGCTCATGTTTGCTCTTTCGCTTCAGGTAGCATCTGGAGCATTTTGCGTTTATCTGTGCGCTTAAGCAACTTTTTTACTAATTTCGTATGCTTAATGATACGCGGAATTGCTTTTTAATGGTATGCAGCTCTGTATTGGAGACTTACACTCAAATCATTCTTATTGCCGAGGTATTCTTGATGAAACGCCTACCCAAATCTCTGCTTTTCCTGCTGCCGCTTGCTGCACTTGTCGGCATCGGCTTTTTTGCATTCCGCCAATATGCCGCGCCCGATCCGTTGGCGGGCATCGCGCATGCCAACGGGCGGCTGGAGTTTGCCCGCATGGATGTGGCCAGCCTGTATGCCGGGCGGGTGGAAGAAATAACGGTGAGCGAAGGACAGTTTGTGGAAGCGGGCACGGTGTTGGCGCGGATTTCTTCGCAAACCGCCGAAGCACAGCTTTCCGAAGCACAGGCGGGCAAGGCGCAGCTGGAGCAGACAGTGCGTCGCGCACAAGCGCAAATCGAGGCGCAACGCCAGCAGCTGCGAACCGCGCAGATGGAGGCAGACAACGCCCGCCAGCTGTTCCGCGATAATTTAATTTCGCAGACCGAACTCAACACCCGCTTGGCACAGCGCGATGCAGCACGGGCGGCGGTGCAGGCGGCAGAAGCAGCGCGCAATGAGGCACAGGCCGGCGTGGGGCAGGCGCGGGCTAAAATGGCGCAGGTGTCTTCCGTTATCGGCGATTTGTCGGTACGCGCGCCACAGGCCGGGCGGGTGGAATACCGGCTAGCCGAGCCGGGCAACGTGCTGCCGGCCGGCGGCAAGGTGGTAAGCCTGTTAAACCTGAACGACGCAAGCATCAGCCTGTTCCTGCCCGCGCCCACGGTAAACCAAATCCCGCTGGGCAGCGAGGCGCGGATTAAGATGGACGGCTTGGACGCGGTGTTCCCCGCCAAAGTTACCTATATTGCCTCAGAGGCGCAGTTCACGCCCAAATTTGTGGAAACCGCCGAAGAGCGCACCAAGCTGATGTTTCGGGTGAAATTGCAGATTCCTGCCGACGTGGTGGCCAAATACCAAGGCTACCTGAAAGGCGGCATGACGGCCACCGGCTTTGTGCGCACCGACTCCAAGCTCGCCTGGCCGGCCGATTTGCAAACCCGCCTGCCGCAGTAGGATGCAGCTATGCCGAACGCCATCGAAATCAGCCAACTCTCGCACGCCTACGGCAAAGTGCAGGCCTTGCGCGGCGTGTCGATCGCCATCGGGCGCGGCGCCACCGTCGGCTTGATCGGCCCCGACGGCGTGGGCAAATCCACCCTGCTGTCGCTGATTGCCGGCGTGCGCACGCTCCAAAGCGGTGAAGTGCGCGTGCTCGGGCACAATGTGGCGCACAAGGCCGAACGCGAAGCGCTGTTGCCACGCATCGCCTTTATGCCGCAGGGCTTGGGCAAAAACCTCTACCCCACGCTTTCCGTGTATGAAAACATCGATTTCCACGCCCGCCTGTTCGGCCTGAACAAACACCAGCGCAAACAACACATCGAGCGGTTGATGCAGTCCACCGGCCTGGCGCCTTTTGCCGACCGCGCCGCCGGCAAGCTCTCCGGCGGCATGAAGCAGAAACTCAGCCTGTGCTGCGCCCTGGTGCACAACCCCGACCTGCTGATTCTGGACGAACCCACCACCGGCGTCGATCCGCTTTCCCGCCGCCAATTCTGGACATTGGTGCGCGAGCTGCGCGCCGAAAATCCCGGCATGACCGTGCTGGTGGCCACCGCCTACATCGACGAAGCCGAACAGTTCGACTATCTCCTAGCTATGGACGACGGCCAAATCCTCGCTCACGGCCGCACGCAGAAAATCCTCGCGCAAAGCGGCTGTGCCACGCTGGAGCAGGCCTATATCCGGATGCTACCTGAAAGCAAGCAAACCCATTGGGACGATTCCCAACTGCCACTCTTTATCCCCGACGATTCCCTACCGCCCGCGATGGAGGCGCACAACCTGAGCAAACGCTTCGGTGATTTCATCGCGGTAAACAAAGTCAGCTTCCGCATCCGCCAAGGCGAAATTTTCGGCTTCCTCGGCTCCAACGGCTGCGGCAAAAGCACCACCATGAAAATGCTCACCGGCCTCTTAGATGCCAGCGAAGGCGAGGCCACGCTCTTGGGCGAACCAATCGATGCCGGCAGCACCGCCGTGCGCCAGCGCGTGGGCTATATGTCGCAGGCATTTTCGCTGTATGAAGAATTGAGTGTGCGGCAAAACCTGGTGCTACACGCAAGGCTGTACCGGCTGGGCGAAAAGAGCAACGCCGCCATCGAAGCCGTGTTGCAGCAATTCGAGCTAGCCGATTTGGCCGACGCCACCCCCGCCGCCCTGCCCTTGGGCGTGCGCCAGCGCCTGCAGCTGGCCGCCGCCTGCCTGCACCGCCCGCAGGTGTTGATTTTGGACGAGCCCACCTCCGGCGTCGACCCTGCCGCGCGCGATATGTTTTGGCAATACCTGTTCCGCATGGCGCGGGAAGAGCGCGTAACCATTTTCGTCTCCACCCACTTCATGAACGAAGCCGCCCGCTGCGACCGCATCTCGCTGATGCACCGCGGCCGCGTTCTGGCCGTGGGCGAACCGGAAGAACTGCGCCGCCGCCAACACGCCGATACACTGGAAGAATCGTTTATCCGCTATTTGGAGCAAGACGAAGCCGCCGAAGCGGCAGAAAGGCTACCTGAAAGCGCCCAAAGCGAGCTTTCACAAAGCAAAAACTCTGTTACAGAATCTGCCCAAGACAGGCTACCTGAAACGCAAAGGCTACCTGAAAACCATGCCGCCCCTTCCGGCCTGCTCTATTGGATTTCCACCGTATTCACCTTCGCCCGACGCGAAGGCAAAGAGCTGCTGCGCGACCGCATCCGCCTGATGTTTGCCCTGCTGGGCCCCTTGGTGTATCTGATTTCAGGTAGCCTCGGCGTGTCGTTTGACGTAAACGAAATGGATTTCGCCGTGCTCGACCAAGACCAAAGCCACTACAGCCGCGAGCTAACGCAGGAGTTCGACGGCTCGTCCTACTTCCGCCAACGGGCCAGCCTCGCCACCCGTAACGACATCAACGCCGTGCTCACCGACGGCAGCGCGCGTATGGTGATTGAAATCCCGCCCGGCTTCGGCAAAGACCTCACTCTCGGCCGCCGCCCGCAGCTGGCTTTCTATTTCGACGGCTCGTGGCCGTTTGTGGGCGAAAACCTCCACGGCTATGCCCAAGGCATCCTCAACCGCTATATGGCCGAGCTCTACCGCGAACGAGGCATCCGCATCAACACCGGCGGCGGCCTGCAAACCCGCTTCATCTACAACCCCACCTTTAAAAGCATCAACGCACTCACGCCGGGCTTTTTAATGCTTTCGCTGATGATGATTCCCGCCATGCTAACCGCCCTATCCGTGGTGCGCGAAAAAGAAATCGGCTCCATCATGAACCTCTACAGTTCGCCCGCTTCCTCTTTTCAATATCTTTTCGGCAAGCAGCTGCCCTATGTGCTGCTCTCGTTCTTAAGTTATCTGGTGTTGCTCGGCGTGGTGGTGTTCGGGCTGGGCGTGCCGCTGAAAGGCTCGTTTATCGCGCTCACGGCCGGCGTGCTGTGTTTCGTGTTTGCCTCCACCGGCTTCGGGCTGTTGGTGTCCACCTTCGTGCGCACGCAGGTGGCGGCCATTTTCGCGGCAGCGATTCTGGCTATGATTCCGGCGCTGGATTTCTCCGGCATGATTTATCCGGCATCCACCTTGAGCGGCGCCGGCAAGTGGATCGGCATCTTCAGCCCCACCAGCTGGTTTCAAACCATCAGCCTGGGCGTTATCACCAAAGGCCTGGGCTGGCGCGATGTGGACACGCTGTGCGGCACGCTGTTGCTGTTTTTCGCCGCCTATTGGCTCGCTGCCGGGCTGCTTTTGAAAAAGCAGGAGAAATGATATGCGCCAATGGATAAGCAACGTTTGGTATCTGGGCGGCAAGGAAATCCGCAGCTTCTTCACCGATTACGCGCTGTTTGCGCTGTTGGTGTTTATGTTCAGCTTTTCCGTGTATTCCGTGTCGCAAAACGTAACCACCGAAGTGAAAAACGCCGCGCTGGCCGTCTACGACCAAGACCGCAGCGCGCTCACCTACCGCATCCGCGATGCCATGATCGCCCCGCAGTTCAAACAGGTAGACGACATTGACGGCAGCCGCATCGACCGCGCCATGGATTTGGGCGAATACAGCTTCGTGCTGGTTATCCCGCCCAACTACACCGCCGACCTCCTGGCCGGCAAACGCCCCGAGCTGCAATTATTGGTGGACGCCACCGCCATGTCGCAGGCCGGCGTGGGCTCGGTGTACATCGGCCAAATCGTAAACCGCGAAACGGCGGCCTATCTGGGGCGGCACGGTAACGCCGCGCCCTTCGAGCCGGTGGTGAACGTGCTGTTCAACGAAAACCTGCGCAGCGAATGGTTTATGCCGCTCAACCAACTGGTGGGCAACGCCACCCTGCTCACCATCCTGCTGGTGGGCGCGGCCGTGATCCGCGAGCGCGAACACGGCACGATTGAGCATTTGTTGGTGATGCCGGTGGATGCGAACGAAATCGTGATGGCCAAAATCCTGGCCAACGGCCTGATTATCCTGGTTTCCTCCCTGCTCTCGCTGCTCTTGGTGGTACACCGCGCCGTGGGCGTGCCGATTAACGGCTCGTTGGCGCTGTTCGTGTTCTGCGAGGCCGTGTATCTGTTTGCCATGGCCGGGCTCGGCGTGCTGCTCGCCACCCAGGCGCCCACCATGCCGCAGTTCAGCCTGCTGTGCATCATCGTGTATATCGCCGTATTCCTGCTCTCCGGCAGCACCTCGCCCATCGAAAACCTGCCGCCCTGGCTGCGCAGCCTTTCCGAACTCTCGCCCATGACCCAATTCACCGCCCTCTCCAAAGACATCATTTTCCGGGGCGCCGGCTGGAGCGTAATCCGCCACCGCGTAGCCATCACCGCCGTATCCGGCATCCTCTTCACCGCCATCGCCGTAATCCGCTTCCGCCGGATGCTGGCGCAGCAGAATTAGCGGGAGCAAGGCTACCTGAAAATACACAAATCAGGCATTCATGCCCGATAAACCCCAACCCCAAAGGCTACCTGAAAGCTTGCACATCCTGTTTCAGGTTTCAGGTAGCCCCACACCAAGGAAACCCACCATGCCTACCTCCAAACTCCTCCCGATTGCTCTAGCCCTCCTCCTCACCGCCTGCACCACCACCCAAATCGACCGCCAATCCAACATCACGCTACCTGAAAATTTCCAACACACCGGCCAGGCCGATTCCGCCCCCAATTTAGCCCGCTGGTGGCAGCAATGGCCCGACCCCCAGCTTGGCCATCTCATCGAACAAGGCCTGCAATACAACCACAGCATCGCCATTGCCCGCAGCCGGCTTGAAGAAGCCCGCGCCACCTCCCGCCTGGCCGAAGCCGACCTCCTCCCCAGCGCCGGCCTAGCCGCCGATGCCAAAGGCTACCGCAACCACCGCCGCGACCCCTACCTCGGCAACGGCGGCAACCTCACCTCCGCCAGCTTCCGCGCCGCCTGGGAGCCCGACATCTTCGGCCAAAAACGCAGTGATGCCGATGCCGCCCGCGCCGCCGCCCTCGGCAGCCAAGAGCAACTCCACGGCAGCCGCCTGCTCGTCTCCGCCCAAATCGCCGAACACTACCTGCGCGCCGCCCACATCCAGCAGCAGCAAACCCTCGTTTCCCAACAGCTCGCCACCCTGCACGAACTGGCACGCTACGCCGCCGGCCGCTTCAACGCCGGCCACGCCACCGCCCACGACACCACCGCCATTACCGCCCAAATCCAAGCCCTGCAAGCCCGCCAAAGCACCCTCCAAGCCCAATTCGACGCCCAACAGCGCAGCATCGCCGTGCTCATCGGCCAAACCCCGCAAACCTTCCGCCTCGACAGCGACGCCATGCGCCAAGCCGCCCTGCTGCAACACCTGCCCAGCCCGCCGCAAGGCATCCGGCCCAGCAGCCTCCTCAACCAACGCCCCGACCTGCGCGCCCGTGCCGCCGAAATCCAAGCCCGCAGCGCCCAGCTCGCCAGCGCCAAATCCGACCTCCTTCCCCGCTTCGACATCCAATTCCTCTGGCAAACCGGCCGCATCGAGCTCAACAGCGACCTCGCCCCCTTCAACCGCGCCCGCAGCGGCAACGGCGGCCTTTTCAGCATCGGCGTACAACTCCCCCTCTTCACCGCCGGCCGCATCCACGCCAACATCCAAGCCGCCGACGCCCGCCTGCAAACCGCCCTGCTGCAATACGACCAAACCCTGCTGCAAGCCCTCGCCGACGTAGACAACGCCTACCAGGCCCAACACGCCCTCAACGCCCAGCAGCAGGAATTGCAGCAGGCCGAACGCACCGCGAAGCAGCAAGTACGCAACGACCGCCAACTCTTCCGCTACGGCCGCAAAACCCTCGACACCGCCCTGCAATCCCAGCTCAACGCCCACGGCTTCAGCCAAAACCTGCTCGACAACCAACTCGCCTCCGGCCTCAACCTGCTCAACCTCTACAAAGCCATCGGCAGCGGCTGGCAGGAAGAAGGCAACCAGCCCGAAGCAGCCGAAACGGCAGCTAAATAGTAAAACAGGCTACCTGAAACTTTTCAGGTAGCCTGTTTTCATTCCGCCAATGCCGCCTAGCGCTCCTCCAGCCCGGCCAAAATCGCGCAATCCGGACAATCGTCTCCCGCGCAGGCGTCGTGCCAGCGTTGCAGCTCGGCCACCATGCCCTGCAGGCGTTCGATTTTAGCTTCCAGCTCGGCAATGTGCCGCGCGGTGAGCGTTTTCACTTCGCGGCTGGTGCGCTGCGGATTGTGTTGCAGGCTCAAAAGCTGCCCGATCTGCGGCAGCGAAAAGCCCACTTCCCGCGCATGGCGGATAAAGCGCAGCCGGGCAAGGTCGGCCTGGCCGTAGCGACGGTAGCCCGCTTCGCTACGCGCGGCCGGGGCGATTAGGCCGTGCTTTTCGTAGTCGCGGATTTGTTTGGCGGAAAGGCCGCTTTCGGCTGCGGCCTGGCTGATGTTCATCATGATGCTTGACCTTTACTTCGGGTGAAGCTTTATAGTGGCGGCACTTAACGGGAAAGCAAGAGCAGACCATCATTTCAGGCTACCTGAAAGTTTTAGCGGCAATGGGCTTTAAAATTTCAGCCTCATTCCAACAGAAAGGAAACCCTATGCAAACCATCACATTAAACATTGAAGGCATGACCTGCGGCGGCTGCGTGAAAAGCGTTACCCGCATTCTCGAAGGCGTAAACGGCGTGACCAAGGCCGAAGTGAGCCTGGAACAAAAAAACGCCGTGATTGAATTCGACCCCGCCCTCACTAGCCCCGCCGCGCTGATAGAGGCGGTGGAAGACGGCGGTTTTGATGCGGCTTTGTAAACCGAATCGCAACGAATTGACTGCAACACCCCAAAGGCTACCTGAAAACCCCGCTCCGCTTTTTTCAGGTGGCCTCACACCAGCCAAGGGAAGAACATGCAACAAAAAGTCCGTTTCCAAATCGAAGGCATGACCTGTCAGGCATGCGCTTCGCGCATTGAAAAAGTGTTGAACAAAAAAAACTTTGTCGAATCGGCGGGGGTGAACTTCGCCAGCGAGGAGGCGCAGGTGGTGTTTGACGACAGCCAAACCTCCGCCGCCGACATCGCCAAAATCATCGAGAAAACCGGTTACGGTGCAAAAGAAAAAATAGAAGACGCGCTGCCGCAACCCGAAGAAACCGCGCATATCGGCTGGCGGCTGTGGCTGCTGTTCGCCATCAACGTCCCATTCCTTATCGGCATGGCGGGGATGATGATTGGCAGACACGATTGGATGATTCCGCCGTTGTGGCAATTCGTGCTGGCAAGCGTGGTGCAGCTTTGGCTGGCGGTGCCGTTTTACAAAAGCGCCTGGGCGAGTATTAAAGGCGGGCTGGCGAATATGGACGTGCTCGTTACCATCGGCACGGTGTCGATTTACCTGTATTCCGTCTATATGCTGTTTTTCAGCCCGCACGCGGCGCACGGCATGGCGCATGTGTATTTTGAAGCGGGCGTGATGGTGATTGGGTTTGTGTCGCTGGGTAAGTTTTTGGAACACCGCACCAAAAAATCCAGCCTGAACAGCTTGGGTTTGCTGCTGAAACTCACGCCGACCCAAGTCAACGTACAACGCGATGGCGAATGGGAACAACTGCCCATCGACAAAGTGCAAATCGGCGACCTGATCCGCGCCAATCACGGCGAACGCATTGCCGCCGACGGCATTATCGAAAGCGGCAGCGGCTGGGCGGACGAGAGCCACCTCACCGGTGAATCCAACCCCGAAGAGAAAAAGGCGGGCGGCAAAGTGTTGGCGGGCGCGCTGATGACTGAAGGCAGCGTGGTGTACCGCGCCACGCAGCTCGGCAGCCAAACCCTGCTCGGCGACATGATGAACGCGCTATCTGAAGCGCAGGGCAGCAAGGCGCCGATTGCGCGTGTGGCGGACAAGGCGGCGGCGGTGTTCGTGCCTGCCGTCGTGGGCATCGCGCTTTTGACCTTTATCGCCACTTGGCTGGTGAAAGGCGATTGGACGATTGCGCTGATGCACGCCGTTGCCGTTTTGGTGATTGCCTGTCCGTGCGCGCTCGGTCTGGCGACGCCCGCCGCGATTATGGTCGGCATGGGCAAAGCGGTGAAACACGGTATTTGGTTTAAAGACGCAGCGGCGATGGAAGAAGCCGCCCACGTCGATGCCGTCGTGTTGGACAAAACCGGCACGCTGACCGAAGGCAGGCCGCAGGTTGCCGCCGTTTATTGCGTTCCCGACAGCGGCTTTGACGAAGACGCTTTGTACCGCATCGCCGCCGCCGTTGAACAAAACGCCGCCCACCCACTCGCCCACGCTATTGTCTCCGCCGCCCAAGCGCGCGGTTTGGAAATCCCCACTGCACAAAACGCGCAAACCGTTGTCGGCGCAGGCATTACCGCCGAAGTCGAAGGAGTGGGCTTGGTGAAAGCGGGCAAACTTGATTTTGCCGAATTAAGGCTACCTGAAAACCTTTCAGACGACGTCTGGCACATCGCAAGCATCGTCGCCGTTTCCGCCAACGGCAAACCCATCGGTGCATTCGCACTCGCCGACGCGTTGAAAACCGACACCGCCGAAGCCATAGACCGTCTGAAAAAACACGGCATTGACGTTTACATTATGAGCGGCGACAACCAAGGCACGGTCGAATACGTCGCCAAACAACTGGGCATCGCACACGCCTTCGGCAACATGAGTCCGCGCGACAAGGCCGCCGAAGTGCAAAAACTCAAAGCCGCCGGCAAAACCGTGGCAATGGTCGGCGACGGCATCAACGACGCGCCTGCGCTCGCCGCCGCTAACGTCAGCTTCGCCATGAAAGGCGGCGCGGACGTTGCCGAACACACCGCATCTGCCACACTGATGCAGCATTCGGTCAACCAGCTCGCCGATGCCCTGCTGGTGTCGCAGGCGACTTTGAAAAACATCAAGCAAAACCTATTTTTCGCCTTCTTCTACAATATCTTGGGCATCCCGCTCGCCGCACTCGGCTTCTTAAATCCCGTCATCGCAGGCGCGGCCATGGCGGCAAGTTCGGTGTCGGTGTTGGGCAATGCGTTAAGGTTGAAACGGGTGAAGATTGAGTAATATGGGAAAGGTCGTCTGAAACGCATACGCCCAATTTCATTTTTCAGGTAGCCTCAAACTAGGAATCAACCGATGAAAAGTTATACACTCGATATTCCCCACTTTGAATACCCTGAATCATTTCAAAAAATTGTCGAACTGAATTTAGTCGATTTCGATATTTGGCATCTGCTCGATAGTCATTGGGCAGCCGAACTATACCGAGGCTTGCAAACGCGCTATCCCAATAGAAAACTGATTCCCTTCGCCAAACGCAGCGATTGCGATGACACTGCCTGCTTCGAAATCGGCAAAGGCGGCAAAGTCCAACTAATCCACGACTTTGCCCTCCCCGGCTGGGAGCAGCGTCAAGAATTCCCCGATTGCTGGGCATGGCTTGCTCAAGCGGTAAACGACATGATTGAATACAATCGGGAAGGCGGCATCCTGTAAACATCAAACCGGCTGATGGGCAAACATCCATTTTCAGGTAGCCTGCCTTGAAAACCGCCGCATATGCCAGCAAAATAACATCCCGCCCCACCTAAAGGACATCAGCCATGTGGAAACTCCTCATCCTCACCGCCACCACCATTGCCTCCCCGGTTTACGCTCAAACCTGCGCCCAAGCCGATGCTGCGCTGGCGCAAGCCTACACGCAGATGAAAGAAGGCGGCAGCCACAGCTATGCAGGCTCAGCCAACGAAAATCAGCGCGAAACCGCCGAAACCCGTTTTCACCAAACCCTTTCCACCTATCTGCAACAGTCCGATTCCTGGGCATGCCGTTTCCCCAGAACCACCAGAGCCGGCATCATCATCCACACAGCGCCCAATGGCCGCCTACGCAGTTTCAGCTGGGATGCCCAAAGCGGTGGCACCCTGCGTGAATACCACAACCTACTCCAATACCGCACCCCATCCGGCCGCAGCGCCACCCAAAAAGGCGAAGGCATCCTAACCGGCATCTACTCCGACACACTCGGCCAACACGGCACTGCCTATTTCGTCACCAGCATAGGCAAATACAGCAACACCCTCTACGGGCAGAGCCTGTCGGTTTGGCAGATCAGCAACGACGGCCTGCGCCCGCTCAACATTATCCGCACCAGCAAAGCCACCAACACGCTCTCCTATGAATACAGCGCCAGCCATAGCGGTAGAAATGAAGATTTTGCCTACGACGCCCGCAGCAAAACCATCAGCTTCCCGCTGGTGCCGAAAGCAGATGCCAACCACCCTGATGCAGCATATGGTGCAGCACAAGTCAGCAACCGCCGCATCCGCTACCGCTTCAACGGTGAGCAATTTGTCCGTTTAAATTGAAACCGCCAACCATACCGCCCAACACTTTTCAGGTAGCCCCAAAGGCTACCTGAAACCCACCGCCATGCTCCGCCACGCCCTCATCGCCCTGCAAACCCTCTTCGCTACCCCGCTGCATGCCCGCCATGCCGCCAAAACCGATGCCGCCCTCGCTGCCGCCCTGCAACACAACGGCAGCCAACCAGCCAGCCTCTTCGCCGAGCAGCTAGAAGGCTACCTGAAAACCGCCGAATCCTGGGCCTGCCGTTTCAGCCAAACCCGCGCTGCAGGCCTGATTATCCACAGCAGCGCCGACGGCCGCGTGCGCAGTCTCACCCCGCCGCACAGCCACACCAGCCTGCTCCAAGCCCGCAGCCCAAGCGGCCACACCAGCGTGCAAACCCTGCCCGGCCACATCGAACGCCTGCACACCCTCCGCCTCAACGGCTACGGCCACGCCTACCTCCTGTTCACCGAGCAGACCAATGGCGACCACACCGAAAAATCCCTCGTCCTCCTCCACTTCGCCGCAGAGCAGCTCCAAGCCCTGCCCATCATCCAAACCGCCCCCGCCGCCGACCCCACCCACCACCTCAACATCGCCTACAGCGGCCAACACACCAACAACTACTTCTTCTATGAGCCCGGCAGCCACACCATCAGCCAGCCGCAAATCAGCAGCCATACCCACACCCCCACCAACCGCCGCCTCAAATACCGCTTCAACGGCCAACTATTCGTGCCGCACAGTTAAACCAACAATGAGGCTACCTGAAAACCGTTCTTCATTTTCAGGTAGCCTTAAATCTAGCATTTAAATTCCCCACCCTCTCACATCATTCCGGCCAAGCATTCTTTCGCCTGAAGTACCTGCCACTTTCAGCAAGCAAATAAAAACCACTTGCAAACAAAAATGGTTCGCACTAATATGCCGCCCTATCATGCAAAACGAAAACCGTCTTTTATCCCCGATTGCGCTCTTATTCGTGATCGCTGCCCATGCCCTGCTGTATTGGCTGTTGATCTCGATTAAGCCGCCGCAACTGCCGCCCGAACCGCCCGGGCTGAGCTTTGTTGATCTCGGCGAGATTGGCGGCGGGGGCGGGGGCGGCGGTACGGGTGGCGACACCATATCCGAAGACGAGCCACCTGCCGGGCCGCCGGAGCAAACCCCGCCCGAAGCGCCCAAACCTGAACAGCCCAAACCGCAGCCGGCCAAGCCCGTGCCGGAACAGCGCGCGCAAATCAAACCGGTGGAACGGCAAGACAAACCCGCCGATATCGTTCAGCCCAAACCTGCCGAGCCGAAACCCGAGCCCAAACCGCAGCCTCAAGCGCAACCCCGCCCCGAACCCCAGCCGCAGGCGCAGCCTGAGCGGTCTATTGCCCCTGCCAACCCCGGTGCAGGCCATAGCGCCAACGCAGGCGGTGGCGGTGGCGGCAAAGGTACGCCTTCCGCCGGAGAAGGTGGTGGCAGCGGTGGCGGCAAAGGCACCGGTGTCGGCTCCGGCGAAGGCAGCGGACGCGGCCCCGGTTCCGGCTCCGGCGAAGGCGGCGGCCACGGCAGCGGGCGTGGTACGGGTAATGGTTCCGGTACCGGCCAAGGAGGTGGCGGCGACAGCGCGCCCACCCACCTTGGCGGCTACCTGAATAACCCGAAACCGCCCTATCCGAAGCAACTGGAAGAAGAAGGCATCAGCGGCACGGTAAAACTGCGCGTGATGGTGGAAGCCAACGGCAAGCCTTCCAGCGTGGAAATCGTTTCCGCCTCCCATCCGCTGTTCGGCAGATCAGCAGCCGACACCGTGCGCCAGAGCTATACCTTCGTTCCGGCCAAACGCAACGGCCAGCCGGTGCGCCAGAGCTATACTTTTACCTTGCGTTTTAAAGCCCCTTAAAAACCCAACTAAACTAATTACCCAATCTCATTACCTTATATTAGGAATATCATGAATCTAGGACACGTTTTCGCCCAAGGCGACATTGTATTGATTACCGTATTTCTGCTGCTGTTGCTGATGAGCGTCCTCACCTGGTGGATCATCATCATGCGCAGCTTCCGCCTGCACCAAGTGCGCCACGCCAATCGGGGCACGATTGAGTCTGTAGCCACCGTAGCCTCGCTCGATGATATGCTGCGCCTGGCCAAAGCCCACCCCTCCCCGCTGGCCGACCTCACCGAAGCTGCCATTCAGGCCGCGCGCCAATACCGCGCCAACCCCGCCAGCCAGCTCACCAGCATTCCCTTGGGCGACTATCTGGTGCAACACATCCGCCATAAAATGGACATTGCCAAACGCGGCCTCAACGGCGGCCTAACCATCCTCGCCTCCGTAGGCGCCACCGCCCCGTTTATCGGTCTGTTCGGCACGGTGTGGGGCATTTACCACGCGCTGGAAAATATCAGCCAGCAAGGCCAGGTAAACATCGCCACCGTGGCCGGCCCCATCGGCGAAGCACTGGTGGCCACCGCCGTCGGCCTGTTTGCCGCCATCCCCGCCGTGCTGGCCTACAACTTCATCGTGTTCGGCAATAAGCAAGTGGTGCAGGATATGGATGCCTACGCCTACGATTTGCACGTTAAGATTATGAACAATAAGGAGTAAGAGTATGGCCTTCGGTTCGATGAACGGCGGCGACGATTCGCCCATGGCCGACATCAACGTTACCCCGCTGGTAGACGTGATGCTCGTGCTGCTGATTGTATTCATGATTACTATGCCGGTGATGACCCACTCCATCCCGCTGGAACTGCCCACCGCTTCGGCCAAGCAGGTGGCGGAAAACGCCGCCCAGCCCAAAGACCCGCTGCGCATTTCCATTTCTGCCGACGGCAGCTATCACTTGGCCGAAGGCGAACCGATTACCCTCCAGGCCTTGGAAAGCCAGCTGCAACAGCTGGCCAAAACCAATCCCGATCAAGTGATTGCCATCGCCGCCGATAAAAACGCTCAGTTCGACTACGTAGAAAAAGCCCTCAGCGCCGTACGCGACGCCGGCCTGAGCAAAGTTGGCTTCGTTACCGAAGAAAAAGAGCGCACCCAACCACAGCAATAAACCGCTACCTAGGCCAATAAAAAGGCTACCTGAAACTTTAGCCACGCAGAAACTCCGCTGCGTGGCTTTTTCAGGTAGCCTTTTGTGCCAAATCCTTATAAAATCGGCAACTTGTTTTTTACTTATTCCGGCACGGCAGGCAAGCTGCACACGCCCGCCGCACGGCCGTAATCAAACCATTCCGAGACCAACATGACCGACTATGCCAAAACCGTAAACCTCTACGAATCCCCCTTCCCCATGCGCGGCAATCTGGCCAAGCGCGAGCCGGCGTGGGTGAAGCAGTGGCAGGACGAAAAACGTTATCAGAAGCTGCGCAAAATTGCCGCCGGCCGCCCCAAATTCATCCTGCACGACGGCCCGCCCTATGCCAACGGCGACATCCACATCGGTCATGCGGTCAATAAAATCCTGAAAGACATTATCATCCGCAGCAAAACGCTGGCGGGCTTCGACGCGCCCTATGTGCCGGGCTGGGACTGCCACGGCCTGCCGATTGAAGTGATGGTGGAAAAACTGCACGGCAAGGAAATGCCGCCCAGCAAGTTCCGCGAGCTCTGCCGCCAATATGCTGGCGAGCAGATTCTGCGTCAGAAAAAAGACTTTATCCGCTTGGGCGTGATTGGCGATTGGGAAGACCCCTATCTGACCATGGACTACCAAACCGAAGCCGACACGGTGCGTACGCTGGGCGAGATTTATAAAGCAGGCTACCTGTATCGCGGCGCCAAGCCCGTGCAGTTCTGCTTGGACTGCGGCTCGTCGCTGGCCGAGGCCGAAGTGGAATACAAAGACAAAGTATCGCCCGCGATTGATGTGGCGTATCGCTTTAAAGACACCGCCGCGCTGGCCAAAGCTTTCAGGCTACCTGAAATTTCCGGCGAAGCCTTTGCCGTGATTTGGACCACCACCCCGTGGACCCTGCCCGCCAGCCAAGCCATTTCTGCCGGCGCAGACATCGTGTATCAACTCATCGACACCCCGCGCGGCAAACTGGTGCTGGCCAAAGATTTGGCCGAAGCCGCACTGGAGCGCCACGGCTTTTCAGGTAGCCCCGTTCTCGCCGAATGCACCGGCGCGGATTTGGAAAACCTGCAAGCCGAACATCCCTTTATCGAACGCGATATCCCCGTTTTAAACGGCGACCACGTCACCACCGAAGCCGGTACCGGCCTCGTGCACACCGCCCCCGCGCATGGTTTGGAAGACTATTTCGTCTGCAACAAATACGGCATCGAGCTCATCAACCCTGTGAATGCGCAAGGCCGCTATGCCGCCGACACCCCGCGCTTGGCAGGCATGACCGTGTGGGAAGCCAACCAGCCGATTATCGACTGGCTGCAAGAAAACAACCGCCTGCTCGCCCACAGCAAAATCGAACACAGCTACGCCCACTGCTGGCGGCACAAAACCCCGCTGATTTACCGTGCCACCGGCCAATGGTTTATCGGCATGGACAAAGCCGGCACAGACGGCAAAACCCTGCGCGACAAAGCCCTCAAAGCCGTGGACGACACCGAATTCTTCCCCGCCTGGGGACGCGCGCGGCTGGAAGCCATGATTGAAGGCCGCCCCGATTGGGTGGTGAGCCGCCAGCGTTTCTGGGGCACGCCGATGACCTTCTTCGCCCACAAAGAAACCGGCGAGCTGCACCCCGATTCCGCCGCACTGTTGGAAAAAGTCGCCCTGCTCATCGAGAAAAAAGGCATCAACGCCTGGTTTGAGCTGGATAAAGCCGAGCTGCTGTCGCCCGAAGACTGCGAACAATACAACAAACTGCCCGACACCATGGACGTGTGGTTCGATTCAGGCAGCACCCACTTCTCCGTGCTGAAACAACGCCCCGAGCTCGCCTGGCCGGCCGATTTGTATTTGGAAGGCAGCGACCAGCACCGCGGCTGGTTCCAATCCTCCATGCTCACCGGCTGCGCCACTCTCGGCCGCGCGCCCTACAAACAGCTTCTGACACACGGCTTCGTGGTCGACCAGAACGGGCGCAAAATGTCCAAATCCATCGGCAACGTGGTTGCCCCGCAGGAGGTGTATAACGAATTTGGCGCCGACATCCTGCGCCTGTGGGCGGCCGCCACCGACTACAGCGGCGAATTGGCGATTTCCAAAGAAATCCTCAAACGCGTAACCGAAAGCTACCGCCGCATCCGCAACACACTGAGCTTCCTGTTTGCCAACCTCAAAGACTTTAACCCGATTGAAGACGCCGTGCCGCAGGCCGACATGGTGGAAATCGACCGCTACGCCCTCGTGCTGGCGCGCCAGTTGCAGGAAAAAGTTTCAGGTAGCCACTACCCGCGCTACGCCTTCCACTTCGCCGTGCAGGACATCGTACAGTTCTGCTCCGAAGACCTCGGCGCGTTCTATCTGGATATTCTGAAAGACCGCCTCTACACCACCAAAAAAGACGGCCACGCCCGCCGCAGCGCGCAAACCGCGCTCTACCACATCACCCGCAGCCTTGTACTCCTGATGTCGCCCATCCTCTGCTTCACCGCCGAAGAAGCATGGGACATCATCGGCGGCGGCGAAGAAGACAGCGTGCTTTATCACACCATGCACGACTTCCCGCCCATCCCAGCCGCCGGCGAAGCCGCGCTTGTGGAAAAATGGACACACATCCGCGAAGCCCGCGCTGCCGTTACCGCCGCCATCGAGCCGCTGCGTGCCGACAAAACCGTTGGTTCCTCATTGCAGGCCGAAGTCGCCCTCACCGCGCCCGAACCGCAATACGGCTACCTGAAAGCGCTCGGCAGCGAACTGCGCTTCGCCATGCTCGTTTCCAAAATCGAGCTGCAAAAAGGCGATGCGCTCACCGCCGAAGTCCACCCCAGCACCGAGGCCAAATGCGAACGCTGCTGGCACTATGTGGACAGCGTAGGCAGCGTTGCCGCCCACCCCACACTGTGCGCCCGCTGCGCAGAGAATGTGGACGGCAAAGGTGAAGAGAGGGATTACGCCTAAGCCGGTTGAGGCTACCTGAAAGCGTCAGCTTCAACGAAATTAAACTATCCGCAGCAAAAAGGTGGGCATCGTTGCCCACCTTTTTTCAGGTAGCCTGAAAGCGCATATAGCCGAAATAATGATTTCTTCATATCGGGCGGCGAGCCACAGACAGTACAACCAGTACGATAAGGCGAGCCAACATAGTAGGAAGAAACAAGGATTTGAACGATCAAGAATCAAACACATGACAAGCCACCCCTATTTAGACCTGCAACAGGGCAATGTAGAAAACTATTGCATGATGGTGCCCAAAGCAGAAGTGCCGCAATGGTACGAGCAAGGCTGGCTGCCGCATTACGCCGTCGGCCTGTCGCGCCGCGAGGCCAACCGTGCCTCTATGGTTTACGGCTTCATGCGCTTCAAGCGCGATGTGCTGCTGTTTGGCCGCCCCGAATATTTGGCGGACAAATCCCCTATCGGGCGCAAAATTGTTGGTTTCTGCATCCATCTGGGCACTTACGGCATGGGCGGCCCCGGCTTTTTCGGCCTGCTGCTGGACACAGACGAATACTTGGTTTACACCGCATGGCACGCGGGATACAGCACGCTGCTGGACAACCGCGCAGTAAAAATGCCCCCATATGGCAACACCGCTACACGCAGTTGGGTTGGCAATTTGAACGGAGCCGAATGGGACGAACTCTCACCCCTGCTCATCGGCTGCGAAATCACTGATTGCTCCCTCGCCGAGCACCGCTGCACCCTGCAGCTGCAAAAAGACGGCCAAACCCATTTATTGGAATTCGTACGCCAAGACAACCGCATCCCGAGCACCCCTGATCAAAAACCCCGCCTGGCATACGAAGACGGGAAAATCGCCGACTATCTGATGTATCAGCACAAAAATGCTTGGCTGGTGGCTTAGATAAGCAGGGCACATTACTCGCACAATAAAAGGCTACCTGAAAACCATTTTTCAATTTTCAGGTAGCCTTTCCTCTCCCGCCATGCAAACCATGCTTGACAGTCTGTTAAAGCATTTTTACAATGCACAACATTACATGGGTCGTTAGCTCAGTTGGTAGAGCAGCGGACTCTTAATCCGTTGGTCGAGCGTTCGAGCCGCTCACGACCCACCAGAATAATCAAATCTAATCAGCAATTTAGACTAGATTATTTTACCCTCCAAGGTTTGCGCGTTTGAGACTTTGACAAAACTTTGGAGTAAACCGATTCCGGGGGCAATACCGGAATCAATCAATCGGGCGTGTTGTGATAAGTGTTCCGGTGCGAGGTGGGCATACCTCTGCACCATTTCGACACTTTCCCAACCGCCCATTTCTTTTAGGGCTGCTAGGGGTGTCCCCTGCTGAACGAGCCAGCTTGCCCATGTGTGCCGCAGGTCGTGCCAGCGAAAATCCGTTATCCCCGCTTTCTCCAACGCCTCACGCCACACACGGCTGCTGATGGATTTAACCCGTGCGCCTTTGCTATGCGTAAACACATAATCGCTGACGCGCGGCCTGTCCATCAATACCTGCATGGCGGTGTGGTTGAGCGGTACGCCTATCGCTTTCCCGGCTTTGGCTTGGTCGGGATATATCCAGGCCACCTGCCGCCGTAGGTCTATCTGCTCCCATTTGAGATTGAGCACGTTGGCCTGTCTCAACCCGGTGGCGAGTGAGAAGATAACCAAATGCTGCATATACGGCAGGCTGTCTAGGGCATTGACCAGCCGTTGTGCTTCTTCTGGATACAGCCACCTGATGCGTTTCTTGGGCTCTTTGTGGAGTTTGAGCTTGGGGGCTTTGTCCAGCCAGTCCCATTCATTCACGCATTTGTTCAGGATGGCGCGTATCAGGGCGAAGTATCTGTTCTTTGTGCTGCTGGAACAGTTCTTCTGATTCACGACTTGATGGATAAAATCGCGGGTCAGGTCGCTAAGCAGTACGCCGCGCAATTCTGGCAATAGGCGGATTTTGTCTTTGTCTCCGTCTAAGCTTTTCTTGTCTTGGTTTTCCTGCAACCAGCGGACACATGCTTCATCCCACAGGTGCTGCGGCTTCTCCCCTAGGTTCTCATCACGCCAAAGCTCGTGCTTCAGTTTATCGTGCAGCTCTTGCGCTGCCCGTTTGTCCCTCGTGCCAGTAGTGCGTCTAAGTCTTTTGCCGCCTGCTGAGCATATGGATATTTGCCATATCCCGTAGTCGTTGAGATAGATTGACATTTTTCTTTACTCCTTCTGCCAATCACCGCTTGCTCGCGTTCATTTTGCTTCGCGGCGATGTAGTTTTCAAGTGCGGATTCGGTAATGACCCATGCCCTGCCCGCTTTGAATGCCATGATTTCCCCGGCCTTGCACATCTGCCGGATGGAGACGGGGTGGCATTTCAAGATGTCGGCCGCCTCGTGGATGTTGTAGGTTTGCATGATGTTCCCCTGCTTAAATAATAATCTTGATGATGGACTGCTCGCCGTCCACTTCTTCCAGCCCGTCTAATTCCTGAAGCCCTTGCATGGCTACCTCGTATAGGATCTGGCTAAGGTTCTCACGGGTTACGCCTTCGCTCGTTATCCGTGCTTCGCGGATTTCGTACTCCGGCTTGTCGTGTATCTTCAGCCAAATCTCGAAGCGGTATTTGCGCGGCTTGTCGAAGATGCGCTTGCGTTTCACGGGGTCGGCGAAGTCGCCGAACATCTCGGCGGTCTCCTGGAATTCGCGGTAGGTATCTGCACCCACCAGCGGGAAGGTGCAGTAGCCGCGATAGGGTTTAGACGGTTTCTTTTTCCTGCTACGGCTCACGGCTTAATCTCCAAAATCAAAACCGCCCGAAGGCGGCCTAGATTACTCTCCAACTGCTTCATAAGTTTGCTCAAAAATATCCGGTTTGCACGGATATAGTTCCCCATGGATTCCGCGAATAATCCAATCTCCCTGACTGGCTGTCATAACTCCTTCCAGCGTATTGATTTTGGCAAACAACTCTCCTTCTGCAGTTTGCTCAATCATAATCTGCTCAATAAAACCGGGGATATGAGTACGGATATTTTTGTGGGTTAACTGCCATGCTTGGATGACAACTGGTTTTTTGACGCGCGGGCGGTACTCACATTGCGAGCTTGCCGTCAGACTGCCTGAAACGGCAGATGGGCAGGAATATGAGTGCTATTCCGCCAGCATCCGCGACGGCGGGGTGCGCTGGAAACGTATGCCGCTGCCTGCGGATAAGTGGGATTTAATCCCACTGGATGATGCCATGCTGCACGCCCACACCGTCGGGCTGTACCTCCGCACGGCAGGCCAAGGCTACGACCTGCCCGGCGCGTTCGGGGTGGTATTCGGGCTGCCTGAAAACCGCCGCCGTTGGTTTTGCAGTGAGTGGGTGGGCGCGGCTTTGGGGTTGTCCGAGAGCTGGCGTTTTTCGCCGAATGATTTGGCGGTAATTGCGAACATGGGAAGGGAGGAGAAATGACACCGTTGGAAACGTCTAACGTTCCCGGCCATATGCTGAACATGGGCATGATTGGCATTTCCGGCACGATAGCCGGCATGCCGTTAGAAGCCCTCGTGTTGGGCGCGGTGGCTGGGGCATTGCATCACGGCTTGAAGGAACCGGGCAGCCGTAAGAATGGGATGCTGGTCATCATCACTAGTATGCTGCTGGCCGGGTCTTTGTCGCCGATGATTATGGCCTACCTGGCCTTGAGCTTGGGGCTGGAACAGGAAGTATTCAAGGCCGCCGTGCCGATGCTGATTGGCTTGGGTTGGTCTTGGGCTACCCCGCTCCTGAATGACGGCCTGCGCCGTTTGTGGGCGGGCTGGATTGATAAATGGGGAGGTAGAAGGAAATGAACTTGGCAATGATTACCCAATGCTTATTGATGATAAACGTAGCGGCGATGGCGGCGATATTCGTGTATTCCGCCTGTTCGCTTTCGGTGCGGCAATGGACAGCCAAGCAACCTGACTACTGGATACATAGCCTACTAGTGGGCGGCTCGGTGGCGGTTATCGGCCATTCGCTCGCCAGCGGGCAGGTGCATCATTGGACAGAAATCATGTTCAACGTAGCGGCAGCGGCCTATTTTATGCTGCGCTCGCACCGTATCCATTTGCTGGCCGGGATATTGCAGCGCAAAGGAAAATGGAAGCGGTTATCAAAAAATCTTTGACAACTCTTAATTCCCCCGAATTCGGGGGGTTTAGGCTACCTGAAAGAGAGAAAGGAAACGGAATGACACCGGAAACCAAAATCACAGAACACTTTACCTACCGCGAGCTGACCAACAGCGCCACCGGCAGGCGGCTCGGGCTGGAGAACAAGCCGAACGAACAAGAGCTGGGGAACATCAAAAAGACTGCCGAACGCTTGGAGAAAATCCGTGCTTGGCTGGGCAAGAAGTACGGGCGCGAAGTGAGCATCCACGTTTTATCCTGCTTCCGCAGCGCAGCGGTAAACGGCGCGGTGGGCGGCTCGAAAACTTCGGCGCACCGCTTCGGCTCGGCGGCGGATATTGATGCGGCCGGTATCTCTAATCTGCAATTGGCGCGCGATATTATCCAAATGCGCGATGACGGGGAAATCACGTTTGACCAGCTGATTTACGAATTCCCGGAACGCGGCGAAAGCGGCTGGGTGCATTTCGGCTGCCGCCACAATTCGGCGGAACGCAATCAGATCCTGACCGCCACCAAGCGCGGCAACGGCGGCAAAACGCAGTATCTGTTTGGGCTGCATCCGTAGGGGCTAAACATGAACACCCCTAAAGAATGGCTGCGGCGCATGATTGCCGAACAGGAAGCAGCCCGGCAGGCTGCCCTTGTTTCTGGCAATAAAACAGCGCTGGCAACAGCGGAACGCGAACTAGCGAACTACCGAAGAATGCTCGGTAGTTCGTAGGAGTAATTGAGATGGATTGGATAATCAAGCATTGGCGATGGTTGGCGATGGCGGCTGCGCTGGCTGCGGTAGTCGGTGGTGAATATTGGTACGGCAGACAGCGCTATCAGGCGGGCTACGATGCGGCCACGGCGGTCATCACGGCCAAGATGATAGAGCAGCATCAGCAGCAGCAAAAAGCCGCCCGTGCGGCCAGCGTGGAATATCAACAAGGGAAGTCCGAACGGGACGAGAAAGTGAGAGTAAGACGTGAAGTGGTACAGCAAATTATCAATCGGCCCGTGTTTACTGGCGATTGCGTTGATGCAAGCGGGGTGTCAGTCCTCAACGCCGCCATTGCCGAACGCCGTTGAGCCGCCTGCCGACTTGGCTACACCCTGCCCAAGGCTACCTGAATTATCCGGCACTACGGGCAAGGTCATGCTGCCGTGGGCGCTGGAGGTGGTGCATCTGTATAACGACTGCGCGGCACGGCATGATGGGTTGATTAAGGCATGGCCAAGGTAGCCAAAGCACTTTGACAAAAGTTTGACAGCGTTTGGCTGTTTTAGCCTTTGTTTGGCATAGTTTGAGCAAGCGGAGATTTAGCAAAATCAAATAGTTAATATAAAAATATAGGACTCTTAATCCGTAGGTCGAGCGTTCGAGCCGCTCACGACCCACCAAAATAAAAACCAGACTAAGCAATCACTTAGGCTGGTTTTTATTTTTCGCATCACACTGCCAATTAAGTTAGTCTGGCAAATTCTTGCCCCATCCCCTACCCATAAAACAGCATCCAAAGCGCGCGCAACAGGGCAATCAATAGGATTTTTTCGCCCGCCAGCAAACAGGCTACCTGAAAAAGCAAACTGATCAGCAACACGCCCTGAAGCTGCAAGGGGCTGAACAGCAGCACGTCGTCTCGGCTCAAATAACGCCGGTGCAGCCACATCAGCAGCATCAGCAGCGCCTGTCCGGCGATCCATAGCAGCGGTTTAAGGAAATACAGCGTGGCAAGGCCGGTGAGCAGCGGGGCAGACATCCCTTGCGGATACTGCCAGCACGCCAGCAAGAGCAAAAACAAAAACGTAATATGCTGCACCGCGCCGGCCACGGCGAAATAGGCCAGAAACACCCCGCCGCCGTCCAACCGCCAGCCCATCTGCCGCGCATCGTAACGCCAGCCGTTGGCAAACAGAAACAGGCTGCCCAGCGCAAAATAGCCGTACACCGGATAGAGATTGGCCACATGGGTAATCCCCAGTACGCCGGGCATAATCCGCGCGCTGAGGATGCCGAAGCCCAGCCACAGCATCACGCTGCCCCACAGCCAGGAAAACTGCTGCCGCTGAAAAGCCAAAATCAGAAACACGGCGATATACACCGATAGCGCCCACAAAGTCGGGCTTTGCCAAGCCATCATTACCACCCGCCGGCTCTAGCCAGCGCCGCTGCGGTGCAGGCAGCCAGCTCGCGCATCCAATCCAGCGGCAAATCCGGCGTAAAGCGCGTTTCATCCGCATCGCCCGCCACCATCACCGCCACGGTTTGTCCGTTCACGCGCAAGGGCAGCAGCAAGAAGCTCTCCAGCCCCCTGCCCTCCTGCGGCAGCGCCTTCATCAGCGCCGGCGCGATGCGGTTGCCGCACAGCGGCTCTTTCAGGGCAGACAAGGCAGCATGGGCGGCATGGTTTTCAGGTAGCCTGTAGGCGCCGGAAACCGCGCCTTTTTTCGGCGGCTCGGCCAGCAGCCACACCCGACCGGACGGCAACGCAAAATCTTCCTGCCAGCCTGCCTCCGCCGCACGCAACACCTGCAACAGCGTATTGGCAGCCAGCAAGCGGCGCACGAAGCCGAGCATCCGACCAAGCGTTTGATGGTTGCTATCGGCATCCTGCATGATTTGTGCCAACTGCCCGGCCATTTTGGCCGCCTTTTTCTGCTGCGCCAGCCATTGCGCCTGCGCAAACGACTGCACCCGCCCCTCTGCCGGACGCACGCCCAAATCGGCGGCATGGTTCAACAGAAATTCCGGGTGCTCCTGCAAATAAGCCAATATTTTCTTTTCGTTCATCAGTAAGTTACCGTTCCTTCAAACACCGTGGCCGCCGACCCTGACATCAACACATGGTTATCCGCCGCCCACTCAATCTGCAAATCACCGCCCGGCAGGCTCACGCACACCGCGCCCTGCCGCGCCAGAAGCCCGGCTCGCATACCGGCCACCGCCGCCGCGCACGCGCCCGTGCCGCAGGCCTGGGTTTCACCCGTGCCGCGCTCAAACACGCGCAACCGGATATGGTGCGTATCCAACACCTGCAGAAAGCCCACGTTCACCCGCTCGGGAAACTGCGGATGCCGCTCCAGGCGCGCGCCCCACTCGGCCACCGGCGCACAGTGCACATCGTCCACCACCAGCACGGCATGCGGATTGCCCATATTCACACAGGAAAAACGCGCGCTTGCGCCATCCAAACCAATCTCGTGCCACAAGGCATCGGCAGCCTCGCCCGGCGCGGGCGAAAACGGAATATCCGCCGCCGCCAAACGCGGCTCGCCCATATCCACCGTAACCAGGCCGTTTTCCTGTAAATTCAACACAATCAGCCCTTTGGCCGTAGCCACCCTGATGCGTCGGTTTCGGCTCAGGCCTTTTTCGTGCACAAAACGGGCAAAACAGCGCGCACCGTTGCCGCACTGCTCTACCTCGCTGCCGTCTGCATTGAAAATGCGGTAGCCAAACTCGGCTTCGGGCAGCGGCGGCACCTCCACCAGCAACAGCTGGTCGAAACCAATGCCCCGGTGGCGGTCTGCCCATTCGGCAATCGGCGCTGCCGCCGGATCAAAATGCTGGCTGATGCCGTCGATAACCATAAAATCGTTACCCAAACCGTGCATTTTGGTAAATTTCAATACAGCCATCACAGCCTCCACCGACGCTTTCAAAGCGGGCTATCATACCCAATCCCCGCCGCAAGTTAAAGCCGCGCTTCAACTTTCAGGTAGCCTTCCCGGAATAGGCTACCTGAAAATCAGCATAGCCATGCCATACGGCAAGATGCTTGTGTTTCCGACAGACAGCTTGGTTTGAATCGCTCTTTTCAGGTAACCTCCCCCTCCACCCAGGCTACCTGAAACCCATCCTTCCCAACAAAACCGCAACACAACCCGGCAAAATCCAACCCAAACCGGGTTTTCTTTACGCCTCTGCCCGTTATCGGCCGATAGCCAGATGCGCTATAATGCGCCCTTTTGTTTTAGCCGCATTTTCCCTATGTTGATCCATCCCGCTTTCAATCCCGTTATGCTCAAGCTCGGCCCGCTCGCCATCCGCTGGTATGCCGTCAGCTACCTCGTCGGCTTCGCCCTGTTTATGTGGCTCGGGCGGCGGCGCATCCGCCAAGGCAACAGCGTGTTCACCACGCAAACCCTAGACGACTTCCTCACCTGGGGCATCATCGGCGTGATTGTAGGCGGTCGGCTGGGCTATGTGCTGTTTTACCAGCACGCCTACTATTTTGCCAATCCGCTGGAAATTTTCAAAGTATGGCAGGGAGGCATGTCGTTTCACGGCGGCTTCCTCGGCGTGGTAACCGCCGGCCTCCTGTTTGCCTATAAACATAAAATCAACCCGCTCAAGCTGGCCGATTCTATCGCTCCGCTCACGCCCTTAGGCTTTGCCGCCGTGCGCCTGGGCGGTAACTTTGTAAACGGCGAGCTCTGGGGGCGCGTCACCCGGCCGGACGCCTTCTGGGCCATGGGCTTTCCCCAAGCACACAGCGAAGACTTAAAACTGGCCGCCGAACAGCCGCAGCTGTGGGGCGCGATTTTCCAGCAATACGGCATGTTGCCGCGCCACCCCTCCCAGCTCTACCAGTTTGCCCTGGAAGGCATTTTGCTGTTTGTACTGCTGTGGTGGTTTTCCAAAAAACCACGCCCGGCCGGACAGGTGGTCAGCCTGTTTCTGATCGGCTACGGTACCGCCCGCTTCATCGCCGAATTTGCCCGCGAGCCCGACGAATTCCTCGGCCTGCTCTATTTGAACTTCTCCATGGGCCAGTGGCTCAGCCTCCCCATGATCGCCTGCGGCCTGATCGGCTTCCTCTACTTCGGCAAGCGCAAGGTCAAACCGGCAGAGGTTGATGTTTGATATCATAGCTTTGAAAACAAAAAGGCTACCTGAAAAATAGTTTTCAGGTAGCCTTACATTAATCCAAAGGAAATAAAAATGCGCTACGTGCTTTTACTGCGGGGCATCAATGTCGGCAAGAATAATAAGGTTGTGATGGCTGACTTAAAGCAAAGTTTAACCGAAATGGGTTTTGAACATCCCGTTTCCTATATCAACAGCGGCAATCTTTTCTTCAACAGCCCAGCGCCGGAACAGGAAATCAAAGAACTGCTAACCGCCCATTTCAGCAACACCTACGACTTTCCTCTGCCTTTTGCCCTAATCTGCGCCGATATTTTGCAACAAGAAGCAGACAAACTACCGAACTGGTGGCGAGATGAAACCGCCTATCGGCGCGATGTTCTCTTTTATCTGCCGGAAGCAAACCGAGAACAAATCAAAGCCGAAACACTTTCGTGGATAGATGAAAAAGAGCATTTGCATTTTGGCGAAACCGCCTTCTTTTACAGCAATCACAACCAAGCCGACTACCTGCGCTCGAACTACCATAAAAAACTGATAGGCTCTGCCTTCTATAAAAGCCTGACAATACGCAACGGCAGAACCTTTCAGAAAATTATCGAACTGGCGAATCAAGCATAAAGCAGCCATATTGGCCGGCGTAGCTCGTGGCCAAGTATGATTCCATATATGCAGCCTTCGAATCTTATATCCCATTCAGGCTACCTGAAAAATAAAAAAGCCGCCTGCACTTTGAACATTAAAGTGCAGGCGGCTTTTTTGAGCCTCAGCGAACTGTCTGCGGTATTACCACTGATACAACGCGCCAGCGCCAACGCCGGTACGGCCTTGGGAGTTGATGGAGAACGAGCCTTTCATAATCCAGTTACCGCCGTCGCTGATAGACGATACGCCCACGGCAATAGCAGATTGGCCGCCATAGTAGCCGGTGCCTACGCCGATGCCGGACGCACCTGCGCGGGTTACCTGCGGGATGGAGCTTTGAGCGATGCCGCCGGCGATACCGGCATTGCTGTTGTCTTCCAGCTTATCGATGCGCTGGTTCAAGTTATTAACGTGGTTGTTCACCTGCTGAATCAGTTGTTGGCCGGCAGCGTTGCTGCCGGCAGCTACGGCTGCCTGAAGCTGGCGCACGTTCACAGCATCGGTAGGATTATTGCCATCGGCTAGATTACTAATCTGCTTGTTGCCAGCATCAATGCCGTTGTTGGTCACGCTCGGGCCGTTGTTGATGGTCAGGCCGTTGTTGTTCACGGTGGTGTTGCCGGTTTTCAGGCTACCTGCATTACCCAAATCCACGTTTTGCGCGAGCTTGAGGCGCAATGTGTTGCTGCCGTTATCGGCCACCACGCCGATGTTGTTGTCGGTGAGCGTGCCGGTGGCGCCGCCTTTCACGTTGAGCGTGGTGCCGAGCTTACGCTCAACGGTGGTGCCGCTGTCGCCGTCAAACTTGAGCGGATTGAAGGCTTGGGCAGCGGTTTGGTTGATGGCGTTATTCACGCTGGTTACCGTATTGCCGTTTACCATCATCGGCGTGTTGTCCAGCGTGTTGCTGCCTGCTTTGAAGGTAGGCGCGGTAACTGTGCCAGCGAAAGTGGGTGCATCGGCAAATTGAATATCCACTTTACCGTCCGTCACTTCGGTGCGGATATTGCTGTTGCTGGCCGCTGCGGTGTTCGCCAAGCCGCCGCCAATGTGCAGGCTGCTTCCCAGTTTCTGCTGGCTGCCATCGTTGCCGGTATCGCTGTTTTTGTTACCGGTAAATGTGAGCGGGCTGAAGGCTTGGGCAGCGGTTTGGTTGATGGCATCGTTCACACTGGTCACGGTGTTACCATTAACTGTCATCGAGCTGCCATCCAGCTTGTTGCCACCGGCGGTCACGCTGGTAAACGTTGGGTTGGCAACGGTTTTGACGGTATAAACAGATTGGTTGTTGTTGCCCAAAGAATGGGTTACCTGAATATTGTCGCCCGCCACCACTTCGGTTTTCGCCGCTTGGATGTTGGTGGAAAGTTGATTGGTAATGCGTTTCACATCGCCGATATTGGCGGCGTTACTGTCGGTGTCACCGCCGCTGGCTACGTTGCTGATCTGCTTGTTGCCTGCATCAATACCGGTGTTGGTCACACTCGGGCCGTTGGCAATGGTCAGGCCGCTGTTGTTCACCGTAGTATTGCCGGTTTTCAGGCTACCTGAACTGCCCAAATCTACGTTTTGCGCGAGTTTAAGGCGCAATGTGTTGTTGGCCTTGTCGGCCACCACGCCAATGTTGTTTTCGGTGAGCGTGCCGGTGGCACCGCCTTTTACGTTGAGCGTGGTACCGAGCGGACGCTCAACGGTGGTGCCGCTGTCGCCGTCGAATTTGAGCGGATTGGCGGCTTGGGCGGCAACGTGGTAGAGCTGGCTGCCGTTGATGGCGTCGGTGGACGTGGATGAAATTTCACCAGGGGCAACGTGTTTGATTTGGCGCTCATAACCTGCCGTTCCGACAGAAACCTGTGAACCATCCGTAATCTTGGTCGCACCGGCAAAACCGCTGTAGGTAACGCCGTTCACGGTAGCGCTGGTCACTGCTGCTGCATTAGTGCTTGTACGCGAACCTGCGCCGATGGCCACGGCTTTTTCTTTGTCGGCTTCTGCACCCACGCCAAGTGCTGCCGCACCCACTTGCGTGGCTTGTGCACCAGAACCAAAGGCCGTGGCAAGCGCACCTGTAGCCATGGCTTTCACACCCACGGCAACAGCGGCTTCAGCCGTTTCTGTGCCTTGGTAACCGGCGCTCATTGTGCTGCCGGTCAGGCGTTGGTAATCCGCGCCCACATTAGTTTTGGCAAGATCCCAATCGTCACCGCCGATGGCAACGGAGGAATTGCCTTTGGCGCGGGTGTTGTTACCGATGGAAGTGGATTGTCCGCCCAATGCCTGTGCATCCGGGCCGATGGCCACCGCTTGGGTAACACCGGTTGCCTGCGCTGTCCAGCCAATCGCCACAGACTGCCTGCCGGTGGCTTTGGCAATATTGGTGTCGGATTCGTTCGAACCAATCACAACAGATTTCTCACCTGATGCCTCTGCTTTGTTACCGATGGCAATCGCATACAATTTCGAAGCCTGCGCCGTGTCACCTACTGCCACAGTACCAATGCCTTTTGCCCCTGCGCTCAAACCCATGGCAATCGATTGTGCGTGTGTTGCTTCCGCACCGGCGCCGACAGCGATGGAATACGTACCGCCTGCCCGTGCCGACTTATCCGCACTGCGGCCGCCGCCCATGGCAATGGAATTTGCACCGGAGGCTTGCGAGAAACGGCCCACTGCCACTGAGCTTTCAGTGGCCGCATTGCTGCTGTTGCCCAAAGCCAAAGCACCAATGTTTTTAGCGGAAGCCGCTGTGCCGACGGCAACCGATTGCGATGTTACAGCAGAGCTTTTATAGCCGATGGCCACCACTTGATTCACACCGGACACACCTTGGTTGGCATCCGTACCGATGGCAATAACGTGCTGACCGTCAATTTTCTGCGCTGCGCCGGTACCGATACCGATCACATTATTGGCCGCCACCGCGTCTTTCACCGCACCCTCACCCACGGCAATATTGCGCCCTGTGCTGGTTGCGTTTTCACCCGCCGCTTTGCCGATGGCGATATCCGCCTCACCCAGCGCACTGGCACGCTCACCAATGGCCACAGTTTGATTATGGTGCGCTTTGCTGTTTGAACCAATTGCCAAACCGGAGGTGCTGGAAGCTGACGCACTCGAACCCAAAGCCACATTGCTCTCACCGGCAGCCGTAGAAGACATACCAATAGCAACAGATTTACCGGGCTTGCTGTCTACAACATCGGCAGCCGTCGTGGTGGCATCACCACAGACCACGTTTTTACTGTTGTCATCGTAATAGCAAGTTTTATAGTCCGTACCAGCGGGCACAACAGTACCACCAGAAGTGGTTGTACCAGTATTTTGTGCACCCCAAGCTGGGGCTACCGCCAGCAGCACCAAAGCGGCAGCGGCGCGCGTGGTGTTTTTGCCCTGTGATTTAGCCAGCTCAGAAACAGCTGCCCAAGTGCCGCTCACAGCGTTGTAAACAGTCTTGTAGGTTTTGTTCATTGTGGTATTCCTTATCTGTTGCGGGTTTCACGGATTGTTGCAAAACCAAAAAACTAAATGCCTTACTCCACTGTGCATTCTATTAAAATCTACACAGCTAGGTTGATACATGGCAAGAAACCGCGCATTATACTCAATACTATCAATATAGTGAATGTAAAAAACTATTCGCCATATAGGCAGAGGCTACCTGAAAACTTGCCATCTATTTTTTAGCATGATGGCTCTACCACCAACATAGCAAGCTACAAACAGACAAAAATCCACCACTGACGGGCTTCAAGCTGAAATACTTGCCAAGGTGGGCTTGAGAATAAAACGGTGCATCTAGTATACAAATATATCATTCACAAAAAAACAACAGCCTCCCAGTTATTAATAAAGGCTACCTGAAACTTTTCAGGTAGCCTCTTTTCATTCCTGCAATAGCAATCAGCCCTTATCCTCACCGTTTACAATCGCGCCAACAAAAGCTTCCGCCTTATCTTTGAGCAAAAAGCGGGCGGAAGCATCAGCGGCTTCCTCTGCGTTTAGAGTCAGCGGCTCGGAGCAATCGGCACGGACGATGATTTCGGGCATGGATACGATGCGCCACAGCGCGGTGAGGAGGCTGGTATTGCCGGCATAGGCGGGAGCGGTGCTACGACGGCCTACGCTGTCACAATAGCGCAGCGCCACGGCCACCACAGGCAGGCCACTGTCCAGTGCGGATTGGAACAGTGCGGCTTTAAACGGCAGCAACGCCATCCCATCTGAGGCTTTGGATTCAGGGAAGAACGACACGCTGTGTCCCGCACTCATCGAGCGCACAATAGCTTCGTTTACCGGCGCCACATCGTTGCGGCTGTTACGATTGATAAACACCGCACCGGTACGCGCCACCACCGCACCCAACACCGGCCAGGACCGGATTTCGCGCTTGGCGATAAACACGGTGGGATACATGGCCATCAGAATCATCGGATCGAGCCAGGACACATGATTCGCCGCCCCGAGAAACACGGGCGGAAACGGCGGGTTGTTCGGATTGGCTTCGATTCGGATATGCAACACTTTCAACATACTGCGCGCCAAATCCTGCATCACGTCTTTGCTATGCTGGTTGTATTCACTCAGTCGGAACAGGCGGTAGCCAGCGCGGAAGAACCAAAATAGCAGGTGCAGGATGCGGAACAGGCGGGTAAAGATTGAAGTGGATTGCGTGCTCATTTGTGTTGGTTTAATTATTAGATTGAGAAGGCTGCCTGAACGGCTTCAACGCTGGCATTTCGGGCAGTAAAAGCTGCTGCGCTGGCCGACAATCTGCCGTGCAATCGGCGTACCACAATGGTGGCAAGGTTCTCCCTCGCGGCCATATACATGATATTGCTGCTGAAAATAGCCGCTTTGCCCGTCGCTGTGCACAAAATCGCGCAAGCTGCTGCCGCCAACTTCTATGGCACAGTGCAGCACGTTACGGATTTCCACCACTAAACGGCGGCACTCTTCGGCAGACACACGGTCGGCACGGCGGGTGGGCAGGATGCCGGCGGCAAACAGTGCTTCGTTGGCATAAATATTGCCCACCCCCACCACAACTTTATTATCCATCAACGCGGTTTTGATGGCGCTTTTGCGGCGTGAAAGCGCATTTTTCAGGTAGCCTGAAGTGAACTCTTCTTGTAGTGGCTCAGGGCCCAAATGTTGCAATAGCGGATGTTGCTCGGCTGCGCCAGTAAACCACAACACTGAACCGAAGCGGCGCGGATCGCGCAGGCGCAGCACAGTTTGGTCAACAGTAATGATGTCGATATGATCGTGCTTTTCCGGCGGTGGGGCGCTGTCATTGGGGTACACACGCAGACTGCCCGACATACCCAAATGCAGCAGCATCACGCCATGAGGAAACTCAAACAGTAAATACTTGGCACGGCGATGAATATACACAATATGGCTGCTGGCAAGCTGCTGCGCTAAATCAGGCGACACCGGCCAACGCAATTTCGGCTGGCGCACCACCACTTCGGCCACGGTTTTGCCCTGCATATAGGGCTGGATACCCCGTCGGGTAGTTTCAACTTCTGGTAGTTCGGGCATAGCAAAATTCAGGGTTGAAGTGAATAAAGCGGGAAGTTTAGACGTTTTATCTAATTTAGGCTACCGGGAAACGTGAGCTTTAACTCAATAAAGTGGATAGATGTTTTTAATAAAGCCAAAGCCTAGTTTTGGTAAGCAAAAATACAGTCACTATTTTTCAGGTAGCCTCTTTGTAGTGCGAAGGCTACCTGAAAAAACCAGCTGAAACCTGATAGGCTATTGCTGCCCCGCCTGCTGTTTAGCGGCCTCCTGCCGCTGCCATTTGGCGCGGTGTTCCGGCTCGTAGGCGAGGTTCATGATAAAGATTCCGGCCTTGCCATTGTTGACACCCTTAGTCATCACAAAAGCCAGCAGGTTGCCGCGCTTAAACTGCTGTATACCGTTTTCGGCCAAAAACTTTTCCCGCTCTTCGGCCGTAACGAACATGCCGCTGTTGAGCACGGTAAATTCTTCCGTGCTCAGGTGCGGATAGGGTGCAAACCCGGCGGCTTCCAAATCTTTCACCAAGGGCGCCACTTCATTATCCGTGCGCGCCAAAATCATCATTTGCAGCAGCTTGCTCTCGCCATCAAACGAAAATATGCGCAACGGAAAGCCGTTCTGAACATTGCTCTGATACACTTCCACCGCACCGGATTCACTACCAAGCCTCCGGTTGCCGAAAATGATCACACCGTCTTCCATCTTCACCGCATCGGGATACAACGCCCGTATCTGATCCACTGTGGTCTTGCCCACTTCCACGCTTTGCAAAACAGGCGCAGCGGCAGCGGCCTGGCTGGCAGCCTCGCCATCATGGTAGCCCACATCCACACGACAGGCACACAAGGCGGCCAACAGCAGCGGCAGAAGGGCTTTAGCATAAACAGACATCTCAGCTTCCTTAAAACAAAAACAAGATTGCAGGGAGGCAGCAGAGTACAAGAGAAAGACAAACTGGGCAATGTTTAATCAACAAGAGAGGCTACCTGAAGCGCCGCGATATTTTTCAGGTAGCCTTTGAGTGCGCAGAAGGCTACCTGAAAAATCGTCTTAATCACGCAACCCCAAATCCTTTCCATCTTAATTAACCCAACTTCACACAAACCACCGCCGGAATCTTTCAAGTAGCCTTTGCCCACGGAACAAATAGGCAAATCATTGCCATGTTTCTCTTTCCCCACGGCTATTTGGGCAAAAACTGCCAAAACGTGCCAAGCAGCGAGAAGACGTTTATAATGTTAACTATCTTTAATTCCGAAAGGCTGTATATGTCGAGAATGGCCAAGGGGATTATTGCGGCCGTGGTCTCCAATATTCTGTTCGGCTCGCTGTTTATGTTTGGCCCGTGGATGCGGCCGATGAGCGGCACGGATGTGTTTGCCTGGCGTATCGTGGGCACGTTTGCCTGTGCGCTCTCTATTATGCTGCTCACTTCGGCCAAACACGATGCGGCCAAATTCCTGCACGAAATCGGCGGCAATGTGCGCCGCTGGGCGTTGGTGCTGCTGCCCGCGCCGATTATGATCGGGCAGATTTGGCTTTATATGTGGGCGCCGGTAAACGGCAAGGGCGTGGACGTATCGATGGGCTACTTCCTGTTTCCGCTTGCGATGATGCTGGGCGGGGTGATGGTGTTCCGCGAGCGGCTCGATCGGCTGCAGCTGGTTGCCGTGCTGCTGGCTTCGGCGGCGGTGGCGCTGGAAATCTGGAACAGCGGCACATTTTCTTGGGTAACCATTGCCGTGTTCGCCACCTTCCCGATTTATTACATCATGCGCCGCTGGCAAGGCGTACCGCCGCTACTCGGACTCTTGCTGGATTTGATTTTGGCGCTGCCTTTCGTTATTTGGTATCTGGTGATGTATTCACCCAGCCCGGCCATGATCGAGGCCAAGCCGATTCTGCTTTTATTTGCCGTACTCTTGGGGCTCAACGGCGCGGTATCAATGCAGGTCAACCTCACAGCCAACGAGCTTTTGCCGGTGGTGCTGTTCGGCATGCTGAGCTATCTGGAGCCGGCGCTGCTGTTTCTGCTTTCGGTGTTTGTGCTGGGCGAGCATTTAGATTGGGTGGCCATGGTGAGCCACAGCCTGATTTGGGCAAGCATCATCGTGATGCTGTATCACGGTATCCAAACCATGCGCCGCGAAAAGGCAGAATAGGCTGCCTGAAATTATCTGCTTTAATGTAATGAAACCAGGCTTCCTAAGCGGAAGCCTGTTCTTTCTCAGACCAAAACGACTTAGGTAATGTGTTATAATTACACGTTGGGTTTCAAGTAACCTGAAACCCTGAGTCTCAGCACACATCTGTATGATTACCATAGAAAATGATTACAATAGAAATCCGCTTTAACCACATCACTATCCGTTACAATAACACCGTGGTGGAACATCACGGCATGTTCAGCAACAGCCACCTGATTATTGCGGACGGCTTCCAATGGATGACCGCTCTAATAGCTGCAGCAGGCAAAGCCGCAGACCAAGGCATTTTTGAACAACAAAACTGGTCCACACACAAACTGATAACGTCTGAAAGCGATAACCAACCAAACCGTCCCTGCCTGTATTTTGATGTATGCGAAACACTGGAAGGCGGCTTATCCCTAGTTGAATGGTATATCCTGATCAATACCTTAGAGTGGATTAACCCTAAAAACACAATGAAACAGCCGGAAATACTGATTCTCTATCAGGGCAAACCGCCCACTTATGAAGAAGCACTCCACGCAGCGTGAAGAAACAATCTAACACGCTAAAAAACTAGAAAACCTACCCTGATAAATCAAACCTACTTGTAGCAAACACTATTTCAGGTAGCCTCAAACTCATTCTCATCACAGCAAAACAACCATGACAGAACAAACCCAGCAAGAATACGGCGCGGACAGTATCCAAGTCCTCGAAGGTTTGGAGGCCGTGCGTAAACGCCCCGGCATGTATATCGGCGATACGCAGGACGGCTCCGGCCTGCACCACATGGTGTTCGAAGTGCTCGACAACGCAATCGATGAAGCACTGGCCGGCCATTGCGACAGCATCACCGTGTCCATCAACGCCGACGAATCCATCACCATCGAAGACAACGGGCGCGGCATCCCCACCGGCATCCACCCCAAAGAAGGCCGCTCCGCTGCCGAAGTGATCATGACCATCCTGCACGCGGGCGGCAAGTTCGACAACAACAGCTACAAAGTCTCCGGCGGTCTGCACGGCGTGGGCGTATCCGTAGTAAACGCCCTGTCCGACTGGCTGAAACTCACCATCTGGCGCGAAGGCAAAGAGCATTTTGTCGAATTCCGCCGTGGCGAAACCGTTGCCCCGCTCAAAGCCGTGGCCGATTGCCCGGCCGACAAACACGGTACGCGCGTGCAATTCATGGCCAGCGAAGAAACCTTCGGCGAGGTGCAATATAAATTTGAAACCTTGGCCAAGCGTATCCGTGAATTGTCCTTTCTGAACAACGGCGTGAAAATCGAACTGTTCGACAAACGCGACGGTAAACACGAAAACTTCGCCGAATCCGGCGGCGTGGCCGGCTTTGTCCGCTACACCACCGGCGGCAAAAAACCCTTGCACGACAAAATCTTCTACACCCTCGGCGAAAGAGACGGCATGACCGTAGAATGCGCCATGCAGTGGAACGACAGCTACCAAGAATCCGTGCAATGTTTCACCAACAACATCCCGCAGCGCGACGGCGGCACCCACCTCACCGCCCTGCGCGCCGCCATGACACGCACCATCAACCAATATATCGAAGCCAACGAAATCGCTAAGAAAGCCAAGGTGGATACCAGCGGCGACGATATGCGCGAAGGCTTGGTGTGCGTGCTTTCCGTGAAACTGCCCGACCCGAAATTCTCCTCCCAAACCAAAGACAAACTGGTTTCCAGCGAAATCGCCCCCGTGGTGAACGAAGTGCTCAGCCAGGCGCTGCACGAATTCTTGGAAGAAAATCCGCAAGACGCCAAAATCATTTGCAGCAAAATCGTAGATGCCGCCCGCGCCCGCGAAGCTGCCCGCAAAGCGCGCGAAATCACCCGCCGCAAAGGCGTGATGGACGGCCTTGGACTGCCGGGCAAACTGGCCGACTGCCAAGAAAAAGACCCTGCCTTATCCGAGCTTTATCTGGTGGAGGGCGATTCCGCCGGCGGCTCCGCCAAACAAGGCCGCGACCGCAAATTCCAAGCTATCCTGCCGCTGAAGGGCAAAATCCTCAACGTGGAAAAAGCCCGCTTCGAGAAAATGCTCGCCAGTCAAGAAGTGGCCACCCTGATTACCGCGCTGGGCACCTCCATCGGCAAAGAAGAATTCAATCTGGAAAAACTGCGCTACCACCGTATCATCATTATGACCGATGCCGACGTGGACGGCGCCCATATCCGCACCCTACTCCTAACCTTCTTCTACCGCCAAATGCCCGAACTGGTGGAGCGCGGCTACATCTACATCGCCCAACCCCCGCTGTATAAAGCCAAATACGGCAAGCAGGAACGCTACCTGAAAGACGACACGGAAAAAGACGAATTCCTGCTCGGCCTCGCTGTAGACAAAGCCAAAATCGTTTCCGGCGGCCGCACGCTGGAAGGCGCCGAGCTGGAACGCGCCGCCAAGCAGTTCCTCCGCGCCCGCAGCACCATCGAACATGAAAGCCGCATCATCGACGGCCTCGTGCTGCGCGCCCTGCTTGACACCGCCCCCATTTCGCTCGAAAGCGCCGAAAGCACTGATACCGCCATTGCCGCCCTCTCCTCCCTGCTGGCCAAAGAAGAAGTGGCGCTGGAGCGACTCGACGGCCACGAAGGCGGCCATTTCATCAAAATCACCCGCCAGCTGCACGGCAACGTGATGGTTTCCTATCTCGACCAGAAATTCATCGACAGCAAAGCCTACCAAACCATCAGCCGCACCGCCGAACAGCTCCAAGGCCTGGTTGAGCCCGGCGCCCTGCTCCACAAAGGCGAAGCCGAGCCGCAAACCGTAAACAGCTTCGAGCAGTCCATCGACATCCTGCTCGCCGGTGCGCAAAAAGGCATGGCCATCCAGCGCTACAAAGGGCTGGGCGAGATGAACGCCGAACAGCTGTGGGAAACCACCATGGACCCGGAAGTGCGCCGCCTCCTGAAAGTGCGCATCGAAGACGCCATCGCCGCCGACAAAGTATTCGTTACCCTGATGGGCGACGAAGTCGAACCCCGCCGCGAGTTCATCGAAACCAACGCCCTGATTGCGCAAAACATTGATGCGTAAAGCAGCGCAGATTTTTCAGGTAGCCTTCCCTACAAAGGCTACCTGAAAATTTACCCCCTTATCCAACCGTTCAACCACCACAGAAAGGACACCCATGTTCCGCCGCCTTACCGCCATCGCCGCCCTCCTCATCGCCGGCCAAACCTACGCCCAAAGCTTTATCGCCGACACCATCCCCTACGCCCCCGAAGCCAAAGTGGCCGACCGTATCCGCCAAGAATGCACCGATTTAGGCACCAACCTCAGCCGTAAAATCATCGAGCAAGCCAAAGCCGGCGGCATCGAACTGCAGGCCACCGGCGCCGACAGCCTCGCCGCGCAGCCCAACCGCCTCGAAGTGCAGATTACCGACGCCCGCAGCTACGGCAGCGCCTTCACCGGCCACTACAAATCCATGCACATCCGCCTCACCCGCTACGAAAACGGCCAACAAACCGCCACCACCGAGCTCTCCCGCCGCTCCCTCGGCGGCATGGGCGGCATGTTTAAAAGCTCCTGCTCCGTGCTCGAACGCGTAACCGACACCCTCGCCAAAGACACCGCCGCCTGGCTGAAAAACCCCGCCGACGCCTCCGCAACCCCGGCCGCCAACGAAGCCTCCGGCGCAGCCCAATAAACCCGAAAGGCTACCTGAAATATTTTCAGGTAGCCTCACATCAAATTAAAAAGAGACCCAGCATGAAATACATCCACACCACCGCCGACACCCTCGAACACCTCCGCCAGCAGGCTAAAAAACGCCAAAACAAACAAGGCGGCAAAATCGCCGAACTGCTCAACCGCGCCGCCCAAGAAGCCAAATACCAAAGCTGGCGCCACGCCGAAATCTGCCACCAGGCCGGCGAACGCTTCGGCCGCACCCCGCTCACCGAAGAATGCCACACCGTGGTCGAGCACACCCGTGCCGGCCAAGACTACGTAACCGCCACCGGCTTTGAAACCGCCACCCCCAGCGCCTACCTCCTGTTCAACACCGACCAAGGCGACGCCTGGCTCTACGACGTATTCAGCCGCCAAGCCCTGTGCCTGATGCACCGCCACAAAGAAGCCGAGCTTACCCCCATCCGCTTTGCCGACAAACGCTTCACCATCGAATGGGACGGCCAAGTCGACCTCTCCACCCCCATCCCCAGCCTCGACCCCGAAACCGACACTGCCCGCGCCAAACTCGGCGGCCGCTACCTCTTCCCCGAATACGTCTCCCTCATGATCGAAGACCTCGGCAGCCAGGCCGCCCGCCAAGCGCACCAATTCTTCCAAAACGAACACGGCGGCGAGAAACAGCCCTCGCCCGAACATGAACACCATGGGCACGAACACGGCCACAACTGCGGCTGTAACCACTAACCGAAATATTTTCAGGTAGCATCGAAAGCTACCTGAAAACATAAGCGGCAACTGATTGCAATGATATCCTCTAGCCGGACTAAGTTTAGATCTTTGCTAGGCTAAATACCCCAATATATAATTTTGAATGGCTATTCATGATTCGCCGCCAGCAGTCATCAATAGCGTAAGAATGACATTGGAAAGTGCAAGAATGTTCATCAGCTATTCGTCTAACTCAACTAATCAGTAACCTTTCACCATTCTATCCAACACACCAAACAAAAACCTGCCTCATAAAGAGGCAGGCTTTACATTGAAAACCAAACTGGCTTAATCAGCCTGGCGGCGGATCACCGCCGGAATTTCAAAATCGTCCAACACAGATTGGTTGGCAAAATCAGAAGCAGCCAAATTCATGGTGCGGGCAGTGCGACCTGAACGGATAACACTGTCGATTTCCGGGAATGCGCCATCTGTGCCGGTAGCTTGGGCAGTTTTCACCATGCGCAAATTGCTGCTCTGGCTGTTGTCGCCTTGCTCTTTCAGGCCGGTGGCAATAATGGTAACGCGGATTTCGCCTTCCTCCATGGCAGCGTCTTCAGCTGTACCATATTTCAATTCAGCATCAGGGTGAGCATATTCGCTCACTACTGACATGATTTCTTTATACTCTTTCATGGTCAGACCATCAGGGGCGGTAGTGATGTTCACCAACACACCGCGTGCGCCTTCCAGCGTTACATTGTCCAGCAGCGGGCTGGCAATTGCCTGCTCGGTAGCCAAACGGGCACGGTCGATACCTTGTGCGAAACCAGAACCCATCATGGCCATGCCCATGATACCCATTACGTTGCGTACGTCGGCGAAGTCCAAGTTGATCATGCCGGGGCAGGTAATCACTTCGGCAATACCGGCCACTGCGTTGCGCAACACGTTATCAGCAGCACGGAATGCCTGGCGCACGGTTACATCTTCGCCCAGGGCGGTCATCAGTTTGTCGTTCGGGATAACGATGAGCGAGTCTACTTGGTTTTTCAGGGTTTCCAAGCCGTCTTTGGCAATCTGGATGCGTTTGCCTTCATGTTCGAACGGGCGGGTCACCACAGCCACGGTCAGGATACCCAGCTCACGGGCAATCTCGGCCACTACCGGAGCAGCGCCGGTACCGGTGCCGCCACCCATACCGGTGGTAATGAACAGCATATTGGCGCCTTGAATGGCGTCGGCGATGGTTTCACGGTCTTCCAGAGCGGCATTACGGCCGGTTTCCGGATTGGCGCCGGCACCCAAACCTTTGGTCAAATTAGTACCTAGCTGGATGCGCTTGGGCGCTTTGCTGCCCTGTAAAGATTGGGCATCGGTGTTGGCGCTAATAAATTCAACGCCTTGTACCGTGTTGTCTATCATATTGTTAATAGCATTACAGCCACCGCCACCAATACCGATAACTTTAATGACCGCCGGACTGGCTGCGGATTCGACAACATCATAAACCAACTGCATTTAACACTCCTTTTGCGCCCCAGAAGGCTACCTGAAAACTGAAATCGCCCGTATTATAAAGGTTTGAACAGATTTTGTGTGCAAGAATAAGCAAAAAGCTTAGAAATTGTTTTTCAGCCACTCTTTGAGGCGGTAGAAAACAGGATCTCCCTCTGCAGCCTGTCGCACGGTGTTATGCGTACCATGCTGGCTGCTGTATTCGGCAGCGGTTTGCAGGAGGCCGATGGCGGTGGCGTAGCGCGGGTTACGGATGCGTTCCGACAAACCGCCCATTTCCTTCGGCACACCGACACGGGCAGGCAGATTGAACACGTCTTCAGCCAGTTCCACCACACCGGAAAGCAAAGATGCGCCGCCGGTGAGCACCACTCCGGAAGTGAGCACTTCTTCGGGGAAACCGGAACGGTGCAGTTCATTGCGGGTCAGTTCTAAAATTTCTTCCACGCGCGGGCCGATAACACTGGCCAACACACGGCGTGAAATCTGGCGCGGGCTGCGGTCGCCCACGCTGGGCACTTCAATCATTTCATCCAAGCCATCGCCGGTAGCCAAGGCTACGCCATGGTTGATTTTGATGTATTCGGCGGCATTGTAAGGAGTACGCAGGGCTTGCGCCAAATCGCGGGTAATCAAATCGCCGGCCACCGGAATGACGGCGGTGTGGCGGATTGCACCGTTAGTGTACACGGCGATATCGGTCGTGCCGCCGCCGATATCGATGACGCACACGCCCAGTTCTTTCTCGTCTTCAGTCAACACAGCACGACCGCTGGCCAAGGGTTGCAGAATCATGTTGTCGATATGCAGGCCGCAACGTTCGATACATTTTTGAATGTTCTGCATGGCGGTAACCGCACCGGTTACGATATGAATGCGCGTATCCAGCCGCACGCCGCTCATGCCGATGGGCTCGCGCACACCGGGCTGGTTGTCGATGATGTACTCCTGCACCACGGTGTGCAGAATCTGGTGATCAGGCGGGATGTTTACGGCTTTGGCGGTTTCGATAGCGCGGTCGATGTCGGCCTGCGTTACTTCGCCTTCCTTGATTTTCACCACACCTTGCGAATTCATGCTGCGGATATGGTTGCCGGCAATGCCGGTTACCACGCTGCCGATTTGGCAATCAGCCATCAGCTGGGCTTCTTCCATAGCTTGGGTAATAGCTTGGGCGGTGGCATCAATATTGGTTACCATGCCGGCTTTCAAGCCGTGTGACGGCGCTTGGCCAAAGCCGATGATGTGAATTTCCTTATCGTCTTGCACTTCGCCGATCAAAACGATGGTTTTCGAGGTGCCGATGTCCAGTGCGCCCACCAGTTGTTTGTTGTTTGACATAACTCTGTCTCGCTTATTGTTGAAATGGTTGTTTATCGCTAAAGCACTTATTCATTTTCTACTACGCTAACTCGCTTTGCTGTACTTGTGTACTATGCTACTACTCGCCATTTTGTAGAAAAATAATTGCTTCAGTCATACCCGCCTGATGGCGGTTGTTGCTTGTTGTTGTCTTCATCTGCCGCGCCCTGTTTGTAGCGCACGGCAAAGCCGTCTTTATAGCGCAAATCCACGTATTGTACGTCAGCTGCGCGTTCTTTCAAGATTTCGTGCCATGCCTGCACAAAGCGGCGCAGACGATCTTGTTCGTCGACACGACCCAGATGCAGCCGGATGCCGTTTTCCAAAGCCAGCTCCCGCGAGGAACGAGAACTATAATCCATGCGGCTGATTTTCAGATTAGTCGGCGCCAAGATGGCTTGGAACTCCATAAATTCCTCCACCATAATTTTACGCATTCCCGGCGTGCCTGCAAATACGGGAAAGTTTTCATCGGTGGGGGCATCAAAGCCTTTGCCTTCGCTATCCACCAGCCCGCCGCCTTCCCAGCGCGCCACAGGCTGCCGCTCTTCCACCCGGATTTGCACCGTATCCGGCCAGATTCGGCGCACCTCCGCCTTAGCCACCCAAGGCAGCGTTTCAAACGCCTGCCGCGCTTCGTTCAAATCGGCTTTGAATATATTGCCGCGGATGTGACGATGGGCGGTTTGTTGCAGCTGGGTGGCACTTAAGCGGTGCAGGTCGCCGTCGATTTTCACCAGTTTCACCGGGAAATACGGCGAATTCATCATCCACATCACCGCTGCCGAAATCAGGCCGACAGCAGCCAAAAGATAAAGGCTGCTGTTGATGCGTTTGAGTGCGCCGGCGTTATCCCAAAGTCGCATGGCTCAATACTTCAACGCATAAATCGGCAAAATCCAAGCCGGTTTGCGCGGCGGCTTTCGGCACCAGACTGTGGCTGGTCATACCGGGCACGGTGTTGATTTCCAACAAATAAAGCTTTCCGCTCTGGCTGCGCAGGAAATCCACCCTGCCCCAGCCGCGCCCGCCGATGGCTTCAAAGCCCGCTTTGGCCAGGCGGCGGATTTCGGCCTCGCCCGCTGCATCCAAATCGCTGGGGCATTGGTATACCGTATCGTCACGGAAATACTTGGCGTCGTAATCGTAAAACTCGGTGGCCGGGATGATGCGGATGCTGGGCAGTGCCTGTTGGCCGAGCACGGCGCAAGTGTATTCGCCGCCGTCGACAAAGCGTTCGGCGATGATTTCGCCGTGCAGATGGCGTTCGCGCAGCTCGCGGTACACTTTCGGCAACTCGCCGGGCTGCTTCACTTTCACCACGCCCACGCTGCTGCCTTCGGCGGCGGGCTTCACAAACATCGGCAGGCCGAGCTCGGCTTCCACAGCGGCAAAATCAGTATCATCGTGCAATACGGCGAAATCGGGTACGGGCAGGCCGAGCGCCTGCCAAATCAGTTTGCAGCGGTATTTGTCCATACCCAGCGCAGAGGCGGCCATGCCGCAGCCGGTGTAGGGGATGCCGATGGAATCGAGCAGCGCCTGCACGGTGCCGTCTTCGCCATAGGTGCCGTGCAGCACATTGAAGGCTACCTGAAAACCCTGCGCTTTCAGTTGCAGGATGTCTTGTTCTTTCGGGTCGAACCGGTGGGCATCGATGCCCCGGCTCTGCAAGGCGGCCAATACGGCCGCGCCGCTGTCGAGCGACACTTCACGCTCGCTGGAAAATCCGCCGTTCAATACGGCCACTTTGCCAAACTGCTTGTTCATTTGCTTTGCTTCTTTCTTACTTCTACTTTCAGGTAGCCCCATCAAACGCCCGTCTGAAAGGCTACCTGAAAACTTAAAACCGGTAATGCCGCCAGCTCGGGTCGTATTCGCACGCGGCCTGCGGCTTGAGTTCGGCAAACTGCTCGCACAGTGCCTGCGCTTTTGCCATGAGGCGCTCCGGCTCGCCGGTAGCGGCAAATATGGTGCGCTCACCCCGCGTGAGGTTGGTGACGGCAATCGTGCCGATGCCTTGCTGTTGATGGCAGGCCTCGGCGTCGAATTCGTCTTGCAGCCGGTAGGCCGCCATCAGCGCGTCTTCGCCGTTGATTTCACAGCGCACGGAAACGCACCAGCCCATATCCGCCCGGCCAAGCAGGCCGTTGGCCGACTCATTACGCAGCAGCACCAGGGCATCTTGTTCGTTTTCTTCGTCTTCATCGCGCTGATAGGCGGTATATTGCCATTCCGGCTCGGGATAGAGCGCATCGCGCCCCAAGGCTTTCCATACTTCGTCTAATTTTTCAGGTAGCCTGTGTAGCGGCACGGCTTCCGGCGGCACAGCATCCACAAAATCCAGCGCGCCCACTTTCACCACCGCATCCCACTCGCCCAACACATGGTCGAGCATAATCAGCGCCAGCCTCTGCGCGGTTTCCAAATCTTCTGCCTTGGGCGGCTTGGCAAAAGCCACGTCCAGCGCGGGCAGGCCGCGCCATTCTTCGCAGCGCACCAAAATATCCGTCGCCTGCATTTCCACGCCGCCCATGCGGATGGCAAACTGCTCCGGCGAGCCCAGCCGCTGGCGGAAACACAGCACCGAACGCTCAGTGGATTCAGCTGCCGTGGCAATCAGCGCCAGCACTTGCGGGAAGTGTTCCAAATCGCCGTTGGCACTGAACACCAGCGCGCCGTCGGCCGGCGGCCCTTCCAATTCCACCACCACACCGGGGCAGTATTCGTGCAGCAGGTTGTTGGCCTCTGTAACAAAGGCCACCGGGTCTTCCAGCGCTGCAAGCCGCGCCTCTTCGCGCCGCCACACTGTCCAGAAACAATGAGCATTATCTTGCCATTCGCTCAGGCTGTGCCGGCCTGCGGCTTCGTTGGTATCTGATTTCGTCATCTTTTATCCTTGCAAGCGGTAATGCCGCCATGACGGGTCGAACACACAGTTAACCCGTGCGTCTAGCCGCTCGTAGCGTGCGGTGATTTCCCGTACCTTCTCCCACAATCCTTCCGGCTCGGCCACCATGGCAAAGGCGGTGTATTCGCCTTTTTCCGCATCGGCCAGCATGGCGGTGAGAATACCCTGCTCATGCTGCCCGACGCAGCCGGAAAACTCGTGTGCCAGTTCCTGCGCCAGAGCCTGGCTCATGTCATCGTACACTTCACAGCGCACACTCAAACACCAGGCCAAATCGGCACGCCCCAGCAGCGAAGCAGCCGATTCGTTGCGCACCAAAATCTTGGCCGGCTCGCCATCATCGTTTTCCGCGCCATACACGCGGAATTCCGCCTCGCCGCTTGGATACACGCCGTTGTGCCCCAGCTGGGCACGCCACAACTTATCAAAAGCAGCGGGCAGCTCGGCCAACGGCAGCCCACCCCGAGGCGGCTGCTCCACCAGCTCCACATAGCCGGTTTTCACGTTTAAATCCCACTGCCCCAAGGCCTGCGCCAAAAGCAGCCACACCGCCAACCGGCGGTCGTCGGCATCCGTGCCATCAGGATTATCGTTCACAAACACCTGTAAATGCACCAAACCATCGCTGCCCGGCGCACAGGCTACCTGAAATTGGCTGCCGGAAAGCTGCGTTTTGCCAAAACCAGCCCGGCGATGCGGCAATTCAGCAGCCCGGCAGCGCCGCAGCAAGGCCTGCACACCAAAGGGCAAACCCGGTGGCGCAGCCTCAGCCAGCAACACTGCATCGGCCATCGGCTCCAACCGGCCGCCGCTACTGAAGGCTACCTGAAATTTAGCGCCGGCATCAACAGCATAATCCGACACGATCTGCAAAAACACGCCGGGGAAATAGTGGTGCAGCAGATAGTTTCCGCTATTCACCAGCGCCACACAACCGCCGCCGGCCTGCCAGGGCTGCTCCCACTGCCAACTCTGCCAAAAAGCGGCGGCACGCTGCCGCGCCTCTTGGCGGCGTTTCAGGAAATCATCCATGCGCTGCTAAATCCCGCAAAGCCTGCGGTACTTTATTGATGCTGCCTGCGCCCATATTCAGCAGCAGGTCGCCATCTTGCAGCATATTAAGCAAGGTGGCGGGCATATCGGCCACATCAGCGCAGTAAATCGGCTCCAGCTTGCCGGCCACGCGCAGGGCACGGGTGAGCGCACGGCTGTCGGCGGCCACAATCGGCTCTTCGCCGGCAGCGTATACATCGGTCAGCACCACTGCATCGGCGGTGTTCAGCACGCGTACGAAGTCTTCAAACAAATCGCGGGTGCGGGTGTAGCGGTGCGGCTGGAATGCCAACACCAGGCGGCTTTCTGGATAAGCACCGCGTGCGGCGGAGAGCGTGGCAGCCATTTCCACCGGATGGTGGCCGTAGTCGTCGATCACCAAGGCGCTGCCGCCTTGCGGCAGCTTGATTTCGCCGTAGCTTTGGAAACGCCGTCCCACGCCGCCGAAACCGGCCAGCCCACGCTGAATGGCTTCCACGTCCGCGCCGCACTCCAGCGCCACGCCGATGGCAGCCAGCGCGTTGAGCACATTGTGCCGCCCCGGCGCATTCAGCCGCACTTCAAACGGCGCGATTGAGCGTTTGTTCAGGTGCACGGTAAAGCACATCTGCGCACCTTCGCTGTGCACATTATCAGCATAAATATCGGCGGTTTCGTCTAAGCCATAGGTAGCAAACGGTTTCTGAATCTCCGGCAGGATGGCGCGCACATGTTCGCTGTCGATACACAAAAATGCCTTTCCGTAGAACGGCATACGATGCACAAATTCCACAAAGGCCTGGTGCAGCTTGTCCACGCTGTGGTCGTAGGTGTCCATGTGGTCGGTGTCGATATTGGTCACCACGGTAATCACGGGCGTGAGATACAGGAAAGAGGCGTCTGATTCGTCGGCCTCGGCCACAATATACTGCCCGCCGCCGAGCTTGGCATTGGTGCCCGCAGCGGTGAGCTTGCCGCCGATAACGAAAGTCGGATCGAGGCCGGCGGCGGTGAGAATGGAGGCAGTGAGGCTGGTGGTGGTGGTTTTACCGTGCGTGCCGGCAATGGCGATGCCCTGGCCGAAGCGCATAATTTCCGCCAGCATCATGGCGCGCGGAATCACCGGAATGCCTGCCTCGCGGGCGGCCAACACTTCCGGATTATCCGGCTTGATGGCGGTGGAGGTAACCACCACGTCCACGCCTTCGATATGCTCTGCCGCATGGCCGTGGAACACCTTGATGCCCATATCGGCCAGCTGGCGCGTTACCGCGCTTTGTGCCTGATCCGAGCCGGATACGTCGAATTCTTTATACAGCACCTCGGCCAGGCCGCACATGCCAGAGCCGCCGATGCCGACGAAATGGATGCGTTTTACTCGTTGCTTCATAGTTATCACTGCTTCCCAAGCAGCCTTTGCAGACAAAACCGCTATTGTATAGCGGATAAACATTTTTCGATACAACACAAGCGGGAAAAGCCGATACTGCTATTGAGGCTACCTGAAAACAGCCACTTGGAACGCTACCCAAGCAAGGCCTTTAAACCATCTGCATGCTAATCATCAAGCAGGCTTGCCAACAACGCCGCCGTTTCCCCGCGTGGCGCGGCAAACAGCCTCTCCCGCAACACGGCAGACAACTCCGGCGGCACCGCCAGTACCCCGCCCGCATGCCTGCACCAATACAGCGCATCGTCCGCACCCAAGCCCACAAAATCACCATCGGCGGTTTCTTGCAGCCGCAGATAGGACTGCCCTTTGATTTCCACCTCATTCACCACTGCCGCCGGTATATCTCCGACAAAGCCCAACGCCGCCAGCCGGCGTGCCAAAGCCTGTTCCGTTACCGATGCCGCCCGGACGGCCATGCCCGTATCCGCAAACAGCGGCTGCGTAAAATCAAACGCCACATTGTCAAACGCAATGCCCGCAGGCAGATTGTCGATTACCGTGATTTCCAAACGCGTGTGCTGCCCGGCCGCGTTACGCACCGCAATTTGGCGGAACACAGCGTTTTGCTTCGGCAGCAGGTTTTCATACGCCGCCGCATGGGGAGAGAAAACCACGTCAAAACAATTACCCAAACCGTGTGGAAACCGCGCCACCGCCCCATCTGCCACAGCCTGCCGCAGCCGCTCTTCGCCAAGCTGTGCGAACACTTCGGCCAGCAGCGCATTCAGCCGCCCGGTTTCACGGCGGCTTTTGCTTTTCAGCCAATCGAACATTGCACTCTCTCCTGCCAAGCCAAGGCTACCTGAAATCCCAAACTCCATTTTCAGGTAGCCTTCCAAAACCGCCTCAGACAAGCTACCTGAAACTTCAAAACCGCTTTTCAGGTAGCCTCACACCAATCATCCGCCCACTGCTGCCAGCGCAGCTTCTGCCACCTTGGCCGCACTATCCGGTTTGGCCATTTGGCGGGCGTTTTGCGCCCATTGGAGGCAAGTGTCGCGGTTGAGGCCGCCCAGCACCAAAGCCAGTTTCTCCGCCGTCAGCTCGCTCTGCGGCAAAAGCAGCCCGGCCTCGCCGGCGGCCACGAAACGGGCGTTGGCGGTTTGGTGGTCGTCCACCGCATAGGGGTAGGGCACGAGCAATGCGCCCACGCCAGCCGCGGCCAGCTCGGCAATGGTAAGCGCGCCGGAGCGGCACACCACCAAATCCGCCGCACCGTAGGCCGCTGCCATATCATCAATAAATTCGCTGCATTCAGCCTGCACACCGGCTTCGGCATAACGCTGGCGCAAGCCTTCCAGCTTGCCGCGCCCGCTTTGGTGCCGCACTTGGGGGCGTTGCTCGGCAGGCAGCAAGGCCATTGCTTCGGGCAGCAGGCGGTTGAGAATATCTGCGCCTAGGCTGCCGCCGGTAACCAACAGCTTCAGGCTACCTGAACGCTCAGCAAACCGCTCTTGCGGCGCGGGCAATGCGGCAATATCAGCGCGCACGGGGTTGCCCACCAGCCCGTTTTCATCGCTAAACGCCTTGGGGAAGGCATACAGCACCCGGCTGGCCAGCTTGGCCAAAATTCGGTTGGAAAGCCCGGCCACGGCATTTTGCTCGTGAATCACCAGCGGCACGCCGCACAGCTTGGCTGCCACGCCGCCGGGCACGGTAACGAAGCCGCCGAAGCCGATGGCACCGTCTACCTGATGCTTGCGGATGATGCTTCGCGCCGCACGGATGGTGTGCCACAGCGTGAACGGCAGCATCAGCTTGCGCTTGAGGCCGTTGCCGCGCACGCCTTTGATGGCCAGGGTTTCGATTTCGATGCCGTGCTGCGGCACGATACGCGTTTCCATCGCGCCCTCGCTGCCCAGCCACACCACCTTGTGCCCGCGTTCGCGCAGCGCGGCGGCCACCGCCAGCGCGGGGAAAATATGCCCGCCGGTACCGCCGGCCATCAGCAAAAAGGTTTTCACGCCCATATTCGGCTCCTCACACTTCAAAACCGCGCATTTTGCGCCGGTTTTCATAATCCACCCGCAGCAGCAGCGCCACGGCTATCAGCATGGCCACCAGTGCCGAGCCGCCGAAGGAAATCAGCGGCAGGGTCAGCCCCTTGGTGGGCAACAGGCCGATGTTCACGCCGATATTGAAAAAGCTCTGAATCCCCAGCCAAATGCCCACGCCGCTGGCCACAAACGCGCCAAAAAACTGCTCCAAATCGCGCGCCATTTTGCCGATGGAAAACGAACGCCACACCAGCCACAAATAGCAGGCGGTGAGCAGCATCATGCCGAGAAAGCCGAATTCCTCACCGATCACGGCGGTGATGAAATCGGTATGCGCTTCAGGCAGGTAGAAGCGTTTTTCCAGCCCTGCGCCCAAGCCCACGCCCGTCCAGCCGCCGCGTCCGATGGCCATCAGCGCGTGAGTGAGCTGGTAGCCGCTGCCCAGCGGGTCGGCCCACGGATCGAGGAAGGCGGTAACACGCGCCATGCGGTAGGGCGAAATCAACACCAGCGTCACCATGCCGCTCAAACCGGCCAGCACCACCACGATAAACCAGCGAAACGGCAGCCCCACCAAAAACAACAAGCCCACGCTGATTACCGACACCACCACAAACGAGCCGAAATCCGGCTGCAGCATAATCAGCCCCAGCCCGCAGCCCACCGGCAGCGCCACCCAGCACACTTTCTTCAAATGCTGCAACACTTCGGCGCGGCGCATGAAAAAGCCGGAAAGATAAAGAATCACCGCCAGCTTGAAAAATTCGCTCGGCTGCAAATTGGCCACGCCCAAAGGAATCCAACGCCGCGCGCCGTTCACATCGCGCCCTACCAGCAGCACCGCAATCAGCATCAGCAGGCTGATCACCAGCAGCACCATCGAATACTTCTGCCAAGTGCGCATCGGCACCCGGAACGCCACCCAAGCCGCCCCGCCGCCCACGGCAATATAGGCCGCCTGGCGGATAAGGAATGCCCATTTATTGCCGCCGCCCTGCCCGGCAAAGGCCACCGAGGCGGAATACACCATCACCAGGCTGAAGCCCAGCATCAGCACCACCAACCACAGCAGCGATTGATCGATGATGTGGCCGTGGCGCAGGATTTTGCGGTCGAGGAGTTTGGATTCGGTAATCATTCAGGTACTTCAAGTTACTTCAAAAATCAATGGAACAAGGTTTCAGGTAGCCTTTAGGCTTCAACAGAGGCTACCTGAAAAATCTGTTGCGGCTCAAATCTGCGGCCGGCTAACTGCAAGGATACTGCTTAGGGTTGGCAATCGCCTCCGCCAACAAAGCCGCCTGCTTGGCGGTTTCTGCATCTGCGGAAGCGGCCAAACCCGCTATCAGGTCGCGGTTTGCCGCAAACAATTCTAAAACAGACACGTGTAAATAATGCCTGTCTAATGTTTTGCTTATTTTAAGAAACTCGTCGTCCATCCTGCCATCGAAGGCAGGATCGAACAGCTTGGCTTTAAATATGCCGTATTTCAGCGCCTTGCCCTTGGTTTCTTTAAATGCCTGAGCCTGCGGAGATTGGGCACTATAGTTGGCCGCTTCAAACAGCGTACACATTCCCTTGAGCAACCAAGCCTTATTCGGCTTCTCTTCCACCAGCAACGCCAGGCAAACCTTCAGCCCCCAAGGCGACAATTTCACCAGCCAAGCCTGCGATTCCAAGTTGTCAATCAGCCGCTCATAATCTTTTTCTACAGCCGATCCCGCCAATATATTCAAAATGTTCTGCTGCACCCCTTTGGCATGGGTTTCATAAGGCGTGCCAAACCGGCGCCACGGAAAGTTTTCCAAAAAAGTGTGCAATACCATTCGTGCTTTCCCCTTTCGGTTTGCCTGCCGGTGTGGCAGTTTCAGGTAGCCTTTCGGCTTTGGCAAAGGCTACCTGAAAACATCACAAGGCCTCAAACGCCTCAATGAACACCTGCGAGCGGTGGGCATAGCCTTTAAACATATCGAAGCTGGCGCAGGCTGGGCTGAGCAACACAATGTCGCCGGGTTCCGCCAGGCGGTAGGCAGTTTGCACGGCTTCCTGCAGGCTGGCACAATCCATCATCTCCACGCCGCAGCCGGCCAGGTCGCGGCGGATTTGCGGTGCGTCTTCGCCGATGAGCAACACAGCGCGGGCTTTGCCGGGCAGCACGTTTTTCAGCGGGGTGAAGTCCTGCCCTTTGCCCTGCCCGCCGGCAATCAGGAACAGCGGGCTTTGCAGGCCGGCGATGGCGGCTTCGGTGGCGCCCACATTGGTGCCTTTGCTGTCGTCGATAAACACCACGCCGTTTTTCTCGCCGATTTTTTCCACGCGGTGCGGCAGGCCTTTGAAGGTGCGCACATGGCGCAGCAGCTGCTCGCGCGGCAGGCCGATTGCTTCGCACAAAGCCAGTGCGGCCAGCACGTTGGCGGCGTTGTGCAGGCCTTGCAGCGGAATGTCGGCGGCGGCAATCAGCGTTTCCGCGCCGTGTTTCAGGTAGCCCGATGCGGCGTCAAACCAATAATCGGTTTCCTGCTGCAGCGAAAAGCGGCGCACTTCGCGGCCGCTGCGTTTCATGGCGCGGCACAGCGCATCGTCGGCATTGATCACCTGCACACCGCTGCCGCGGAAGATTTTATCTTTGGCGTGGGCGTAGTCGAGCAGGTCATCGTAGCGGTTGAGGTGGTCTTCGGAAATATTGAGTACGGCGGCGGCGGCGGCGTTCAAATGGTCGGTGTTTTCCAGCTGAAAGCTGGAAAGTTCGAGCACCCACACATCGGCGCTCTGCTCCTGCCGGTCTTCATAGGCTTCGAGCACGGGCGTGCCGATATTGCCGGCCACCACGGTATCCAGCCCGCATTCGCGGCACAAATGGCCGACCAGGCTGGTTACGGTGGTTTTGCCGTTGCTGCCGGTGATGGCGATGATTTTGTTGCGCTTGCCGGAAAGCTCGTGCGCCAAGATTTCCACATCGCCCAGCACACGGCCGCCGGCCTGTTTGAAGGCTTCGATTTCGGGCGTGCGCTCGCTGACGCCGGGGCTAAGGGCAAGAATGTCGAAACCTTCGGCCAATGCGTTTTTCAGGTAGCCTGTGTGGCAGGCCAGGCCGGGGAAACGCTGTTGCAGTTCGGCCTGTTTGGCGGCGGGGAAGTCGGCATCATAAGCGGCTACCGCCGCGCCTTGGCGGCTCAGGAAATCCAACATGGAAATGCCGCTGCCGCCCATCCCGGCCACGAGGATTTTTTGGTTTTGCCATTCGCTTTTCATTCTTTTCTCCATGCCGCCCGGTTTGCTTTCAGGCGGCTGCTTTTTCAGTTTTTCACTCCGTTTATTTTGACTGCGTTGCAGCCTGCGTTTTCAGGTAGCCTTTACTGTGCGGCTGTATTAAGCCAGCAGTTTCATCAGCAGCAGCCACGGCAGCATAATCCCGCCGATGCATACCATCAGCCACAAAATCAAACTGTCTGCCATCTGCCGCAGCATGGCGAAATAGCCCCATGAATACAGGCCCCAAATCACAGCGGAAATAGCTGCCGCAATCAGGGGGCCGCCAAACAGGCCGAATAAAAAAGTTACAACGGCAAAAGCCAGCGCCCATTGCCAGGCATAGGAGTCCTCAGCGAAATCCTGCATTTTGGCAAAGGCCAGCAAAATCAACATGTGTAGCAGCATAACCTAGGTTCTTTAAATTGGGTTGCAATGGGTTTTGGCTTCATAGCAGCCTACCGTATCTGCTTTCAGGTAGCCTCTCTTTAACAGATTAGGCTACCTGAAAACCGTTTAACGAATTTTCAATGTACTCAAGCCCACCAGCACCAGCACGATGGTGATGATCCAAAAGCGCACCACCACCTGCGTTTCCTTCCAGCCCTTCTGCTCGAAATGGTGGTGAATCGGCGCCATCAGGAAGATGCGTTTTTTGGTTTTCTTATACCAGCCCACCTGCAGCATCACCGACAAAGCTTCCACCACAAACAGCCCGCCCATAATCACCAACACAAATTCCTGCCGCACAATTACCGCCACCGTGCCCAGCGCCGCGCCCAGCGCCAATGCGCCCACGTCGCCCATAAACACCTGCGCCGGTGCCGCGTTGAACCACAAAAAGCCCAAGCACGCGCCGCACATGGCCGCGCAGAACACCATCACCTCGTTCGCCCCTGGCACGAAGGGCAACTGCAGATAGCGTGCAAACTGCCAGTGCCCGGTGGCATAGGCAAACACCGCCATCCCCCCGGCCACCAACACCACCGGGAAAGCCGCCAAGCCGTCCAAGCCGTCGGTCAGGTTTACCGCATTGGACGTGCCGACAATGGTGAAATACGACAGCACCACAAAGCCCACCACGCCCAAAGGCAGCGCCACCTGCTTAAAAAACGGCACGATTAAAATATTGTTTGCCGAATTGCTCGCCACATAAAACAGCAGCAGGCCGGCCGCCAGCGCCACGCTGCTCTGCCACACCATCTTAAATTTGGCCGACACGCCGTGCGGATCTTTATACACTACCTTGCGCCAGTCGTCGTAGAAGCCCAGCGCGCCCGTGCCCAGCAGCACGCCGAGCAGAATCCAGATATACGGGTGCGATACATTGCCCCACAACAGCGTGGACACCGTAATCGACACCAAAATCAGCACCCCGCCCATGGTGGGCGTGCCTGCCTTGGCCAAATGGGTTTTCGGCCCGTCGCTGCGGATGGCCTGGCCGGCTTTAAGTTCGGTGAGCTTGCGGATAGTCCACGGCCCCAGCATCAGGCTGAACGCCAAAGCCGTAAGCGCCGCCATCACTGCGCGGAAAGTGGTGTATTGGAAAATGTTCAGCGCCGAAATCCAGTTGCTGAGTTTGGCCAACCATAAAAGCATAAAACTTCCTTAAATCATTTCTCGTAAGTTCAATTTAAACCGATATTGCATTGTCTCTCCGTACTGTACTACTTTGCATTATCTGCGGCTCGCTGCCTTGTTCTGATTTAAATTGAATTCGCTTAATTAACCTAGGCAGCCGGAAATAGAAAAGGCTACCTGAAACATAATTATCTGTATTGCACCACTGTAAAATGGGCAAATGTGGCATTATAAACTAAGCCGCTACCCAAGAGAGGCTACCTGAAAACCGAAATTCCCACTGCCATGCGAGGCACAAACTATGCAAACCATGCACTCCCACAGCGCACGCTGCCGCATCCGATTTATGGATCTACCAGCCCATGCGGGCAGAAACAGCACCCCTTGCTTATTTATCCACGGCCTAGGCTGCGCTGCCAGCTACGAGTACCCCCGCATCGCTGCCAGCCCGGCCTTGGCAGGCCGCCGCACTATCCTGCTTGACTTGGCAGGTCACGGCTACAGCGAACGCCCACAGGATTTCTCCTATTCCACCAGCGCGCAAGCCGCAATCGTATCCGAACTGGCCAACCATCTTAACTTGCCGCACTTCTATCTCTATGGGCACAGCATGGGTGGCAGCATCGCTATTGAAGCCGCCGAACAGCTCGGCAGCCGCGTGCGCGGACTCATGGTAAGCGAATGCAACCTGATTACTGGCGGCGGTATATTCAGCCGCAACATTACCGCACAGGATGAAGCGTATTTCATCCACAATGGCTATGCCGAATTGCTAAATAACGAACTCTCGCCGTGGGCAGGCAGCCTACAAAGTGTTGCCCCGTGGGCATTGTGGCGTAGTGCATATCATTTAGTGAACGGTATATCGCCCGATTGGCTGTACCGCCTCTCCTCCCTGCCCCAACGCAAAATTTATTTAGTTGGAGATCGTTCCCTGCCCAACACAGACTACGACCTTATCCTTCAATACGGTATTCCCTGCGCCGTGATTGCCGATGCCGGGCACTCGATGTCTTGGGAAAATCCGGAAGGCTTGGCTACCGCTTTGGCAGAATTTATGTGCGCTTGAGCTTGGGTTACCAACATGGCTGTTTGTGTTTCAGCCCACTTTGAACCAGTAAGGCTACCTGAAAGTAAACGAAGCCGAATTTGTCCAAACCGCTCAAACCTCTTCCCACCACAATTCAGTTTCCGTATCCACATCAAACACCTGCCCGATTAGCGGCGTGAGCACCGGCAGGCCGCGCTCGATGGCCAGCGGGATGCTGCGGCGCACGGGTTCGTCCCAATCGTGCATGGCCAGGCTGAAGGCGCCCCAGTGAATCGGCATCATGCGGCGCGCGCCCACGTCGATGGCGGCCTGCACGGTTTGCCCGGGGAACATGTGGTTGTCTGGCCAGCGGCGGTCGTATTGGCCGTTTTCCATAAAGGCCAGGTCGAAGCCGCCGAAGTGCCGGCCGATGTCGGCGAAGTGGCTGCCGTAGGACGAATCGCCGCTGAAATAAAACCGCTGCCCGCCGCCTTCGACGGCCCAGCCCGCCCACAGCATACGGTTGTGGTCGGCCAGGTTGCGCGAGCTGTCGTGGCGGGCGGGAGTGGCGGTGAATGTTACGCCGCCGACGGTATGGCTCTGATACCAATCCGCCGCCGAAATGTTTTCCGCCTTCACGCCCCAGCGGCGCAGCAGCACTTCCATGCCCAGCGGCACCAGGAAATGCACCCCGCTGTCTGCCACGCTGCGTACGAAGGATTCCTCCAAGTGGTCGTAGTGGTTGTGGCTGTAGAGGATGATGTCGAGCGGCGGCAGTTCGTGCGGCGCGGCGGGCGGCGGCTGGAAGCGGCGAAACATTTTGTTGTTCGGTGCGGCGCTCATGCCGAACACGGGGTCGGTGATGATGTTCAACCCGGCCACACGCATCAGCAGGGTGGAATGGCCGAACCAGACAAACCGTGCCTTTTGTTCATTTTCAGGTAGCCCTTCCTGCCGCATGAAGGCAGCAAAATCAGGCTTCTCAAACGGCAGCGGCTGCGCGGGAAAGCGGCCTTGCCAACTGAGCATTTTGAACGCTCCGCCAAAATCCAGCGGCTGCAATCGGCGTTTGGGCTCCGGGTTGAAAAAACGGCGGCGGATCGGGTCGTAGTGGTTGCTGGCCGGATAGAGCGGATAACCGCCGTGCGGCCTACGCTTCATGGCCCTGCAAGGCGGCCACCACCTCTTCCATCTGCATAAAACGCGAACCCTTTACCAACACCGAAGCCTGCTCCGGCAATTCGTGCACCAGCACCTGCTGCAACGGGTCTTTGGCAGCAAACCACAGCCCGGCCACACCGAAAGCTTCGGCGGCTTCCACGCTGAAATCGCCTACAAAATAAGCGGCTTCGATGCCCTTATCCCGCGCATAGCGGCCGATTTCGGCATGCAGGGCGGGAGCCTCGTCGTCGCCCAATTCGCCCATATCGCCCATCACGAAAATACGCGGCGCCGGCAGCTCGACCAACACATCCAGCGCAGCCTTCATGCTGTCGGGGTTGGCGTTGTAGGTGTCGTCGATAATCGTGCTGCCGCGCAGGCCGGCCTTGCGTTGCAAACGGCCTTTGATATTGGCAAACCCGGCCAGCGCGGTGGCGCTTTCAGATAGCCCCACGCCGGCCTGCAAAGCCAGCGCGGCCGCAGCCACGGCATTGGCCACGTTGTGTTTGCCCGGCACCGGCAGTTCTACCGCCGCGCGTTGGTCTTGCCACACCAAATCGAAGCGGCAGCCCAAGGGCAGCAGCCGGACGTTTTCGGCATGCACTTCGCCCTTGTCCACACCGAATTCGATTTGGCGCAAATTCAGGGCGCGGCAGGCGGCGCGGAACACTTCGGCGTATTCGTCTTCCGCCGGAATCAGCGCCGTGCCGCTTTCAGGTAGCCCGCGATAGATTTCGCTTTTGGCACGGGCAATATCGCCCACGCCGTCGAAACCGCAGCCGATATGCGCGCGCAGGGCATTATTAACCAGCGCGGCATCAGGGCAGGCGATGCGGGTGAGCGCGTCGAGCTCGCCAAAGTGGTTCATGCCCATTTCGATAACGGCATAGCGCTGCTGCGGCCGCAGGGCAAGCAGAGTGAGCGGCAGGCCGATGTGGTTGTTGAAATTACCGGCGGTAGCCAGTACGGCCGCTTCACCGAATTGGCGGCGCAGAATGGCGGCCAGCATCTCCTTCACCGTGGTTTTGCCGGAAGAACCGGTAATGCCGAGCACCATCGGGTTCACCGCTTCGCGCCAAGCGGCAGCCAGGGTTTGCAGCGCCGCCAGCGTGTCGGCCACCGGCAGGCTGCCTGAAAGCGCGATGCAGTCTTGGCGCGATACCAGCGCCAAAGCGCCCTGCGCCAACACGGCAGGCACAAAATCGTGGGCGTCGTGTTTATCGCCCACCAAAGCGACAAACAAATCCGTGCCGCGCTCGTCGGCAGCGGCGGCTTGGCGGCTGTCGGTGATGACGCGGCGGATAGGGAGGTTGTGCTGCGGCGCGGGCAGGTTCAGGGCGCGGCAGACAAAAGCTAAATCGAGTGTGGGCATGGGGAATTCCATTGAAAATATTACGGGGCGGCAGACTACCTGAAAAAGTATTAACGCTTTCAGGTAGCCTGTATCAAGCTCAAAAGGCTACCTGAACGCACGGGCTCAACCAAATTCAAACCTTTCAGCCAGCCTCATCCAACGCGGCTTCGGCTATTTCAAAATCGGAGAAATGGTGTTTTTCGCCCTGTACGTCTTGATAGGTTTCGTGGCCTTTGCCGGCAATCAGCACGATATCCTGCGGCGCGGCGCGGCGGATGGCAGTTTGGATGGCCACTCGGCGGTCGGCCTCCACCAGCGCGGGCTGCGGCACGGCAGGCAGGATGTCGGCGATGATGTCTTGCGGCTCTTCCATGCGCGGATTATCGCTGGTAATCACCACTTTATCCGCGCCCTGCACGGCGGCGCTGCCCATCAGCGGGCGTTTGCCGCGGTCGCGGTTGCCGCCGCAGCCGAACACGCACCAAAGGCTCGCGCCCTGCGGTTTGATTTCGCGCAGGGTGGCCAGCGCTTTTTCCAGCGCGTCAGGGGTGTGGGCATAGTCCACCACCACCAGCGGGCGGCCTGCGCGGCTGATGCAGTCCATGCGGCCGGTGGCGGGGCGGATTTGCGCGAGCACGCGCAATACGTCAGGTAGCGAATAGCCTTCGGCGCACAAAAGCCCGACGCAGGCGGCGAGGTTTTGCGCATTGAACCGCCCTAAGAGCCGACTGTGGATTTCACCGCTGCCCCAAGGCGTATCAAAGGCTACCTGCATGCTTTGGTCGGAAGCGGCAAAGCGGGTAATGCGGATATCGGCTTGTTCATTGAAGCCGTAGCCGTACACGTTCAGATTTGGGCGGTCGGCACGCAGCCCGGCGGCCAGCTCGCGGCCGAATTCGTCATCCGTATTGATGATGGCGTGTTGAAGACTCTGCCAATAGAACAGTTTGGCCTTGCTGGCGCCATAGGCGGCCATGCTGCCGTGGTAATCGAGGTGGTCGCGGGTGAGGTTGGTGAAGATGGCGGAGGAGAAGGGCGTGCCGACCACGCGGTTTTGGTCGAGGCCGTGGCTGGATACTTCCATCGCCACGGCTTTCGCACCCTGCTGTTTGAATTGGTGCAGCAGGGTTTGCACGCGCACAGGATTGGGCGTGGTGTGGGTGGTTTCTTCGAGCCGCCCCCAGAAGCCGTTGCCCACCGTGCCGATGATGGCGCAGGGCGTATCGAGCAAATCGGCGGCTTGGGCAAGCCATTGCGAAATCGAGGTTTTACCGTTGGTGCCGGTTACTCCCCAGCACGAAAGGCTACCTGAAAAATTGCCGTAGAGCTTGGCTGCCAGCAGGCCGGCGTTTTGTTTCAGGTGCGGCACGCCGAGATTGGCGATTTGCCACTCCGGCCGCCAGGCGAAACCGTCGCCGCTGTCCCAAAATACCATCGCCGCGCCGTTGGCAATCGCGGCGGGAATATAGTTGCGGCCGTCGGCATATTCGCCCTGGCAGGCCACGAACACATCGCCCGGCTGCACCAGGCGGCTGTCCATACGCAAAATGCACCCCGCCGCCACATTGGGCGGCAGGGTGCAGTTGTCGGGCAAGTCAAACTGTTTGTCCTTCAAGCAATACATGGTCGGCTCCAAGCACCGATTTATTTGGCAGCGACTTGCTGCACAGGTTTGGTGGGCGTTACGCCCAGAATATTCAGCGAACCGGCCATGATGTCTTTAAACACCGGCCCGGCCACCAGGCCGCCGTAATAGCCGTTTTGGGTAGGCTCGTCGATGTTCACCGCCACAATCACGCGCGGATGCTCGGCAGGGGCGAAACCGATGAAGGTGGCCATGTGCTTGTTGTCGGCATAGCGACCACCCACCAGCTTGCGTGCAGTACCGGTTTTCGCGCCCACGTTGAAGCCAGGTACAGCGCCCTGCGTGCCGGTACCGCCGGGCTCGGTAACGGATACCATCATGCGGCGGATGGCGCGTGCGGTTTCAGGCTTGATTACCTGCTCGCCCTGCGGTGCAGTGCTCTGGCGCAGGAAGCTCACCGGCAAAAGTTTGCCGTCGCTGGTGAAGATGGTGTAGCTGTGTGCCAGCTGCAGCAGGCTCATCTGCAGGCCGTAGCCGAACGACATGGTGGCCTGTTCGATGGGCCGCCAGTTGCGCCAGTCGCGCACCAGGCCGGGTGATTCGCCGGGGAAACCGGAGTGCATGCGGCGGCCGAAACCGACTGATTTATAAAAATCGTGCATCTCTTCTGGCTTAAACATGGCCGAAAGCTTGCTCACGCCCACGTTAGAAGATTTCTGCATGATGCCGCGCAGGGTGAGCGAAGGGTAGTTGTGCGTATCGCGCACGGTAGCCGGGCCGATATTATAAGTATTGGTGTTGAACACCATATTCTCGTTCACTTTGCCCGAATCCAAGGCTTTGGCAATCGGGAAAGGTTTCATGGCCGAGCCGGGCTCGATCATATCGGTCACCGCACGGTTGCGGCGCAGGGCGATTTCGGTGCCGCCGGGCTGGTTCGGATCAAAATCCGGCAGGTTTACCAAAGCAAGGATTTCGCCGGTTTGCGCATCCAACACCACTGCGGTGCCGGCTTTGGCCTGATGGTAGTCAATAGCCTGCGCCAATTTATCGTGCGCCAGCGATTGAATACGCTGATCCAGCGAGAGCACCATATTGCGCCCATCCACTGCATCGCGGTTGCGCGGCGAATCCAATTGATCTACATAATTGCCTTTATTGTCGCGCAGCACCACGCGTGCGCCGTCTTGGCCGCGCAGGTCGTCTTCACGCGAGAGCTCCAAACCTTCTTGGCCTTTGCCGTCGATATTGGTAAAGCCGATAACGTGTGAGAACAAATTGCCCATCGGATATTGCCGTTTGGGCTCAGTTTGGAAGGCCAAACCCTCAATTTTCAAAGCACGTACTTTGGCAGCGGTTTCCGCGCTCATCTGCCGTTTCAAAAACACGAAATCGCTATTGGTACGCGCCAAACGGTCAGCAATGGTTTCCACCGGCACTTCGATGATTTCAGAAAGCTGCTCCAGCTGCTCTTGGCTGGGCATTTTTTCCATGGCAGAAGGGATGGCATACAGCGAATCGGTGGGCGCGCTCAAGGCCAGCACCGCACCGTTGCGGTCGGTAATCGTGCCGCGGTTGGCCTGCTGCACCAAAGTGCGCACAAAACGCTTGTTACCCTCGGTTTGCAGGCGGTCTTGCTCCACCGTATGCAAATGTACGCTCCAGCCCGCCGCTGAGGCGAAAGCCAAAGCAAAAACCAGCAAAACAAAGGCAATCCGGCCATTGGTGCTAACCGGCTTCTTCTGTTTAACTGGCTTCTGCCGCATCTGCGGCTTGTAATCGCTTTTAATCAGCATGGTATTTACTCTCTACGCTGCCACCCACACGGCAGCAAAACTGCTTTTTAATATTATTCAACTACTTTATTAGCTTCATTCGCCTTTTAATATTGCAGACGCACGATTTTGGTGTTCTGTATGGTGGGCGGCTGCAACTGTTGTTGCTCGGCCGCCGCCTTGATGAAACCGTGGTTGGCCAGCTTGGCTTGCTGCCACTGCAAGCGGCGGTATTCCTCTTCCAAATCTGCCTGCCGCTGGTGCTCTTTTTCCAGCACAATAAACGATTCGCGCGAGCTGTCCTGCACCGACACCACGCCCAATGCGGAGAGCACCGTCAACACAAAAAGTACGATATTCAGCTTATTCATCTGCAAACTCTCCCGCCGTCCGCTCGGCCACGCGCAACACGGCGGAGCGTGCGCGCGGATTGGCCGCGGTTTCTGCTGCCGAAGCCCGCTGCGCCTTGCCGATTTCCCGCAAGGGCGGCTCGGGGCGCTCGCTTTCGCGCACCATCACCCACTTGGGCAGCGGCGTGGGGCGGCTGTGGCGGCGGATAAACTGTTTCACTATCCGGTCTTCCAGCGAATGGAAGGCAATCACGGCCAAACGTCCGCCGGTTTTCAGGTAGCCTGCAGCCTGCGGCAGTACCGCGCTTATTTCTTCAAGCTCACGGTTGATGAAAATCCGAATGGCTTGAAACGTCCGCGTCGCCGGGTCTTGGCCGCGTTCGCGAGTACGGACGGCTTGTGCCGCCAACTGCGCCAGCTGGCCGGTTGTAAGGATGGGGCGCTCTTGCCGCTGCTGCACAATGGCGCGCGCAATCTGGCTGTTAAACCGCTCTTCACCATAATCTCTGATTACCTCGCGAATCTCTTCTTCACCAGCCTCGGCCAGCCATTGCGCGGCGGTTTGGCCACGTGTGGTATCCATCCGCATATCCAGCGGCGCATCGTAGCGGAAGCTGAAGCCGCGTTCGGCATCGTCGATCTGCGGCGAAGACACGCCCAAATCAAACAGCGCACCGTCCACCGCCTCAATGCCCAATCCTTTTAAGGCTACCTGAAAGCCGGAAAACCCGCCGTGCACCACTTGCACGCGCTTGTCGACTTCCGCCAGCTGCCGTGCCACGGCAATGGCCTGCGGATCTTTATCAAACACCACCAATCGGCCGTTTGCACCCAGCTTCGACAGAATCAGGCGGGAATGCCCGCCGCGGCCGAAAGTGCCGTCCACATACACGCCGCCCGGCTTTACCTCCAAAGCATCCACCGCCTCATGCAAAAGCACGGTAACGTGCGCCAATTCCTGCGCGCTCATAGGCGGAACCCGGCTTTATCGAGCTGTTCGGCCAATTCGTCTGGATCCATATCCAGCACTGCGTTCATATTGGCTTCCCAACGTTCGCGGTTCCACAGCTCCAGCCGGTCGGCACGCCCCACCAGCGTTACTTCTTTATCAAACTGCACGCGGCGGCGCAGGCTCGGCGGCAGCAAAATTCTGCCCGAAGCATCCAAATCCAGCGTTTCAGCGTGGTTCAGCATCAAATCGCGGAACATCCTGGCCGCCGGATTGCCCGACACATTCATCGCCTGCAAATTTTCCGCCGTTTTCTGCCACTCCGCTTCCGGATACATCACCAGATGCGTGCGCGCCTCCACGGTAACCACCAAAGACGGCGTGTAGTGGCGCACAAGCAAGTCGCGGAACTTGGCCGGAATCGCCAAGCGCCCCTTGCTGTCGATGCTCAATTCATGTACGCCGCCAAACACTTTTTCCCACCTTCGGTTGATTTTTGGAACTGAAAAGGCACTTCGCCCCACAATTCCCCACGAAGCGACACTATACGGCAAAGCAGCGGCATCGGTCAATTGCAAACACAGTAAAAATCCACGATTAACAAACTGTTTTTACATAAGATAGTTAGCCTCAATCATCACGCTTGCCGTTTTCCGCGCAGCCCTGATTTTGCCTCCCGGCAGCAAGCCTTTATAATTGCGCACGTTTTCCAGATTATTCGCATAATTGCTCTATGAACCGCCCTACCCTGCCCGCCCCCGGCCCCGAAGCTCTGGCCGCCTCACAGGCACTGTGTGGCCTGATACAACAACGCATTCAGGCCAACCACGGCTTCCTGCCCTTTGCCGACTTCATGCAGCTCGCGCTCTACCAGCCGCAATATGGCTACTACACCGGTGGTGCACACAAAATCGGCGCGGCTGGCGACTTCATCACCGCCCCCGCGCTCACCCCGCTGTTCGGGCAAACCCTCGCCATCCAGCTGCAATCCCTGCTGCCGCAAACCGCCGGCAATATCTACGAATTCGGCGCAGGCACCGGCGAACTGGCTGCCCAGCTGATCGGCAAGCTTTCAGGTAGCCTCCGGCACTACTACATCATTGAAGTCTCCCCCGACCTAGCCGAACGCCAACGCCGCCACCTTGCCGCCGCCCTGCCCCAACACCAGCACCAAATCACGTGGCTCACCGAACTACCTGCCGAATTCGACGGCATCGTCATCGGCAACGAAGTGCTCGATGCCATGCCCTGCGATATCGTGCGCTATCAAAGCGGCCAATGGCAGCTGATGGGCGTAGGGCTGGATGCAAACCAACAATTCCAATGGCAAAGCGCCCCCCTGCCGGCCGAACTGCTGCCAGCCGCCCAAGCGCTGCTGCCCGCCATCGACGGCTACACCAGCGAACTGCACCTGCGCCAGCAAGCCTTTATCCGCACCCTCGCCCAGCGCCTCACGCGCGGCGCCCTGCTCTTTATCGACTACGGCTTCGACGCCGCCCAGTATTACCACCCCCAGCGCAGCGGCGGCACCCTCATCGGCCACTACCGCCACCACGCCGTACACAACCCCTTCGAACACGTCGGCCTCACCGACCTTACCTGCCATGTAAATTTCACCGCCATCGCCGAAGCCGCCTGCCAAGCCGGGCTCGACCTCATCGGCTACACCACCCAGGCCGCTTTCCTGCTCAACCTCGGCCTCACCGACCTGCTGGCCGCCCAAGGCGAACCGGAAAGCCAAGCCTACATCCGCGCTGCTACTGCCTGCCAAACCCTCCTCGCCCCGCAAGAAATGGGCGAACTCTTCAAAGTTATCGCCTTCGGCCGCAATATCGATCCCGACTGGCCAGGCTTCGCCCTCGGCGATTTGTGCCACAAGCTGTAACCGCCAACTGCCGGTTTGAAGCCGACACTTTCAGGTAGCCCCAGCCCGCGCCTTCCAATAACAAAACGCTTGCAGAATCATGCTCCGCAAGCGTTTTGTTTGCTTTGATGGTATTACCGAAAGCCTGAAGTCTACCTGAAGGCTGCACGGCGGGCATTTATGTCCACTTAGGTTTTCAGGTAGCCTCTGCCTATGTTGAGGCTACCTGAAAATCAAAATATCGGCTGCAACAATCCAACCCACAGCAACTGCCCCGCCTTCTAAAACAAAAACAGCCAGAAACTACTTTCAGGCTGCCTCCGCATCTTATCCTTAATATTCTGTTCATTGCTCCTGTCTGCCATGTTCCCAATACAACCAAGCCAAACCAAGCGGCGCGATGATTGGGGCGCCAAACCAGCACAGAATCACGGCAAGAATCCGCACAACCGACATGATATGCGAAACAAAATAAGACCCGCGATCGCCCGAAATATAATCTGCGATAAGGTCATACACAAAATACGCATACGGATACAGCAACTGGCATGCGGTAAACGTCATCATGATCGACCAATAATTCGGATTTTCTTTACTACCGCTGAAATCGAATATGATGAAAATATAGAAAATCAGGCCGATAAGAAAGTGGCGGATATAGTATGTGGCAGACAACCCGCCAAATGTTTTTCCAATAAAAGACATATCCGGATATTAAACAGATAAAAGCAGCCATTTTATCCAAAAAGCAGCAAGTATCAAACGGGCAATATGCAGCCACGATAACCGCACCGGCAGGGCAAAAAATCAAAGATAGATAGCATTGAACACAAAACATTGCGCACCTTATTTGTTGGCGCGCATAATGATGAAGTATAGTGAATTAAATTTAAATCAGGACAAGGCGACGAGCCGCAGACAATACAATATAGTACGGCAAGGCGAGCCAACGCTGTACTGGTTTAAATTTAATTCACTATACAAGGGCTTTAGTTATATTTCCCCCTTGATAGGAGATGAAAATGTGCCGCAATTGTTCGCCATCCAACCCACTGGTCGACGGCCTGATGTTGGCTTGGACCGTCTTTGGCTTTCTATTGCTAATTGGGCTGGTGGCGATTGCCGCTATGTTGCTGTTGCAATAAGCTTTGCAGCATTGACCACGTCCGCTTCGGCGGGCGTTTTTCTTTATCTTTTTCTACCGGATAGGCAGCGCGGCAAGCTCTGTAGGCTCGGGTTAGATAACGACTCCTTAGTTATGCACCGATCGCAACAGTTCCGAGTCGTGCGGCGGCAAAAAAGGCTACCTGAAAAATGAATTTCAGGTAGCCTACTCATTTGTGGGTGTAGGGTGTGCACGGTACGCACGCACACGGCTTTGGAGTAACGGACAACGGCATGCGTGCCTGTGGCACGCACCCTACACACCGTGCAAGCTTTTCTGCAATAAAGGCTACCTGAAACTTTAGCTACGCAGAAACTTCGCTGCGCTACGTTTTCAGGTAGCCTTTTCAATCAGCCAAACAGCCGGTGTTAAAACATTGGCTTATACGTGGCCAGCCAATAAATGGTGCAGAGGCAGCCGATCGATAGGGCATAGCCGATCCACCATTTGGCCGAGCGTGGCGGGCTTTTCAGGCAAAACATGCCCACCAGCACATACAGCACCACCAAAATCAGTTTCACGCCCAGCCAATCGGCATTGCCGAAAGGCACGTAGCGGGTGATGGTCATCAGCATCATGCCGGTGAAGAGCAGCAGGGTGTCGTTGATGTGCGGCACAAAGCGCAGCACTTTGGGCACGGGGCTGCTCGGCAGGATGGTGCGCATCCAAAAGCGCAGGTTGAACAGAACCACGGTAATCACAACAAATACCAGATGGCTGTGTTTAACGATAAGGTACATGGGTGCTCCGAATGTTTTTATTGAGTGTGTGATGGGCGGCAGGCTACCTGAAAGTTGCGCGGCCGCCAATAGCCCGTTCGTGGGATATCGTGAATTTAAATAAAAATGCTGCAGTATTAGCTAGCCGCCCTGCCCTATTCCGATTTTAAGCCACGATAGTTTTCAGGTAGCCTTTTACCAATCGTGGTCGATACAGCCATGTTCGTCGGCTAGCTGGTAGGCGGCATCGAGCTGCGCCTGCATGGTGGGCGGCAGGGCGCTCCGTTCGCCGTTGCGGTAGCGTTGCCAGTAGGCCGAAAGATTGAAGCGGCAGGTTTCGGCCAGCTCGCTTTGAATCATGATGAGATGGCAGATGGTGTAGCCGAAAGCATCCTGCACATCGAAGGCCGCCAGTTCGATCACATCGCCCGGGTAGAAGGCTTGCCCCAAACCGGCGCTCACGTAGCCGTTTTGTTCGTGCACGATTTGCTTGAGCGCGGCAACGTGGCGTTCGGCCTCCATGCTGTAATCGAAGCGGCTGATGCGGTGCAGGGTATCGTCGCTGGCCTGTTGGATATAGGGAAACAGGGCGGGCGGGAAGGCGGAGGTGCTGGGTTTGCGCTTTTTAGCCATTGGTTTCAGGTAGCCTTTGGGCTGGCAGAGGCATTGTGCTTTTCAATCGCCAGTAAATAAGGCGGGCGGTTGCGGCGGTTGGTAAAGCCGTAGTGCAGCACGGCAAACTGTTGCTGCGGTAAGGCAGCCGCCCATTCGGATACGGCTTGGGCTTCGAGCGCACCCGCCTCGTGGCCGGGATAAAGCACCACGGCCAACAGCCCGCCGGGGCGCAGTATGTGCACCGCTTGCGCCAGGGCGGAAAGGGTGCTGCCGGTTTCGGTGGTGAGTGCTTTATTGCCGCCTGGCAGGTAGCCGCAGTTGAACACAATGCTGTGTACGGGTTCGTTTACATAGTGCGTCAAATCGGCGTGGCTGGCAGAAATCAGGCGCACTTGCCTTTCTTCTCTGGCTGCCTGCAACCGCGCCTGCGTGGCAGCCAAAGCCTGCGGCTGGATATCGAAGGCATACACACGCCCGCCGCTGCCCACGCATTGCGCCAAAAACAGCGTGTCGTGGCCGTTGCCGGCGGTAGCGTCCACTGCAATGCCGCCTTCAGGTGTGGCTTGGGCGAGCAGGCGGTGGGCGAAAAGAAGGATGTTGTCGAGCATAGAATAAAACGGGATAGCCTGATGGTATGTAGGGAAATTCGCTGTAGCGGCACGGGCTTGGAGTATAATGCCCGCCATCTGCACACACTTTTTTGAAAGGAGCTCAGCATGGGTATTCCGGTTATTTCCCCGCAATACGCGCAATATCTGCTGGATTTTGAAACACTCATCCTGCAAAAGCAAGCCGAAATCGAGGCCTGGTTCCGCAGCCAGTGGAAACGGCACAAGCCGCCGTTTTACGGCTCGGTCGACATCCGCAACAGCGGCTACAAAATGGCCAGCATCGATATGAACCTCTTCCCCGGCGGCTTCAACAACCTAAACACCCAATTCAGCCCGCTGGCCGCCGCTGCCGCCACCGATGCGGTAGAACGCTACTGCGAAACGGCCAAATCCGTGCTGATTGTGCCGGAAAACCACACGCGCAATACGTTCTATTTGGAAAACGTGTATGCCCTGAGCAATATCCTGCAACAGGCCGGCTTTGCCGTGCGCCTGGGCAGCCTGAACCCCGAAATCACCGAGCCGTCCGAATTCAAAACCGCGCTGGGGCACACCATTTTGCTCGAGCCCCTGCTGCGCACCCGCGAGCGCGTGCATCTGGCCGACGGCTTCTCGCCCTGCCTCGTGTTGTTGAACAACGACCTCTCCGGCGGCGTGCCCGAAATCCTGCAAGGCATCCGCCACACCGTGCTGCCGCCCCTGCACGGCGGCTGGACCACGCGCCGCAAAACCGCCCACTTTGCTGCCTACAATCAAGTGGCCGCCGAATTTGCCGAGCTCATCGGCATCGACCAATGGCAGATTAACCCCTATTTCGAGAAAGTGTCCGGCCTCAACTTCCACGAACGCGAAGGCGAAGACGCCCTGGCCGCCGCCGTGGAACGCGTGCTGGCTAAAATCCAGGCCAAGTACGACGAAAAAGGCATCACCGACAAACCCTTCGTCATCGTCAAAGCCGACGCCGGCACCTACGGCATGGGCGTGATGAGTGTGAAATCCGCCGACGAAGTGCGCGCGCTCAACCGCAAAAACCGCAACAAAATGGCCACCGTGAAAGAAGGTCTAGCCGTAACCGAAGTGATTGTTCAGGAAGGCATCTACACCTACGAAACCCTCAACGGCGCCGTGGCCGAGCCGGTGGTGTATATGATCGACCGCTTCGTGGTGGGCGGCTTCTTCCGCGTGCACGAAGGGCGCGGTGCCGACGAAAACCTCAACGCCAGCGGCATGCACTTCGTGCCATTGAACTGCAACGTACCGCAAACCGACAGCAGCGGCGACGACCCGGAATTCCTCGCCGGCAGCAAGCGCGTGTTCGAACAATGGCAAACCCTCGGCCAGCCCGACCGTAGCCAAACCTGCGACTGCGCCGGCAACCGCCTGTATGTGTACGGCGTGATGGCCCGCCTCTCACTCTTGGCGGCTTCGATTGAGTTGGATAACTACTGATATCGCCAGCAAAGGCTACCTGAAACTTTCGCTATGCAGCGTTTTAACTGCATTGAAGCCTACGCTTTCAGGTAGCCTCATGTTGCAGCCATGAGTAGCTGATAAACCAGTTCGCATAAACAAGCCGGCAAACCGTTCTTTAATACGGTTTGCCGGCTTGTTTATTCTTTTCAGGTAACCTGAGTTAAATCCAACCCAACGTATTGGCAAACACCAGCAAAATCGCCACCGGCGCGAGGAAACGCAGCGCATTGAGCCACAGCGCAATCACAGCCTGCGGCACGCTGCTGCCTTCGCGCATGTGCTCGAACACATCGCTCTTCTGCCGTATCCAGCCTACAAACACCGCCACCAAGAGCGAGCTGATCGGCATAATCAGCGCAGTAATCATGTAGTCCCATAAGTCAAACAGCGTTTTGCCAAACAGCTTCCATTCGGAGAGTACGCCAAACGAGAGCGCGGAGGGAATACCGACAATAAAAATCGCCGTGCCGATCAGCCAAGTAGTTTTACTGCGTTTGCTTTCATCTTCGCGGATGGCGGCGGCAATCACGGTTTCCAGCATGGAGAAGGCGGAAGTGAGCGTGGCAAATACCACCAGCAGCATAAACACGGCAAACAGGATTTGCCCCAGCGGCAGTTTCATAAACACGGCAGGCAACACCACGAAAATCAGCCCCGGCCCCTGCCCCGGCTCAAAGTTGAAGGCGAACACAGCGGGGAAAATCACCAAACCGGCCAACAAAGACACCAGCAAATTCATCCACATAATGCTGTTGCCAGAGCGGAACAAATCCTGTTTTTTGTCCAAATAAGCGGCATAAGTAATCATGGTGGACACGCCCAGGCTCAGCGCAAAAAAGGCCTGCCCCAGCGCGGTGAGCATGGTTTGCGGCGTGAAGTGCGACCAATCAGGCTTGAGCAGGAAAGAGATGCCCACCGTCGCACCATCCAGCGTGAGCGAGCGCACCGCCAGCAATAACAGCAACACAAACAGCGCGGGCATCATGTATTTGTTTGCCCGTTCGATGCCTGCCGCAATGCCGCTTTTCACCACCCACACCGTCATCAGCATAAACAGCCCCTGATAGGCGATTGAGCCGGCCGGGCTGGAAATCGTGCTGCCGAACAGCGCGCCGAAATCTGCATTTTGGTGGATGCTGCCGTCAAACGCATGCACCACATAATTCAATACCCAACCGCCCACTACGCTGTAGAACGACAGCAAAATAAAGCAGGCAAACACGCCCATACGCCCGATCCACGGCCACAGGCTGTTTGGCGCGAGCGTTTTAAACGCATCCACCGCGTTTTTGCCGCTCTTACGGCCGATATAAAACTCGGCCAGCTGCACCGGCAGCGCCACCAAAACGGTAAACACCAAAAACATCAGCACAAACACCGCACCGCCGTTGGTGCCGGCGGTGTAGGGGAATTTCCAAATTGCGCCCAAGCCGATGGCAGAGCCAGCAGCAGACAAAATAAAGCCGATTTTAGACGACCAGGAAGCAGGGGATTTCATAAAACTGCAATAATCCAAAACGATTCAGAATGGCGCGATTTTAACAAAAACAAACATCCCAACCGCCGCCAGAACTGTGCTGCTGCCGCATTACGCAGTTTTACTGCCCAAATCGGCCGGCATACAAGCTCGGCTGACAGATGTTTTCTATATTTATAGCATTTTATGCCATATAAAATTATAAATAGCAAGTTAATTGCTTAAATAATATGTTCTAGATTATCAAACAGACAGTTATACCAATATCTCTAGTTTTGGCTGACTATAAAACAAGCAAGACAAAAGCTACCTGAAAGTTCAGGTAGCCTTTATTTCGCTCACCGTAGCAAGCTGCGTGTGTTTAAGCGTAATCGCGCAATTCGGGGTTGATGTCGGTTTGCGCCAGGTTGTTGGTGTAGTTGCACAGGGTGGCCAGCGCCACGCCCATCACCACTTCCACCGATTGCTGTTTGTTGTAGCCCGCGTCTAGAAAGGCTTGCAGCTCGGCATCGGACACCGCGCCTTTTTTCGCCATCACGGCTTGGGTGAAGGCGGCCAGAGCGGCCAGTTTGGCATCGTCGAATTCGGCGGGGTTCAAATTGCGCGAAGCTTGAACAGCTTTTTCGGAGAGCAGTTTTTTCAGCGTGGCGATTTTGGTGTGGCCGGCCACGCAGAAGCCGCACTCATTGGTTTTGGCGGCAATAATCTGCACCACTTCCACCTCGCCCGGGGTGAGGCTGTTGGCGGCGTTGAGCTTACCCACTTCCTGATAAAACGCCAGGGCTTCGGGCGCATTGGCCAGCACGCCGATGAGATTGGGGATAAAGCCGTTGGCCTTCAGCACCGCCTCCACGCGCGGCTTGGCGGCTTCGGGAGCGGTTTCTACGGTGTGGACGGGAAGACGTGCCATGATTGGGTTCCTTTATGCTGTGTTGTGGGGAAAGCAGCATTGTAGCGGAAAGCGCGCCGGCGGCTAAATAACGGTTTGTGCGGATCGATAGAACTCAGAGGCATAAAGGCTACCTGAAAGCCGAAACCAACGCCATATCTGCGTTGATGCTTCGCTTTCAGGTAGCCTTTGGCATACTTGCTAAGACTTAAAACGAATACAGGTGCGGTAAGCCAAATATATGAATGGCAACAGAACCCGCCTGCGGCAACATAAAAGGCTACCAGAAAATATATGGGGCTGTCCTAGATAACCAGGAATATTCAAAATTGATTAAAATATTCCTATGAGAAAAAGTCGCCTCAGCCAGCCCGTTCAAAACAAACTGATCGAATTGTTCGTTGCAGGAGCAACCGCCCGTACTGCCGCCGAATTAGCCGGAGTCAATAAAAACACCGCTGCCTACTACTTTCACCGTTTACGCTTGCTTATCTTTAATCGTTGCGAACACTTGGAAATGTTTGATGGCGAAGTAGAAGCAGATGAAAGCTATTTTGGCGGCTGCCGCAAAGGCAAACGCGGTCGCGGAGCAGCCGGAAAAGTGGTGGTATTCGGACTGTTGAAGCGTAACGGTAAGGTTTACACCGTTACCGTAGCCAATACGCAGTCGGCTACCCTGCTGCCGATTATCCGGGAGAAGGTAAGGCCGGACAGCGTGGTTTATACTGATTGCCACAGTGCCTACAATGTATTGGATGTTAGCGAGTTTAACCACTTGCGCATCAATCACCGTACCTGTTTTGCAGACAGGCAAAACCACATTAACGGGATTGAGAACTTCTGGAGTCAGGCCAAACGCCATTTGCGTAAATTCAACGGCATTCCGAAAAAGCATTTCGAGCTGTATTTGAAAGAGTGCGAATGGCGATTTAACAACAATGAAATAAAATCTCAAATTACCATGTTAAAACAAATGGTAAAAGATAGTCTAACCTAGTTATATAGGACAGCCCCAAATATATTCAGGTAGCCTTCCCTCGCATAAGCCTTTAAGCCAACAAACCTTTCAGCTTGGCAGCAATCTCGCCTGCTGCTACCAATTCGGTTTCGCCGCTGCGCCGCTCGGTGTATTCCACTTTGCCTTCTTTCAGGCCGCGGTCGCCGATGGCGATGCGGTGCGGGATGCCCAACAGTTCGCTGTCGGCCAGCAGCACGCCGGCGCGTTCGTCGCGGTCGTCGAGCAGCACGTCCACTCCAGCGGCGGTGAGTTCGGCGTAGATTTTATCGGCGGCCTCGCGCACGGCTTCAGATTTTTTGTAGTTCATCGGCACGATCACAGCTTGGAACGGCGCCATGGCGTTGGTCCAGATGATGCCGCGCTCGTCGTTGTTCTGCTCGATGGCGGCGGCCACGATGCGGGTGATGCCGATGCCGTAGCAGCCCATTTCCATGATTTGCGATTTGCCGTTGTTATCTAAGAACGAGGCGTTCAGGGCGGCGGAATATTTGTCTCGCAACTGGAACACGTGGCCGACTTCGATACCGCGTGCAAGTTTTAGGTAGCCTTTGCCGTCGGGGCTGGGGTCGCCGGCGATCACGTTACGGATGTCGGCAAATTCGGGCTCGGGGCTGTCGCGGCCGAAGTTGAAGCCGGTGTAGTGGTGGTCGTCTTCATTGGCGCCGATTACGGTGTCGGCCAGTTTTTCCACGGCGAAGTCGGCATACACTTTGCCTTTGAAGCCCACCGGGCCGAGCGAGCCGCCGGCGGCACCGAATTTGGCTTGGATGGCTTCGGGCGAAGCCATGGCCAGCGGGCTTCTCACGCCGGGCAGTTTCTCGGCTTTGATGTCGTTGAATTCGTGGTCGCCGCGCAGCAGCAGCAACACGAGTTCGCCCTCTTCTTCGCCTTCCAACACGATGGATTTGAGGGTGCGCTCAATCGGAATTTGCAAAAATTCCACCAGTTCGGGAATGGTTTTCACGCCCGGGGTGTGCACTTTGGCAAGCGCGGCTTGCGCAGGGGCGCGTTCGCCGCTTTGACGCAGAGTGGGGGCGAGCTCGATATTGGCGGCGAAATCGGATTCGCTGCTATAGGCGATGACATCTTCGCCGCTTTCGGCCAACACTTGGAATTCATGCGAGCCGGTGCCGCCGATGCTGCCGGTGTCGGCGGCCACCGGGCGGTAGTCGAGGCCTAGGCGGTCGAACACGCGGCAGTAGGCGTTATACATGGGCTGGTAGCCCTCGCGCACCAGGGATTCGTAATCGGCGTGGAAGGAATAGGCATCTTTCATCACAAACTCGCGCGCGCGCATCACGCCGAAGCGGGGGCGGCGTTCGTCGCGGAATTTGGTTTGGATGTGGTAGAAATTCTTGGGCAGCTGTTTGTAGCTGGTGATTTCTTTGCGCACGATGTCGGTAATCAGCTCTTCGCAGGTGGGGCTGAAGCAGAAGGTGTTGTCGTGGCGGTCGGTGATGCGCAGCAGCTCGTCGCCGTAGAAATCCCAACGGCCGGATTCTTTCCACAAGTCGGCCGGCTGGATAACGGGCATCAAAAGCTCGATGGCACCGGCGCGGTTCATCTCTTCACGCACCACGGCCTCCACTTTGCGCAGCACGCGCAAGCCCATAGGCATCCAAGTGTAGAGGCCGGAGGCGTTGGCTTTAATCAGCCCGGCACGCAACATGAGCTTATGGCTGGCCAGCGCGGCTTCGGCGGGGGCTTCTTTGAGGGTGGAAATAAAGAACTGGGAGGCTTTCATGACGGGCTTTCTGCGGGATTAAGAACTAAGCGAAGAATTGTATCAATGTTTCAGGCGGGCTGCAGCATGAGGCTACCTGAAAGCTGCGGTTTGGTTTTTCAGGTAGCCCGCAACACGGGCTACCTGAAAAAGCTTGAGTGGAAGCACTCAATTTCCCCTGCCCAGCTGCCAGACACAAGCCATACCAAGTATGCCAAGGCAGCTCACGCAGCAGGAAGAAATGAAGCGCTTCCGCTGTATTTGAGAATTTCAGGTAGCCTTTTGCCGTATCAACCGCCGGCCTTTTCCAGCTGCCGACGCATTTCGGTAATCACCGCGGCGTAGTCGGGCTGATTGAAAATGGCGGAACCGGCCACGAAGGTGTCAGCACCGGCGGCAGCGACTTCGGCAATATTGTCGGCCTTGATGCCGCCGTCCACCTCAATCAGGATGCGGCGGCCGCTTTCGGCGGCGTAGAGGTCGGTGAGCGAGCGTACCTGTTCGATTTTCTCCAGTGTGTGCGGAATAAATTTCTGCCCGCCAAAACCGGGGTTCACCGACATCAGCAGCACTACATCGAGCTTGTCTAAAACGTGCTCCAACACATACACCGGCGTAGCAGGGTTGAGCACCAGCCCGGCGCGGCAGCCGCTGTCGCGGATCAGGCTCAGGCTGCGGTCGATATGGCGGCTGGCTTCGAGGTGGAAGGTGATGATGTCGGCACCGGCCTTGGCAAAGGCCTGAATCATTTCATCCACCGGCTCCACCATCAAATGCACATCCAGCGGCACGGTGGCATAAGGCTTGAGCGCGGCGCACACCATCGGCCCGAAAGTAAGGTTGGGCACGTAGTGGTTGTCCATCACATCAAAATGGATCCAATCGGCCCCGGCGGCAATCACGCGCTGCACTTCTTCACCCAAACGGGCGAAATCGGCAGATAAAATGCTCGGAGCGATACGGTAGTGGGTCATGTTGGTGCTTTCTTCTATAAATGGGACTATAATTCATCGCACATCGTGCCAAAAACGTAGTGATTTCCACTACATTGTTGTTTACACAGGTTTACCAAGATTATACCGTGTTTCACGCCGTCATTCGTATACTGGCAGCAATAAATTTACTTGGTTCGATACTGAATCTAAAGAGTTAACCCCATGACTCCCCTCCCCCGCCGCCAAACCCTTTGCCGGATTGTGTTTTCCACCGTCCTGCTCACTGCCGGCAGCCTTGCCTTGGCCGACAGTCCCAACTGCGATATGCGCCAGCTTGCGCTCAGCAGCAGCCAACAGGAGCAGCTGCGCCAAGTACGCGCCGAATACCGCCAACGGATGGACAACCTTGTGGCACAATCGCGCAACCTGCGCCAATACACCACACAGGCTTCCAATTTGGTGCTATCCGGCCCGGTGTTCGATGAAAACATGGCACGGCATTATGTGAACGAAAAATACACCCCGCAAATGCAACGCGAAGTGGAAAACCTGCGCGCCCAACACGCCCTGCTGCAAATCCTCACGCCGCAGCAGCGGCAGGAATGGCGTCGGCATTGCCAGTATCAATAAAAGCCCTGTCCGATTGAAAAGGCTACCTGAAATTTCAGGTAGCCTTTATTGTTTGGCTGACGATGCAGGTGAGGCTACCTGAAAGGGTAAGCCTCAAATATAACTAAAATGAGGTTCTCGCAGCAAACCAAACCCTATCTCGCGCCGAAGCCGGTGATGATTGTTTTCAGGGTTTTAAACAGAATCAGCACGTCCAGTGCGAAGGAGAAGTGCTTGATGTAGTAGAAATCGTGCTCGATTTTTACTTGGGTTTCGTCTGTGTTGCCCGCGTAGCCCTGCATCACCTGCGCCCAGCCGGAAAGACCGGGGCGCACGATGTGGCGGTAGCCGTAGAACGGGATGCTTTGTTCAAACTGCTGCACAAAGGCTTTCTGCTCGGGGCGTGGGCCGATGAGCGCCATGTCGCCTTTGATGATGTTCCAAAACTGCGGTAGTTCGTCCAGCCGGGTTTTGCGGATGAAGCGTCCGGTGCGGGTAACGCGTGCGTCGCCTTCCTGCGCCAGTTGCGCGCCGTGTTTTTCCGAATCGCACACCATGCTGCGGAATTTATAAATTTTAAACTCGCGCCCGCCTCGACCCACGCGGTTTTGCACAAACAGCACCGGCCCCGGGCTTTCCAGCCGGATGGCCAGCGCGGTGGCCAGCATCAGCGGCAGGGTGAGCGGCAGGCTGGCCACCACCATCAAGGCTTCCAGCACCTGCTTAATCGCCATATAGGCCGGGCTGGGCAGCAGCGAGCCCAAATCGTTTTCATACATATGCCGGATTTTCACGCGGCCGGTGAGAGATTCCTCCACCTGGCGGATGTTGTAAACCGCAATGCCGCGCAAGGTACAATCGGCCAGGAAACGCTGCCAATCCGCCCCCAAATCGGGCGCGTGCAGATTGGTCACCACTGTGTTCACGCGGCCGGTTTCAGGTAGCTTCGGCTCGGCAAGCTCGTGCCAACGGATGTTGGATAGTTGCGGCAAATCGCGCATGCCTTCCACATCAATATAGTACAGATGGCGGATGTGCCGCTTTTCCAGCCAGGTTTCGGCAAACAGATACAACACCGTGAGCGCAAACCCGGCGGCCAGGTAATACACCGAATACGGCAGGCGCAACATGGCAGCAAACACCAGCGGCAACCCCAGCCCGATGGCCGCCACCGGAATCACCGACAGCTTGGAACGCTCGCCGGGGAAACGCGTTAGGTTGCGGCTCAAAGCGTAGGAGAGCAGCAGGCCGGCCAAGAGCAGGCTGTAGCTGGAAAGATTGGTGGCCGTGGGATGAGTCCACTCGCGCGGCGGCCAAAACCACCACGCCGGCGCAATCAGAATCACCAAGGCCGCGGCGACAAAGCGCAAAATCATTTTTATCGTTTTCATTATTTTCGTTATTTCTCGTTTGGCAGCTGGGTCAATCCCACGGGCTACCTGAAATTATTTCCGCAACAACACTCGATACACCCACTGCCGAACCCCATTCGGCAGCAGCCGCACCGGCAATCGCAACAGCACGTTTTTCGCCCACTGCGCCGCGCTCAAAAAGCCCGCACGGTAGAAGCGCCGCTGCATGGCCAGCTCATTTTTTGCATACGCCCAACCGCCGCGCCGCCGATACATTTCATCGCCCGCGCGCGCATACACCAGCACTTCGGGCAGATTGGCGAAACGGCAGCCGTTCAGCAGCATGCGCACCCACAAATCGTAATCCTCATACAGCGGCGCGTGCTGATAATTGCCCGCTGCGAGCACTGCCGATTTGCGGTAGCACACCGTCATGTGGTTGATGGGATTACGGCTTTTAGCAAAGCGGGCAATTTCCTCGTGCGCACAGGGCACGCGGCGGCTGTGCGCGGCATCGGCCGGCGCATGTTCAAACTCGTCAATCTGGCTGCCGCACACGTCAAGCTCTGAGTGCGCTGCCACAAAAGCCAGCTGCCGCGCGAAACGCTCGGGGTGGCAGATATCGTCGGTGTCCATGCGGCACACCCATTCGTGCTCACAGGCCTGCAAACCGGCATTCAGTGCCCGCCCCAGCCCCACGTTTTGCGGCAGCCGCACAATCTTCAGCGGTAGGCTACCTGAAAAGCTTGCCACCACGGCTTCCAGGTTTTCAGGTAGCCCGCCGTCATACACCAGCACGATTTCGTTTGGCGGCAGGGTTTGCGCGGCCAAACTGGCCAAACATTGGCGCAGATATTCCGGCCGCTCGCGCGCATACAGCGACATCAACACGGAAAACGGCGGTGTGCTTTCCACCGAAAGGCTACCTGAAAGTTGGTTTTGCGCTGGCGCCATCATGCCGCTGTTCCTTCTATCTCGTCTAAAAAGCGCAGCGCAGTATCGTCGTCCACTTTGCGTGCCAGCCAGTTTGGGCTGTGGCGCAAATCTTGCAGTTCGGCCAAAGCCAGCATATCGGGGTGGTTGCTGCCCGGAGCGAAACGGATATGGCGGCGGTTGTTGGGCCACAACATGATGCCCGCCGTTTCAGGTAGCCTTTTTGCCAGATATTGAAAGAAATGCTCGTCCGGGCAAAGCTTCTTTCGGAAGAAGGCGCAGGCCTGTTCATCTGCCGCATTCAGCAGGGCTGCCAAGGCCGTACGGTCGGCAGAAAACCATTGGCTGCCGGCATAAGCTGTTTGCGTGGCAGGCAGGATTTTATCGGCTGCCTGAAACGCTTTGGTGAGCAGCTTGCCGGGCAGGCGGCGCTGCCAGGTGGTGTCGGCGTGCGGCGTGTTGAAACGCACGCGGTAGCGCAGGCGCGGCTCGGCATGGCATTCCAGCAACAGGCTGCCGCGTGGCAGTGCGGCAAATTCGCACTCGATTTGCTCGGGGGTGTTCAGCAGCATGCAGTTGCCGCTCACGAGGTGCACAAAGCGGATGTCTGCATCGGCCAGCGCGGCACGCATCAGGTGCAGCGTGGCTTCCACCATGCTGAAACCCGCCCAACGGATGTTGACGCGCTGCGGAATCAGGCGCGCATTCGGCGGCAGGGGTGACAACGCGCCGATATCCGCCTTGGCATCGTAGTGCAGCAGCAGGCGGATTTCGGGGTGACGCTCGGCCAGCCGCAGCCAATACAGCGGCGGGCGGTGGCACAAAATTAAAAAGGCGCTGCTCATAACGCTAAACAGTTATCGTGAAACTCACTCAATATCGATAATCGGAATGCCCAACTGCGTCATCACTTCATAAATCCGCGCCACGCCGGGCGTGTGAAAGGTGGCTTCTGCGGGGCGCACGGCATACACGGCGGTGCGCGGGAAGGCGTACACATTCAGCGCGGCGGTGCTGACGAGGTGATACACCTCGAAGCGGGTATCAGGCTCGCGGCGCAGGCTTTCCAATAGATAGTCTTCAAAAATCAGCGGGCTGGCAATGTGTTCGGCGCCCGATACGCGGTAGGTTTCGCGCGGGTGCGGGAAATATTCGCCAATCTCAAAACGGCGCAGCAGGCTTTCGGCCAGCGCGGCGTTATCTGCCGCGTTGGGCAGCAATGGCTGGCCGAGCAGGATGCGGCGGGTGCGGACGGGCGTAGGGTTTGTGGCAGCCACATCGGCCGTATTTTTTTCAGGTAGCCTTTCGTTTATGCCAAACTTATCCACTGCCCCATTTTCGCTTCTCAGCACCTCTCTGCCTTCGCTTTGGCGAAGCTCACCTTGCCCGCTTTCAGGTAGCCCTTGTTCGGCTGCCGCCCACAAATCCAGCGGCACGGTGGGCGCGGCAATATTGGGCTGGCCGGGATAGAGCGTGTGGTGCCGCCGCGAGAGGCGGCGCAGGTCTTCGGTTTGCAGGCGGATGCCGCGCAGGCGGTTCATCAGCTGCCGCTGGCGGTTGCTGCTGTTGCGGTAGAGCACGCTGCCGGGAATCAGGTTGCCTGTGCCGTCGTCGAAGGTTTCCAGCGCATCAAAGCGGATGCGGTTCAGCACATATTGCACGTTTGGATTATCGATGCTGGCGGCAAAGGCGGTGGCGTATTCTTTATCTAGCCCGCGCAGCAGGCGGGGCAAACTCAGCTCGCGCCGCCATTTGCTTTGCGGAATCAGGGCATATTCGGCATGGCGGCTACCCGCAGAGGCTACCTGAAAATAATGCCTAAACTTGGCATTATCCGCATCTTCGTAGCACAGCATCAGCAAATCGAACGGCTCTGCACGCTGCGCCATCAGCCGCTGCGCCATCAAGGCCTGCAGGGGCGTGAGGCAGATGATTAAATTTGCCAAATCAGCCATACGGTTTCACCTGCCGGAACAATATCGGGAAAATCAGCGCGTTGCCCGCAACCATCGCCAGCGGCACCCATTGGATGCCCACCCGCGCGGTGAGCAGCAACACCAGCAAATAGCCGCCTGCCGAGAGCAGCGAAGTGAGCGCGATGCGCTGGTTTTGCGCGTGGTAAAACAAATAATTCACCTGCAAATAATAGGGCACGGTTAAACCGAAACCCAGCAAAAACAGGCAAATATAGTAATGCACCCCCGTATACTGCGCCCCGAGCAGCCACAAAAACAGCCGCTCCGGCATCAGCCAGGCCACCAATGCCGGCAACGGCGCGGCCAAGAGCGAGAGCAGCGCCCAGCGGCGCACCGTGGCCGCCGTGATTTTGCCGCTGCGCAAGGCCTGGTAGTAATACGGCACAGTGGCTTTGTTCAACGCCATCAGCAACACGCCCAACACGCTGGCGGTTTGATAGCCCGCCGAATACACGCCCAGCGTGGCGGCGGAATAGCCCTGATAAATCACCACGCGGTCGAACTGCCCTTTCACATAATTGCCCGCATGGTGAATCACCAAAGGCAGGCCGAGCGCGAAAATATAGCGCAAAGCCTGCCGTACCCGCCGCCGATTGAATCCCAGCTGCTGCCCGGCACTGCGTCGATAAAGCAGATAAGCCGCCAGCGACACCAGCGCATTGCCGGCAAACAGCGCCAAAAAGCGCCGCTCCACCGGATAATCCGCGCTCATTTCCAGCAGCCACACCGTGAACACGGTGGTGAACAGGCTGCTGCCGAACTGAATGGCCGTATAGGCCAAGGCCTGTTTGCGGCATTGGCGCAGGCTCAGTTGCGTGGCCAACACCGTTTGCGCCGCCGCCGCACACACCACCGCCGCCAACGCCAGCGAATGCAGCTGCCACACCGCCAACAGGCCGATAAGCGCGGCAAAAGCGGTATACAGCGCGCCGGCATACACCACGCTGTGCAGGTTGCGCTGGCCGTATACATAGTAATACCGCGTCACCGCGCCATCCTGGCTCATGCCGAAGCCGATAAGCAGCAGCGAAAATGCCGCCTGATAATACGACAGCTCGCCAAACCCCGCCGTACCCAACTTGCGCGTGAGATAGGGCAGCAGCAGGAAAGGCATGGCCTTGGCCAGCATTTCGCCGACTAGGTAGATGAGGCTGTCTTTTAGAATCTTCATATAGGAACTTTTCAGGTAGCCTCTCACACTGCCGGAAGGCTACCTGAAACTTTAAGCTTCTTATAAAATTTTGAGCACATAAAATTCTTTTCAATATTAAATTAAATCAGTATATTATGCGCTTTTGCAAGGAGAAAGCCAGGTTTCAGGCAGCCTTCTCCATTTGCTCCTTATTCACCCTTGCGCCTCATGCCGGCGCGGGCACTTTCTTTTCTTTGCTTCGCCAAAGAAAAGAAAGCAAAAGAAAGGCGACTGCGGGCACAGGTTTGGCTCCGCCAAACTTCCCTCTCTCCGCACGGTTTTTCGGGCGGGCTCGCAACTTGCGGCTGCGCCGCTTCAAACATGCAAGCCCTTATTTCCCGAAAAACCGCGCTCCATTCGGCGGCGCCAGCAGAACAGGCACAACCTCAACCGTTTTCTCCCCATATTTTGCGTTTGATTTCACAAAAAGCGAATTCCCAGCTTCGTTGGTACTCAAGTTTTCAGGTAGCCTCTAACACTGCCGTAAGGTTACCTAAAACTTTTTCTACTCTTCCACGCAATCCCAATCGGTGGCCGTATTGGCCGCCACATTGCGGCGCAGGCGTTTGCCGATGAGCGCGTCGTAATGCTTGGGCGCCAGCCCGTAGCCGGGGCGCACGCTGCGGATGCAGTCGGCGCCGATGGTGTCACCCGCTTTCATATCCTTCACAAAATACAGCGAACGGCGAAACTGGATATTGCCCTGCTCGCTCGATTTCAAACCGTAATCGGCCTGCCCCAGCGCCTGCCAGGCGGTATGGCTGCTGCGGCACAGTTCGGCCAAATCCTGCGGCTCTAAAGAAAAACTGTCGTCCGGACCGCCGCCGTTTCTGTCTAGCGTGAAGTGTTTTTCGATTACGCACGCACCGAGCGCCACGGCGGCGATGGCGGTGGTGTTGTCCAGCGTGTGGTCGGACAAACCCACCGGCACGCCGAAGCGCTGCGCCATATCGGGCAGCGTGCGCAGGTTGTAATCCGCCGCCGGAGCGGGGTAGCCGCTCACGCAGTGCAGCAGCACCAATTCCTTGCAGCCGCCTTCGCGCGCAGCGGCCACGGCTTCGGCGATTTCTTCTGCATCGGCCATGCCGGTGGACACAATCATCGGCTTGCCGGTTTGCGCCACATAACGGATCAGCGGCAAATCCACCGCTTCAAACGAGGCGATTTTGTAAGCCGGGGCGTTGAGGCTTTCCAGCAAATCCACCGCCGTGAAGTCAAACGGCGAACTGAAAATGGTGATGCCCTGCTCGCGGGCAAAATCAAACAGCGGCTTGTGCCATTCCCAAGGCAGATGTGCTTTTTGATACAGCTCGTGCAGCGTTTGCCCGTCCCACAGGCCGCCTTTGATTTGAAACTCGGGCGCGTTGCTGCGCAGCGTGATGGTGTCGGCGGTGTAGGTTTGGATTTTGACGGCATCGGCACCGGCAGCCTTGGCCTGTTCTATGATGTTGAAGGCGGTTTGCAGGCTGCCGTTATGGTTGGCCGACATCTCGGCAATGATGTAGGGCGGGTGGGCAGCGCCGATGGGGCGGCCGTTGATTTGGAATGCGGGTTTCATGGGTAGTTTCGGTTTCAGGTAGCCTTCATGGGGAGGCTGCCGTTTTAGCGTTTAATACAAAAAATCTTCGGCACGAAGCACAAATGACAAGGCCTGCTGCGCCTCCTGCCCGGCTGCCTTATCTGCCGGGCGGAAACCGAGCCGGCGGTGCAGGGCCTGGCTGGCGGCATTGTGCGGCAACACTTGGCCGTGTACTTCGCGCATATTCAGGCGGCAGAAAGCATATTGTAACGCCAGCTGCCCCAATGTGCTGCCGTGGCCTTGGCCGCGCGGGCAATCGGGCGCAAGGTATAAGCCCCATTCGCAGCGGCCGCCGCCCAGGTGTTTGAAGCTGGCATAGCCCTGCGCCGTGCCGCCGGCTTCATACAGCAGCATGGTGAACTCGGGATTGGCCAGCTGGCGGGCAAACCATGCCTGGTGCCCATCCCAAGCGATTTCCCCGCTATCGAACATAAAGCGGCGAATCTCGGGATGATTGCGCCACTCAAACAGGCGGCGGCAATCGGCAGACGCGGCGGGTCGCAGCACGGCAGGCGCGAAATCGGCCAAATTATTGGCTGCCCGCAGCACGCCGCGCCCATCGCACAGCGCGGCGGCACGGCGGCTTTGCTCTGCCCGCAGGGCAGGCGTTTCGGCCAACAGACTGGCCAAGCTGGCAGGCAAATCCGCCATATCAGCCACGCTCGCCACGCCGGCCTGCTGCAAGGTTTCAGCGATGCCGCGTTGGTTTTCCGCCAACACCAGCATCATGGTGGGCAATCCCAAGCAGCAGCGTTCCCACGAAGTGCTGCCCGCCGCACCGATGGCCAAATTGGCTTCAGCCATCAACTCGGCCATATTGTTTGCGCCCACCAGCACGCGGCAAGGATACGGCGCGCTATCGGCAAAAGCCTGCACGGCAGCGGTGTGCGGCGCGGTTTTGCCCATCACCACGGTAACGCGGCAGGCGGCAGGCAGGCTACCTGAAAGCGCCTGCAGCACCGCCAAAGTATGGTTGTCCTTATCCACGCCGCCCAAATTCACCAAAATATGCTTCAGGTAGCCTGTCTCGGCTTGGGCGGCACGGCGTTGCAGGCTTGCCTCGCGCCACGCTGCAAATTCTTCGCGCAGTAGGGCGTAGCGCGTGCCGGTGAGCAGGCGGCAGGCAGGCGGCATCAGGCCAACGTAATCGGCAGGGGTGTGGCCGAGGTTTTGATCCAGCAGCAAATCGGCGGCGTGGGGGCGGTCGGCCAAATCGTCTATCGCCATCAGGCGGCTGCCCGCGGCAGCTTTGGCGGCCTGCTCCCACTCGGCGGATAAGGCATAGTGGTCGCAAATAATCCAATCCGGCGCAAAAGCGCGGATATGCGGCACGCAATCGGCGGCATCCTGCGCCTGTGATACCGGCAGCCAATGGGCATGGGCTGGCTTAAAGTGCGTTGCTGTCTTCGCTTCGTTTTGGCAAAGCTCACTGCGTTCATTTCTGCTACGCAGAAGCTCGCTGAATTCGCGTTCAGGTAGCCTTCCGGCCTGCGGCGGCACGGGCAGCAACACCAAGCCGAAACCGGCGCGCTCGATGGTTTCGCCCAAATGGCCGGGTAGCGCACGGCAGATAAAACGCACCTCATGGCCGCGCCGCGAAAGCTCATGCGCCAGCGTGAGGCAGCGCATGATGTGGCCGCTGCCGATTTGGAGGGACGCGTCTGCACGGATTAAAATCTTCATCGTTTGGTCTTTAATCAAGGGCTACCTGAAAGCGAACGCAGCCTTCTGCGTAGCAAAAACACAGGCTACCTGAAAACAGGAAAACCATTATGCGCACCATCACCCACAACCCGGCCGCACAACGCTTCGAATACACCGAACACGGCACAACCTATTATGTGTCCTACCGCGCTGAAGACGGTATCTGGCAGCTGTTGCACACCGAAGCACCGGCCAGCCCCTACGGGCGCGGCATCGCTGCCGACATCGTCCGCACCACGCTGGAAGAAGCGCGACGGCAGGGCGTGAAAATCCGCAGCGACTGCCCGTTCGTGATCGGCTATCTTGCCTTTCACCCGGAATTTGCCGATTTGGAAGCCTAAAGGCTAGCTGAAAGCGAACACCGTGAGCTTCTACGCGGCAAAAGGCGCAGCTAGGTTTGCCAATCTGGCTAACCGCCCATCTCCTGCAACACCCGCCACATCATTTCCGCCCGCACCCAATCTTCCGGCGTATCAATGTCCTGCACACGATAGCGCGGCAGTTTCACGGCAGCAGAACGGCTGTTAAAAATCGGTTTTTCCGCCAGCCAAGCCTCGGCACTGCCCCAATAAAACTGCCCCGCATCATGCCAAGCGTGCTCCAAATCCTGCGAGCGCACGGCAAAATTTTCCGGCTGAAACATCGACACGCCGCCCTGCCCGTTCAGCCGCAGGGCACGCTGGATAGGAAAGGGGAAATCGGTTACCGAAAAAGCATAATCGCCACCGCTTCGGCGCAGCGTATCCAGCCCGCGTTGCAGGTCGGCAGGGCGCACGAATGGGGCGGTGGCATACAGGCAGCAGACTTCGGGCAAGGCTGGCTTGAGGCTAGCTGAACAATCCGGCTGCCCGCTTTTGCCATGTAACAACCCGCTGCGCTCAATTTCAGGTAGCCTCTCCGCCAGCAGCGTGGCAACGGCATGACGCATCACGGCGCCGGTGGTGGCGAAATCATCCGCCAGCTCGGGCGGGCGCACAAACGGGGTTTCCACGCCGTATTGCCGCGCCACGGCGGCGATTTCTTCATCATCGGTCGACACCGCCACACGCACAAAGCAGCCGCTCTCCAGCGCCGCTTCGATGGAATAGGCAATCATCGGCTTGCCGTTGAATGGCTTGATGTTTTTGCGCGGAATGCGTTTGCTGCCACCGCGGGCGGGAATGATGCAAAGGGTCATGGAGTAGCGGTTTCTGCCGGCCTTGGGGAAGGCGTGGCGAATACGGTTTATTACGGCGGGGATTATAGCTGATTTGGGCAGGTGGCCGCAGCGGTTTGCGATGGGTGCAGGCAGGGATTGCGGTGGCTGCAACAAGGGTTTCGGCGGTGCTTGGCATGGTATAGTGAATTAACAAAAACCAGTACAGCGTTGACTCGCCTTGCCGTAACGTGTGTACTGTCTGCGGCTCGCCGCCTTGTCCTGATTTTTGTTAATCCACTAAAATGTAAAATCCGCCCGTCTATCAAAAAGGCTACCTGGAACTTTTCAGGTAGCCTCAAATTTGTGTGCGGCGCTTCAAATATGCCGATACACCTCGTCAAACGGTAGACGGTAGCGTTCGCCCCAAATACCATGGCCTTCCTTGCGGATGCCGCAGGAAACAACCATGTTGATTTCTGCGCCGCGCGGCAGGTTCAGAATACGTTTCACGCGGTGGCTGTCCAGCCCTTCCATCGGGCAGGTGTCGTAGCCGGCTTCAGCCATGGCGAGCATAAAGGTTTGTGCCGCCAAGCCGCAGCTTTTGTGCACCACCACACGCATATCGGCTTCAGACACATAGCGCATCATCGGGCGGAACAGGCCGATGCTCCATGAGAGCATTTTGCGGAACGCACCGAGCAGGCCGAAGCAGCGGGCATAAACAAAGGGCATGAGCTTGTTGCGGTAGCCTTCTTCCGCCTGAATGCGTTTGGCCTGTTTTTCCGGCGGGCTGTTGCGTTGGATGTTGCCGCGCTCGAAATCGAGCACGGTTTGGGCGCGGCTGCGGTGCAGGTCTTGGCGGGTAACGAACACCACCATTTGCGGTGCGGTGGCGGCGGCTTTCTGCCCGAGGCAGGCTTCGGCGAGCTGCTTTAACACGGCAGCATCGGTAATGTGGTAGAACTCGTAAAGCTGCATATTGGAGCTGCTGGGGGCAAGCTGGGCGAGGCGCAGACATTGGCGCACGGTGTCGGCATCAATGGGTACGTCGCCGTAGTGGCGCACGGAGCGGCGGCGTTCGAGGGCTTGTTGCAGGGTCATGATTACTCCTTCAGGTAGCCTGAAAACATTATTTTAAACAATGCTCAAAATGATTGCATTAATCCTTGGCAAGCGCAGGCGGTAACCTTGCACCATTCGGCGCCTTACTCTGCCACCGGGCCGCTTTGAAACACCAGCCGCAAGTCTTCTCGGCAGCTGCCGGAGAGTGCCCACACGGCGGTATTCGGCATAGGCAGGGCGGTTTGAAAGGCACGGAAGGCAGCCATATCGGCAGGAGAGGCTACCTGAAAGCCTAAAAGTTTCCAGGCCAATAAGGCAATCCAAATCCCGTGGCCGAACAATAAGCTGCCATCGGGCAACTGATGCCATTGCTGCAAAAACGCTTCCAGCCGTGTATCGAAATCGGCAAAGCTGTCCGCGCCCTGCCCCACTCGCTCGTCCACATCGCCGCGCTGCCAATAGGCTTGGGCAAGAGGCTTGCGCTCGCCAGGGCTGAGCTTGGCGATCAAATCGAATGGCAGATAGGAAAATTCGTTTAAACAGGGCAACTCAGCGGGCTCGATGCCGTAGTGCCGGCAATAGGGCGCGGCAGTTTCGCGGGTGCGGCGCATTTGGGAGACGAACACCGAGCGGCTTGAGGGTTCGCCGTGCGGCGGCGCACTATTTTCTTGTGGGCTCAGCTCGCTGTGTTTGCTTTCAGGTAGTCTGGCAACAAGTTCGGCGGCTTGGCGGCGGCCGATGTCGCTCAACGGAAGCTCGCAGTCGGGCAGCGGCGCACCGCCGGCGTTGGCGTGGCTTTGGGCATGGCGGATGAGGTAGAGAGTTTTCATGTGTTTCTGTCCTATCTCATAAGGATAGTTTTCAGGTAGCCCACAATCAAAGCAACCACTCCACGCCCTGCCAAATCAAGGCATAACGGGCAAACTTACCCACCGCCAGCGCTGCCGTGCATGCCCACGCGTTCAAACGCAGCCAGCCGGCAGCCAGGGGCAAAGCATCGCCAGCCACGGGCAGCCAAGCCAAAAGCAGCAACCATGCGCCATACCGCCGCCGCAGGCTCACGGCTCGGGGAGACAGTTTGCTTTGGCCGCGCTCCGGCAATTGGCAGCCGATCCAATAGGAAGTGAAGCTGCCCAAGGTGTTGCCGCTGCCTGCCGCCAGCCAGGCCGCCCACGCGGCTTCTGGGCGCTGCCATAAGAAGGCGGCAAACGCGGCCTCGGACGTACCGGGCAGCAGCGTGGCGGAAGTGAAAGCGGAAAACCACAGCGCGGCGAGTAGGGAGAAATCAGACATCATCAATGGCGTTGCAGGCTAGCTGAAAAATGAAAATAAGGTTTCCGAAAAAAGCCGAGTTGCGGCGCAGCTAAAACCAGAGTACCCAAGCAAGCAGCCCAGCGGTTTAAGCTATAATCAGGGCTGCATTTTACAAGGAAACCGCCATGCCCCACACCCTGCCCCGCGGCCTCTACCGCCACTACAAAGGCAATCTCTACGAACTGCTGCACACAGCGCGGCACAGTGAAACAGAAGAGCCGCTGGCGGTATACCGCGCGCTCTATGGCGACTACGGCGTGTGGGTGCGCCCGCTGGCGATGTTTGCGGAGGAAGTGGCCACGGACAACGGCTCTGTGGCACGGTTTGCGCTGGTGAAGGCGTTCGACTGACGGCTGAAACACCGAAGGCTACCTGAACATACGGCGCAATGCAGTAAAAATACGTTGGCTGCATTTCAGGTAGCCTTTATTGCGTTTTGCAGGCTACCTGAAAATGCCTACTTGCTTCTGCACCCAGCCGGCTTATAACCGGCAGCAATTTCCATAAAAGTAATCATTCTTTCACAAAATGCCGTGTGCTTGATACAGTTTGCCAACGTTGAACTGCCGATAAGGACAAGCCATGAATTTTGTAAAACCGGAACATTTGCGCGACTTCTACCCCCATGAAATTTTGCAGGATTCTCTGCAAAAAGCTCAGGCAAAATCAGGCTCGAGCCTGAAAACGCTGGCGATTTTGAGCTTTCTGGGCGGCGGTTATGTTGGCTTCGGCTATTTGGCGTTTTTAAAAGTGGTTACCGGCATTCCGCCCGAATGGCCGGGCCTGGCCAACTTGCTGGGCGCGGCCGTGTTCCCTATCTGTCTGATTTGTATTTTGATTGGCGGCGGCGAGCTGGCCACGGGCAATATGATGCTGATGGGGCTGGGCTGGTTTGGCAAAAGAATCAATGTGGCCAACCTGATGCGCAACTGGCTGATTGTGAGCTTGGGCAATTTGGCCGGTGCTTTGTGTATGGCGTATTTCCTCGGGCATTTCGTGGGCTTGACCGAAGGCGTGGCGGCGGCGAAAACCGTTGCCATTGCCGAAGCCAAGGTGGGCATGAGCTTTGGCCGTTCGTTTGTGTCGGCCATTGCCTGCAACTGGATGGTGTGCATGGGTATTTGGTTTTATTTCGGCGCGAAGCAGACTTCGGGGCGAATTTTGGCGATGTGGTTTCCGGTGATGACCTTTGTGCTGATTGGGCTGCAACACTTTGTGGCCAATATGTTTATCATCCCGGCCGGCATTTTTGCGGGAGCGAATGTGTCGTGGGGGCAGTTTTTTGCCAATATGATTCCCGTGTTTCTAGGCAATGTGGCCGGCGGCACGGCGTTTGTGGCGGCTTCGTATCTGCACGCGTATAAGCATTTATTGAAAGACGATTATTCGATTTAGCTGTCATACCATGCGGTTAAAAGGCTACCTGAAAACCGGTTTCAGGTAGCCTTTGTCGTGTTTGCGGTCACTAGCTGAAAGCCCGCTCCAATGCTTCCACTACTTTATCCTGTTCGGCTTCGGTCAGCCCGAAATACAGCGGGATGCTGATTGCGCCAGCGTAGTAGGCTTCGGCGGCAGGGAAGTCGCCCGGCTTAAAGCCGAAGTGTTGGCGGTAATAAGGCTGGGTGTGCACGGGAATGTAGTGCACATTGGCGCCGATGCCGTTTTGCCGCAGGAAGTCGAACACCTGGCGGCGTGTTTTGCCGCTGTCGGCGCGCACTTGCGCGGGATAGAGGTGCAGGGCGGAGCGGTTTTGCGGGTTGCGCTGCGGCAGAATAAGCGGCAGGTGGGCAAGCAGGCGGTCGTATCGCGTGGCCAGATCGTGGCGGCGGGCGACGAATTCGTCGATGCGGGTCATCTGGCTCACGCCGAGGGCGGCTTGCAGTTCGGTCATGCGGTAGTTGTAGCCGAGGTCGATTTGCTGGTAATACCAAGCGCCGTCCGGCTCTTGAGCCATTTCTTCGGGATTGCGGGTGATACCGTGGCTGCGTAGCAGGGCGAGTTTGGCCGCAAGCTCCGAGCTGTTGGTGAGGGCGGCACCGCCTTCGGCAGTGGTGATGATTTTGACGGGGTGGAAACTGAATACGGTGATGTCGCTATATTGGCAGTTACCAACTTTGCCGCCCTGATAACTACCGCCGACGGCGTGGGACGCGTCTTCGATGATTTTGAAACCGTATTCTTTTGATAGTTCGTGTATTTTCCGCATATCGCAGGGTTCGCCCGAGAAGTGAACCGGCACAACGATTTTGGGCAGGCTACCTGAAACTTTGGCTGCTTTCAGCTTGGCTTCCAGCGCGGCGGGGGACATATTCAGCGTGTTCGGATCAATATCTACAAAATCCACGTCTGCGCCGCAATAGCGGGCACAGTTGGCGGAGGCGGTGAAGGTGATGGGGGATGTCCACAGGCTGTCGCCTTTGCCTAAGCCGAGGGCGAGGCAGGCGAGATGCAGGGCGGAAGTGGCACTGTTTACGGCCACGGCATGCTGCGCTCCGCAGTAGTTTTTCAAGCTGTCTTCAAAGGCAGGCACTTGCGAGCCTTGGGTAAGGAAGTCGGATTGGAGCACACGCACAACGGCGGCAATGTCGGCTTCGGAAATGGTTTGGCGGCCGTAGGGGATCATTTGGAGTCCTTGAGTTGGATAGATGGGATTTGTTGTGGAAATGGCTTTTCTGATGCGTAGCTGCTGGGATTTTATTTTCAGGTAGCCTGTACGAATGCAGGCTACCTGAAATTAGGTTTTAATTATTGCCCATATTCTCGTTTATCATCGGCTGCTCCTGCTCTATTTGCTGAGGTTGTTGCTGCTGCATAGGAACAGGGGAAACTCGTGGCTGAGTAACTGTTGTAGGAGCTCCTTGTTTTACACCACTTCGTCCTAACAATTGATCAATGACAGGTTCCATTTTGGTTTGTGTAGAAGCAAATTTTGTCAATGCCAGACCGCCACCGCCTCGCAAATGATATTCTGCCTGCGCAATTTGTCTTCCTTCTTTCCAAAGATATAATTCGGCATGTGATAGGTAAGTAGTTACGTCCCAAGAACGCAAAGCAGTATAAGTCATAGAATAAACACAACCTTGTGCTGATTTATTTTCTACAACTTGCGACTGAATATTATGATATGCCAACCGATTTTGCAGTACGCTAACAAAATCTCTAACCTGCACACGCGGGTTATTCTCAATACAGATTTCCCTGATATCTTCAGCTGCACTAACAGGTTGAACCGTAATCGATGTACATGCAGAAAGGACGGTTGCTCCTAGCAATGCTGCCAAAAGTCTCTTTTGATTTGAATACATAATTTTCTCCTTTAAATGTCTCCATCATAAAATTCAGGCTACCTGAAAATTGTTCAACTAGTTTTAACTTCATTGAAGCTGCTCTTTCAGGTAGCCTTCTCTATCAAATCGCGCCGATTTTCTCTTTGTTCGCCGCAATCCACGCCTGCAATTCCTCCCGCGTCATCCATTCCGTGTTGTTGTCGCTGGCATACACGAAGCCTTCGGGCACTTTCACGCCGTTTTTAATGCGCTCGGGCGTTTCGTCCCAGCCGTTGATGGCGGGCAGGATTTTGAAGTGTTCGGGGTATTCGTAGGTGTGGAACGAGTCTTCCGCGCCAATCATCTGCTCGTGCAGTTTTTCACCTGGGCGGATGCCGACGGTTTCCTGCGCGCATTCGGGGGCGGCGGCGGCGGCCAAATCGCAAATGTTCATGGACGGGATTTTTTTCACATAAATTTCGCCACCCACCATGTCGTCAAACGCGTGCCACACCAGCTCCACGCCCTGTTCCAGCGAAATCATGAAGCGGGTCATGCGCGGGTCGGTAATCGGCAGCGTGCCGCGTGCGCGCTGGGTGAGGAAAAACGGGATTACCGAGCCGCGCGAGCCCATCACGTTGCCGTAGCGCACCACGGCGAAGCGGCAGCCGTGTTCGCCGGAATAGGCGTTGCCGGCCACGAAGAGTTTGTCGCTGGCGAGTTTGGTGGCGCCGTATAAATTGACAGGGCTGCTGGCTTTGTCGGTGGACAGGGCGACGACGCGCTTCACGCCTTTGTCGATGCAGGCGTCAATCAGGTTCATTGCGCCGTTGATGTTGGTTTTCACACACTCGAACGGGTTGTATTCGGCGGTGGGGACGATTTTGGTGGCGGCGGCATGGACGACGTAATCCACGCCGTCAAGCGCGCGGTAGAGGCGGTCTTTGTCGCGTACGTCGCCGATGAAGAAGCGCACGCGTTTGTCGCCCTGAAATTTTTTCGCCATTTCCCACTGCTTCATTTCGTCGCGGGAGAAGATGATGATTTTCTTGGGATTGTATTTGGCTAGGGTCATGGGCACGAAGGTGTTGCCGAACGAGCCGGTGCCGCCGGTTACGAGGATGGTGGAATTAGAAAGCATGGATAACCTGTTGTTTTAGCTTAATAGGACAGCTGATTCCACCGCAAAATCATCTTAATGGAAACAGCGTAATATGAAGTGGCGGATTATAGCACCGGCATCCAACGGCTTCTATCGTGCCGCAGGCTACCTGAAAAGTGGCAGCACAGCCTCTCCAAACTACACTTATAGCCGTGCCAAAGTAGGAATAACAGTATATAGACTCCCCCACGTTACTCCTCTTTAGAGTAGCCATGCATTACAATGATGCTTTTCCCCTACTCCACCCTACCGCCTATGTCTGCCGCCCAAGACCTTACCCTGCTCCTCGTGCGTGACGCTGCCGAGCCGGAAATGTGGATAGACATTTGGGCACGCAGTTATCCGCTGGTGCAACAAGTATCTTGCGCTGCCGATGAAGGCATTGCCCAATGGCAAAGTAAAATCAACACAGCGTGGCGGCTTATTCCCGGCCAGGCCATGATTGTGGCACACGGCGCAGGCGTACCGGCCGTCATGGCCTGGCAGTTCCAAAATAGCATGCGCAGCCAACAACGCATTTGCGGCATGATTTTGGTCTCCCCCCTGCAATCTGCCTGCATGGATGATGAATGGCATACCTTGAAACGCGCCCGTACCAACTGCAAAGCCGCTTTAGTAATTGGGCAAGATGAAAATCCACTGTGCCCAACCGACTGGGCAAGCGATACCGCCACCATCTGGCAAGCCAGGCTGTTACGCGCACCGCAGTCCGGCCACCTCAACCAGCGCTTGGGCGGCTGGCAATGGGGCATGCGGCTGATGCAGGAAATGTTGTGGGATGACTAATATCCTTGGCGCTACGGGCAATACGGTTTTCAGGTAGCCTCTACACTCTTTGTTGCGTCTCGCATGCGTCAATTAAACCGGTATAAAATAAATATAATCGGTTGAAATTATGTATATTATCTCCACCAACGCCTGTCCAAACAATGTTAAACGGTAGCAACAATTGAAAGCTTATCTATATATACGGCTTTCCTCCCTGTCTTGCCTTACTGCAACAATGTATAGGGATTACGCCATAAATTCCGTTTCCGCTCAGGATAAACATTGACAGTAAACCGCTTAATCTTTAAAATTAAAGTTTTCTTATATTAATTTGGATTTTCCTGCTATGAAAACCTTCTCAGCCAAACCGCACGAGGTGAAGCGCGAATGGTATGTCATTGATGCCCAAGACAAAGTTCTGGGTCGCGTGGCTACCGAAGTCGCCCGTCGCTTGCGTGGCAAACACAAGCCCGAATACACCCCGCACGTAGATACTGGCGACTACATCATTGTAGTTAATGCCGGCAAGCTGCGTGTTACCGGTGATAAAAATGAAGGCAAAATCTACTACCGTCACTCTGGCTTCCCTGGCGGCATCTACCAGCGCACTTTCCGGGAAATGCAAGACAAATTCCCCGGCCGCGCTCTAGAACAAGCTGTTAAAGGCATGTTGCCTAAAGGCCCCTTGGGCTACGCCATGATCCGCAAGCTGAAAGTGTACGCTGGCAGCGAACATCAGCATGCCGCCCAACAACCCAAAGTATTGGAAATTTAAGGACACCATTTTATGAACGGTAAATACTACTACGGCACTGGCCGTCGCAAGAGTTCTGTAGCCCGTGTGTTCCTGCAAAAAGGTTCCGGTCAGATTGTGGTAAACGGTCGCCCCGTTGACGAATTTTTCGCTCGCGAAACCAGCCGCATGGTGGTGCGTCAGCCCTTGGTTCTGACTGAAAATGCTGAAGCATTCGATATTATGGTAAACGTGTGCGGCGGCGGCGAAACCGGCCAATCCGGTGCCATCCGTCACGGCATCACTCGCGCCCTGATCGACTATGATGCAGGTTTGAAATCTGCCCTCTCTCAAGCTGGCTTCGTTACCCGCGATGCCCGTGAAGTGGAGCGCAAGAAATTCGGTCTGCGCAAAGCACGTCGCGCCAAACAGTTCTCCAAACGTTAATTCGTTTATATTGCAAAAGAGCCGGCTTCCCCGGCTCTTTATTTATACACAAACATTTAAGAGGCTACCTGAAAATCTCAGGTAGCCTTAAATGCTTAAAGAATACTATTTATGACGCCCTACCTTGTTCACCTAGCTAGCTGCCGATTATCCAGGAGAAGGTAAGGCCGGACAGCGTGGTTTATACTGATTGCCACAGTGCCTACAATGTATTGGATGTTAGCGAGTTTAACCACTTGCACATCAATTACCGCACCTGTTTTGCAGACAGGCAAAACCACATTAACGGGATTGAGAACTTCTGGAGTCAGGTCAAACGTCATTTGCGTAAATTCAACGGCATTCCGAAAAAGCATTTCGAGCTGTATTTGAAAGAGTGCGAATGGCGATTTAACAACAATAAAATGAAATATCAAATTGCCATGTTAAAACAAATGGTAAAGGATAGTCTAACCTAGTTATCTAGGACAGCCCCTTATTATTTCTTATCCACGGAGTGTTAAAACACAGCCCCAAATAACAAACCCTTATGCATAGTTATTTAATATTGCCTCTATACCTTCCTCTCCAAATTCTTCATACAAGGGAGAAGATTTATCATTTAATGATTTTTGTAGCTGATAGATTGTTACAAACCAATCTTTATCTAAAGAATCAAATAGCGATTTCGCTTTTTTATTATGGGTATTAAATGCAAATACACCCCAGTCAACAGGGTAATACTGTGCTGCACACCAACTAAGATTATGCGGTATGATTACAACTCCTGTTAAATTAATCTCTTTCTCGTATATTATTTTGCCTATATCTGTTAAATTATTATTTGCTACATCCACATTGACCACAGGACTATCACTGACTGAAGTAAAAATATTTAATTCTAAATAATTATTTAAAATTAGAATATTGCTAAACTCATTTGCAAATTCTTTATCGCTAAATAATGGAAAATCAAAAAATAAAAATTTATTATAATTTAACTCTTTATTAAAGAAAAAGAAATCTGGAAATCTAAATTCATTTTTAGTCATAATGTCACTAAATTTTTTCATAAAATATCTCATATTTAATTATGCAAAATCGTATTTTATACCAACTCTCTCTCCATCAATCAACATTTCTGCTGATGGTAAACCTGTTTTCCCATTACGAATTCCTCCACATGTACTTCTTGGATAAAAAATTTATCTAACACAACCTTTCTCAAAATAGTAAACATTTGACTGATTGGTTGCATGCCATGAGAAACCATTTCTTTCTAGATTAATCATAGATTCTTCTTATGATATATTGGCAAAAATCTGAGTAGACGAATTTCTAGTAGTTCCGTTTTCAAATTGAGAACTATTTGCTCACATGTCATTATCAGCCATTTCAGCATATTCTCTATGCCTTTCCTTGATATTATTTGATCTATTATGATGATTACCATTATTCGGATCTGGGGGTATAGGCGCGCCTGCAGCAGCTACAGCCTGTTGGGGTTGTGTAGCAGTTGCTTTTGCTGGCTGATTTTGTTTTTGTCCTCCTTCATGAGACCCCGGCCCTTGATTAGCAGGAATGGTATTGAGATGTGAATATGAAATACTATACAGAGCCCCTGTGGTAGCTAGTTGGATTCCAGTAGCCGTTGCCGGCTGCGCGGCTCATATAGCGCCGCCTTGGCCACTTCGCCGCCGGCGGCCACCGTGAGATAGGTTTGATGCAATCCGCACGGCTTGCCCGCCGTATCGCGGTAAACCGCCACCATAGCGGGAAAACGCCCGATAACCCGCCCCGCGTGCCAATAGGCCAAACGCGGATGCAGGCGCAAATCGCCGCTTATCGGCAACTGCTCCGGATAGGGAATGCCGCGCCCGTGCAGATAATCCGCAATCAGCCGGCTGCCGTTCCACGGCTCGCATTCGCCCCATAACTCATGATTTGGCCTTCTTCAGGCTGCAAACCGCCCTGCCTAGTGCCAAAACGTGCGCTAGGCGGCCTGATTTGCGAAATTAAGGGGATAGAATGGAAAGATAGGGCAATTACTGCCGCACGGCCTAAACGCGCTATAAACGCAAATTTAAGCCGTTTACCGCGCATTTATCGCTTGCGGTGTTTATGCCGGTTGCTTGCGGCGGCAGGCTGCCGGGCTGGCGTTTGGCTGCGCCGGTAGGCCAGCGGATTGCCCGACACCAGCCAAGGCCAAGCTACCGTATTGGCGGATAGCTGCACCCTTTGCGGAAAATCCGGGTCGTACCGCGCCTTGTCTTTCGGATTGCACTTGGCATAAATCGCCGCCCGGCTCAAGCCTGTAATCGCCATCACATCGGGCAGGCGCAACATTCGCATCGTAATATTTTCCATGTTTCTTGCTCTCCAAATTAAAATGCCCGTGTATCTCGTTGCTGCTAAATAGCAGTGAAATACACGGGCAAAAATATAGCCGCCCGAATAGGCGGCCGGAATGGCTGATAACAAGCCTTTATCCATGGACAAGAACAAGCTTTCATCCATGGCATAGCAGCTTACTTTTTCTTTATACCTTCTACTTTCTCTTCAATGCCTTGTAGCTTTTTTCGGCAGGTCGCATAAGGGGATATTTCCCGATTGATAACAGTTTTTCTTTGCCGCCTACGCGGTATTTCAAGCGCCACAGTTTGCCGCCTGCCGGGGTAACTTGCAGATACAGCCCGCCACCGTCAGCCAGCTTGTAGGCTTTGGCGGCAGGCTTGGCATTCTTGATTTGGCGGTCGGTTAGCGGCATTTTGGGGGTATTTTTTCGGCGGTATTTCTAAGATACCCCCCAATATACCCCCAAAATTCTGTTGCTTCAATGCAATTCGGATAGACGGCGGTAGATACCAAACAAGCCCTAAACATAGCTAGAAGCCTTGCTGGGCTTGGGTCTTGTAGATTCGGATAGACGGCGTTAGACAAAAAAATAACCGCTAAAATGCGGTTAGTGGTGGCCAGAGGCAGGATCGAACTGCCGACACACGGATTTTCAATCCGTTGCTCTACCAACTGAGCTATCTGGCCACTATTGAAGTTCGCTATTACACCAGTTATTCCAATCTGAGTCAAGCCTTTTCAGTAAAATATTTTTATTAATTAACGAACATATTATTTTATCACATACTTTTTCAGGTAACCTTTCACTGCTTGTCTCCAGCCTGTTCCTGCCGCACATGGTGCATTGCCAAACTGATGGTGTCCAGTTGTTTCTGATAGCGTTGGCAGGGTGAGCAAACCAGCAAGTGCAGTCGTAACTGCCAACATTCCCAAAGGCTCAATGGGCGGTCATGTTGCAGCGAAATCAATTCTGCGGCTCGTTGGCATTTCAGCATAGCTGTTCCTTCATTATCCATTTAACCAATTGCTTTGCAGACAACGGCGCAGGCCGTTGCGGGCGCGGTAGAGAATGGTGTAGCAGTTATCGGCGCTGATACCGGTTTGCTGGCAGATTTCAGCCACTTCCAACCCCATCAACTCGCGCAGCATAAATACCCGCGCGGTATTATCCGGCAGGTGCTCGAGACAGTATTCCATGGTATGCATAAACTCCTGCTGCCGGATGGTATCTTCTGGGGAAGCCCATGTTTGAGGAGTGGCGCTATCCGTCCAATGGTCGCTCTCATCAAACTGCTGCTGGCGCACGGTATCAAGAAACTGTTCGTCTTCACTGCTCACTTGCCATTGCAGTTGGCTTTTTCGGCTGCGCAGGCTGTCTAATAGGGTGTTGCGCAAAATGGCGAATACCCACGTTTGCCATTGCGCAGCCGCCTTAAACTGCTGCCGGCGGGCAAAGGCTTTCAGCATGGTGTCTTGCACCACATCCTCCGCCCATTGGGCATCGTGTAGCTGCAGGGTGGCAAAACGCAAAAGTTTGCACCGCAGTTCGGCGGTATCCGTTTGCTGCCAAACCTGTTCATGATTATTGGTTTCTACTTGATCGGATTTCATCTTGCTATGGAAGGCTACCTGAAATTTTCAGGTAGCCTCATACCGTGAGTGGTCTCTTGTGATTAGACGACTTGGCTACTGCTATTCTGACATGGCAGCTGCATTTATCTGCCCCACAGGATTCTTTCAAAAGGCTACCTGAAACTTTTCAGGTAGCCTTTTAGCATTGCTGTGGACATTGTGCTAAATGCAGCCGATCTAATTATTGCTGCTTCAATATACTGCCAAATCGAAGCACGGCTACGCTATGGCCTCACGCAGTTTGGCAGCCAGCGCGGCCAGTTCAGCGTGGTCGGCCATCTTGTCTTCGTGTTCCCCCAACTCGTGCAGATGCCCGGGAATCAGGTGCATATGGTAGTGGAACACGCTTTGGCCGGCTTCTTGGCCATTGAGCTGCATTTGCACGATGCCGTGCCGCTGTAAAACTTTGCGCTGGGCGGCAATGATTTTTTTGGCGGTGGCAAACACAGCTTGTGCGTATTCTAATGGCAGATCGCTCAGCTCCAGGGCCTGCGTTTTCGGCACAATCAACACATGGCCACGTGCCTGTGGCATCACGTCGAGGAAGGCGAGGACTTTTTCGTCTTCGTACACCGTATGGTTGGGGATTTCGCCGCGCAGGATTTTGGCGAAGATGTTGTTGCTGTCGTATGCGGACATGTCGTTCTCCTTGATAGTCAATAAGAATTTTTCGGCTACGTTTCGGCTGATGTTTTTCAGGTAGCCTGTTAAGCAATTAGCTTCAAGCCCTAAGGCTACCTGAAAACTCACACAGCTTCCAGTTTGGCAAATTTAGTGTCCAGCACTTTGATGCCCTGCTTGCCAAAGTTTACGGTGAGGCGGGCGCTGCCGGCTTTGCGCTCCCCCTCAATGATTACGCCGGTGCCGAATTTGGCGTGCCGCACATTTTGGCCGATGCTGAAGCCGTCGTAATCCTGCTTCGCCACCGGTGCAACCCATTCTGCCCTGCGCTGTTGAGGCCGGCCTTCGGGCACGGGAAAACGTGGTTTTAGCACGGGAGTGAGTAAATGCAGTAAATCGGGCGGAATTTCTTCCACAAAGCGCGATACGGTACCAAAATGGGTTTGGCCGTGCAACATCCGCTGTTGCGCCATGCTGATGTAGAGCCGCTGCCGTGCGCGCGTGATGGCCACATACATCAGCCGCCGCTCTTCCTCCAGCCCGCCGTGTTCAGCCAGGCTCAATTCGCTGGGGAAACGGCCTTCTTCCATGCCGGTGAGGAATACGGCGTCAAACTCCAGCCCTTTGGCCGCATGCACAGTCATCAACTGTACGGCAGACTCATCGGCGGCGGCCTGGTTCTCGCCAGATTCAAGCGCAGCATTGCTCAAAAAGGCAAGCACGGGGAATGCCGGGCTCTCTACGACATCAGCGGGCAGGGTTTCAAACGTACTGTCTTCAGGGTGGAATTCTTCAGCCGCTCGGATGAGTTCGTCTAAGTTGTCTAAGCGGTCTTGATGATCGCCCTTTTGGTTTTGGTAATACTCATACAGGCCGCTGCTGCGTACGGCCTCGGCCACAATATCAGGTAGCCCGACTTGGCCGATGCAGCCGCGCAAGCTTTCAATCAGGCGCACAAAGGTGGCTACCTTGCCGTTCTTCACGGCTACGTGGCAGGCTGCCTGCCACAACGGTATGCCTTCCTGCGAAGCAGCGGCTTGAATGTTTTCCACCGTACGGCTGCCAATACCGCGTGCGGGCACGTTGATGACGCGCAACAGGGCGTTATCGTCGTCGGGATTAATCGCCAGCCGCAAATAAGCAAGTGCGTGTTTGATCTCCTGCCGCTCATAAAAGCGCAGGCCGCCGTAGATTTTATAAGGTAGGCCGGCACGGAACAGGGTTTGCTCGAGAACGCGCGACTGGGCATTACTACGGTAAAGCACAGCGGTTTGTGCCAAATCCATACCGTCGCGGTGCAGGGCTTTGATTTCTTCTACCACGAACTCGGCCTCTTCACCGTCGGTAAAAGCGGAAAGGAAACGGATTTTCTCACCATGCTCGGCTTCAGTGCGCAGGTTCTTGCCCAAGCGGCCGTCGTTATGGGCAATCACGGCATTGGCCGCAGCAAGGATATTGCCCACCGAACGGTAGTTCTGCTCCAGCTTGATAGGAGAGGCTACCTGAAATTCACGCATGAAATCAGCCATATTACCCACGCGCGCGCCACGGAAACGGTAGATGCTCTGATCGTCATCGCCCACGGCAAATACGGCAGCATGTTGCCCTGCCAGCAGTTTGAGCCAATCGTATTGCAATTTATTGGTGTCTTGGAATTCGTCCACCAAAATGTGGTTGAAGCGGTTTTGGTAGTGCGTACGCAGAATCTCGTTACTTTGCAACACTTCATAGCTACGCAACATGAGTTCAGCAAAATCTGCTACCCCTTCCTGCCGACACAGACGATCGTATTCGGCATAGCATTCAATCAGGCGCTGCTCAAACGGATTACTGGCATGTAGCACGGCAGCACGCAAACCTGCTTCTTTTTGCGCATTGATAAAGCCTTGTAAGGCACGCGGGGCGATGATTTCTTCGGAAATATTGAGGGCTTTGAGCAGGCGTTTGACTAGAGCGAGCTGGTCACTGCTGTCTAAAATCTGGAAGGCAGCTGGCAGACCAGCTTCTTTGTGATGCAAACGCAGAAATCGGTGACACAGGCCATGGAACGTACCCAGCCACATGGCGCGAATATTAAGCGGCAACATGGCTTCGAGCCGGGCACGCATTTCTTTCGCAGCCTTATTAGTGAACGTAACCGCCATCACCGAATGCAGGCTGGCTTGACCACTATGCAAGAGCCAAGCGATGCGGGTGGTAAGCACTTTAGTCTTACCGCTGCCGGCACCGGCCAGCACCAAAGCAGATTGCGCCGGCCAGGTTACCGCAGAAAGTTGCTCATTGTTCAAGCCGGCAAGTAGGGAGTTTTGTGGAGCTGATGTAAGCACGATCTGAAGTGTTGGAATAACTAAAAGAAGCGTGGATTATATAACCAAAACTCTTGTTTCCTCCTGCAAGGTTGGTTCAACTTAAACAATTTTCCAAGGCTCAAGCGGCTACCTTAAACTTTCAGTTAGCCTCTTATGGGCAAATACTGTGTAGAACATCTATCTTCTACGCCACAAAGAATGACACCCGCCGTTAGGCGGGTGTCATAAATAGGTGTTTGGCAGTGTCCTACTTTCGCACGGGTAATCCGTACTATCATCGGCGCTGGTTCGTTTCACGGTCCTGTTCGGGATGGGAAGGCGTGGGACCAAACCGCTATGGCCGCCAAACTTAAACTGTACAAATCGTCAAGCCACCGGTAATGTCACTCCGGTTAATCAAATCAAACTGTTCTGTCCGGCTACTAACCAAACAATCGGGTAATGTGTATCGATTCCAGTAAGCTTTATTCTATTGAGTACTCTTCCCGGTGTCTCTACACCGCAAAGCACTTCAAATGATAGAGTCAAGCCTCACGAGCAATTAGTATGGGTTAGCTGCACGCGTTGCCGCGCTTCCACACCCCACCTATCAACGTCCTGGTCTAGAACGACTCTTCAGCGCGGTTATACCGCAAGGGAAGTCTCATCTCCAGGCAGGTTTCGCGCTTAGATGCTTTCAGCGCTTATCCTTCCCGAACTTAGCTACCCGGCGATGCCACTGGCGTGACAACCGGTACACCAGAGGTTCGTCCACTCCGGTCCTCTCGTACTAGGAGCAGCCCCTGTCAAACTTCCAACGCCCACTGCAGATAGGGACCAAACTGTCTCACGACGTTTTAAACCCAGCTCACGTACCACTTTAAATGGCGAACAGCCATACCCTTGGGACCGACTACAGCCCCAGGATGTGATGAGCCGACATCGAGGTGCCAAACTCCGCCGTCGATATGAACTCTTGGGCGGAATCAGCCTGTTATCCCCGGAGTACCTTTTATCCGTTGAGCGATGGCCCTTCCATTCAGAACCACCGGATCACTATGTCCTGCTTTCGCACCTGCTCGACTTGTCGGTCTCGCAGTTAAGCTACCTTTTGCCATTGCACTATCAGTCCGATTTCCGACCGGACCTAGGTAACCTTCGAACTCCTCCGTTACTCTTTGGGAGGAGACCGCCCCAGTCAAACTGCCTACCATGCACGGTCCCCGATCCGGTTAACGGACCTGGGTTAGAACCTCAAAGTCACCAGGGTGGTATTTCAAGGACGGCTCCACAGAAACTAGCGTCTCTGCTTCTAAGCCTCCCACCTATCCTACACAAGTGACTTCAAAGTCCAATGCAAAGCTACAGTAAAGGTTCACGGGGTCTTTCCGTCTAGCAGCGGGTAGATTGCATCTTCACAACCACTTCAACTTCGCTGAGTCTCGGGAGGAGACAGTGTGGCCATCGTTACGCCATTCGTGCGGGTCGGAACTTACCCGACAAGGAATTTCGCTACCTTAGGACCGTTATAGTTACGGCCGCCGTTTACTGGGGCTTCGATCCGATGCTCTCACATCTTCAATTAACCTTCCAGCACCGGGCAGGCGTCACACCCTATACGTCCACTTTCGTGTTTGCAGAGTGCTGTGTTTTTAATAAACAGTCGCAGCCACCGATTCTCTGCGACCCTCCAAAGCTTACGGAGTAAATCCTTCACCTCAGAGGGCATACCTTCTCCCGAAGTTACGGTATCAATTTGCCGAGTTCCTTCTCCCGAGTTCTCTCAAGCGCCTTAGAATTCTCATCCTGCCCACCTGTGTCGGTTTGCGGTACGGTTCGATTTAAGCTAGAGCTTAGTGGCTTTTCCTGGAAGCGTGGTATCAGTCACTTCGTATCCGTAGATACTCGTTATCACTTCTCGGTGTTATGAAGAACCGGATTTGCCTAATCCTTCCACCTACCGGCTTGAACAAACTATTCCAACAGTTTGCTGACCTAACCTTCTCCGTCCCCACATCGCACTTAAATCAAGTACGGGAATATTAACCCGTTTCCCATCGACTACGCATCTCTGCCTCGCCTTAGGGGCCGACTCACCCTGCGCCGATGAACGTTGCGCAGGAAACCTTGGGCTTTCGGCGAGCGGGCTTTTCACCCGCTTTATCGCTACTCATGTCAACATTCGCACTTCTGATACCTCCAGCATTCCTTACGAAACACCTTCTCAGGCCTACAGAACGCTCCCCTACCATGCACTAGGTGCATCCGCAGCTTCGGTTATAGATTTGAGCCCCGTTACATCTTCCGCGCAGGATGACTCGACCAGTGAGCTATTACGCTTTCTTTAAATGATGGCTGCTTCTAAGCCAACATCCTGGCTGTCTAAGCCTTCCCACTTCGTTTACCACTTAATCTATCATTTGGGACCTTAGCTGGCGGTCTGGGTTGTTTCCCTCTCGACAACGGACGTTAGCACCCGCTGTCTGTCTCCCATGATTGCACTTTCCGGTATTCTGAGTTTGCCATGGGTTGGTAAGTCGCAATGACCCCCTAGCCATAACAGTGCTTTACCCCCGGAAGTGATACATGAGGCACTACCTAAATAGTTTTCGGGGAGAACCAGCTATCTCCGAGTTTGTTTAGCCTTTCACCCCTATCCACAGCTCATCCCCGCATTTTGCAACATGCGTGGGTTCGGTCCTCCAGTACCTGTTACGGCACCTTCAACCTGGCCATGGATAGATCACTCGGTTTCGGGTCTACACCCAGCAACTATGACGCCCTATTAAGACTCGGTTTCCCTACGCCTCCCCTATCCGGTTAAGCTCGCTACTGAATGTAAGTCGTTGACCCATTATACAAAAGGTACGCAGTCACACCATAAGGTGCTCCCACTGTTTGTATGCATCAGGTTTCAGGTTCTATTTCACTCCCCTCCCGGGGTTCTTTTCGCCTTTCCCTCACGGTACTGGTTCACTATCGGTCGATGATGAGTATTTAGCCTTGGAGGATGGTCCCCCCATCTTCAGACAGGATTTCTCGTGTCCCGCCCTACTTGTCGTATGCTTAGTACCACTGCCGGAATTTCGGATACGGGGCTATCACCCACTATGGCGGAAGTTTCCAATTCCTTCTCCTATCCCGACAACTATCACATACAGGCTCCTCCGCGTTCGCTCGCCACTACTTGCGGAATCTCGGTTGATTTCTTTTCCTCCGGGTACTTAGATGGTTCAGTTCTCCGGGTTCGCTTCTCTAAGCTTATGTATTCAGCTTAGGATACACATTGCTGTGTGGGTTTCCCCATTCGGACATCACCGGATCAAAGCTCTATTGCCAGCTCCCCGATGCTTTTCGCAGGCTTACACGTCCTTCGTCGCCTATCATCGCCAAGGCATCCACCTGATGCACTTATTCACTTGACTCTATCATTTGAAGTGCCTTTTTGACTTCGCCTGCGCTGCGTTGACTACAGCTGGGGCTTAAGGCCTCTACTTTGATAAAGCTTACTGCTTGTTGTGTCCGAATCCTGCCTTTTGTGTTTCAGGATTCGGTCGATACAATCATCACCCAAATTTCTGTATGACTTATCTCAAAGATAAGCCCTACTTCGTTTGTTTGTTGATTTCGGCTTGCCAATTTGTTAAAGATCGATGCGTTTTGACTTCGCAAATAAAAATAAACTACCGCGCAAACTGCAAGATGCAGCAGCTTACTCGTATATTTAGCATACTTTTATTTGGAAAGTATTGTGTGGTGGAGGCAAACGGGATCGAACCGATGACCCCCTGCTTGCAAAGCAGGTGCTCTACCAACTGAGCTATGCCCCCAGTACCTGGGCGGATCTGCTCCGCTCTACGACTACTGGTGGGTCTGGGAGGACTTGAACCTCCGACCCCACGCTTATCAAGCGTGTGCTCTAACCAGCTGAGCTACAAACCCAACATTCTCTTCGCATCTGTATCTGATTACCGATAGGTGTGGATGCTCTACCCCTACTTTTTCTCTAGAAAGGAGGTGATCCAGCCGCAGGTTCCCCTACGGCTACCTTGTTACGACTTCACCCCAGTCATGAAGCATACCGTGGCAAGCGGGCTCCTTGCGGTTACCCTACCTGCTTCTGGTATCCCCCACTCCCATGGTGTGACGGGCGGTGTGTACAAGACCCGGGAACGTATTCACCGCAGTATGCTGACCTGCGATTACTAGCGATTCCGACTTCATGCACTCGAGTTGCAGAGTGCAATCCGGACTACGATCGGTTTTCTGGGATTGGCTCCACCTCGCGGCTTGGCTACCCTCTGTACCGACCATTGTATGACGTGTGAAGCCCTGGTCATAAGGGCCATGAGGACTTGACGTCATCCCCACCTTCCTCCGGTTTGTCACCGGCAGTCTCATTAGAGTGCCCAACTAAATGATGGCAACTAATGACAAGGGTTGCGCTCGTTGCGGGACTTAACCCAACATCTCACGACACGAGCTGACGACAGCCATGCAGCACCTGTGTTACGGCTCCCGAAGGCACCCTTCCGTCTCTGGAAGGTTCCGTACATGTCAAGACCAGGTAAGGTTCTTCGCGTTGCATCGAATTAATCCACATCATCCACCGCTTGTGCGGGTCCCCGTCAATTCCTTTGAGTTTTAATCTTGCGACCGTACTCCCCAGGCGGTCGATTTCACGCGTTAGCTACGCTACTAAGCAATCAAGTTGCCCAACAGCTAATCGACATCGTTTAGGGCGTGGACTACCAGGGTATCTAATCCTGTTTGCTACCCACGCTTTCGAGCATGAACGTCAGTGTTATCCCAGGGGGCTGCCTTCGCCATCGGTATTCCTCCACATCTCTACGCATTTCACTGCTACACGTGGAATTCTACCCCCCTCTGACACACTCTAGCTATCCAGTTCAGAACGCAGTTCCCAGGTTAAGCCCGGGGATTTCACATCCTGCTTAAATAACCGTCTGCGCTCGCTTTACGCCCAGTAATTCCGATTAACGCTCGCACCCTACGTATTACCGCGGCTGCTGGCACGTAGTTAGCCGGTGCTTATTCTTTAGGTACCGTCAGCAAAAAGTGGTATTAGCACTTCCCTTTTCTTCCCTAACAAAAGTACTTTACAACCCGAAGGCCTTCTTCATACACGCGGCATGGCTGGATCAGGGTTGCCCCCATTGTCCAAAATTCCCCACTGCTGCCTCCCGTAGGAGTCTGGGCCGTGTCTCAGTCCCAGTGTGGCGGATCGTCCTCTCAGACCCGCTACTGATCGTCGCCTTGGTAGGCCTTTACCCCACCAACTAGCTAATCAGTTATCGGCCGCTCGAATAACGCGAGGTCTTGCGATCCCCCGCTTTCTCCCGTAGGACGTATGCGGTATTAGCCAATCTTTCGATTGGTTATCCCCCATTACTCGGTACGTTCCGATATATTACTCACCCGTTCGCCACTCGCCGGACAGTAGTGCAAGCACTACCCCGCTGCCGTTCGACTTGCATGTGTAAAGCATGCCGCCAGCGTTCAATCTGAGCCAGGATCAAACTCTTATGTTCAATCTCTAACTTAATAACTTCTAGTCTGCTTCAAAGAAATCGACAGAACAATGTTAAACATCGTCTTGTCTTCTTCTCAACAGTGCAGGTGTAAAACACCCACACTTATCGGTAATCTGATTGTTAAAGAGCTGCTGAACCAAACCGGCGACAAACAAATTGCGCCATGCGGGACAGCGAAGATGCGAACTATACGCCTCAAAAAAAACTTTGTCAAATACCTAAAAACAAAAATACCACTCAAAAACACTAAACATCTAAGCTGAAATGAAATTTACCCAGCACAAATACAACAACCACTGGCTACCTGAAAATCAAACCTGAAAGCGCCCACCTTTAATTTGCGAAGCATTGTGCAATTTGGCTGCTAAACTATGATTACGCAATGCATGGGTAAGCGCCACAGCCAACCCATCGGCCGCATCAGCTTGCGGCTTCCCTGACAACTTCAGCATCTGCACCACCATATGCTGCACCTGCTCCTTCGCCGCCTTACCCTGTCCCACCACCGCCTGCTTCACCTGCAAAGCCGTGTATTCATATACAGGCAATCCGCGCAACACCAGTGCCGCTACTGCCGCGCCGCGCGCCTGCCCCAGCATCAGTGTGGCAGCGGGATTAACGTTCACAAACACCTGCTCCACCGCCGCCTGGTTCGGCTGGTAAGTATCGATAATCTCACCAATGTGCTGCACAATAATGCCGATGCGCCCGGCCAGCTCGTCGCCCGGGATGGTTTTGATGCAGCCGGATGCCACGTAGCGCTGGCTCTGCCCCAGCACATCAATCACACCAAAACCCGTTACCCGGCTGCCCGGGTCGATGCCTAAAATCCGTATCGGCTTCTGCATAGTTTTTCCATTTAAATTGCTCAAACTGGTTTTCAGGTAGCCTCTAGTTTGCCAAACAGGCTACCTGAAAGCGATTCGCCGCATTATAAGCTAAGTTTTTAGGTAGCCTGATAATAAGCCGACCATCGCACAAATTTGAAGTAGCCTACATAAAACGGTAAACTGCGAGCCGTTTCAATTCTTAAATTACGACTCCATCGCACCGATGAAGCCAGCATTCGACATCAAATCCGCCCGTATTGACGCGCTCGCCATCCAGCTCAACACCACCGAGCTGGCGGCTATCCGTCAAACCCTCACCGAGCGCGCCGCTCAATACCGCGAACTCAGCGATATGCCGCTGCTGCTCGACGTACAGGCATTCGACTCGCCGGACAATCTGGATTTAGACAGCCTGCTCGGCCTATTTGCCGAGCACAGCCTGCCCATCGGCACCCTGCGCCATCACAACGAACAATGGCAGGCTGCCGCCCGTGCCCATCACTTAGCCTTTTGCTGCGACAATGCCAATAGTGAAGAAAACAAAAGGCTACCTGAAAATGCGCAACATGAAACGCCCAGTACCCCGCCCGCTCCCGCCGTGCGTCAAACCCTGGTGGTGGAGAAACCTATCCGCACCGGCCAGCAGGTGTATGCCGAAAATGCCGACCTGATCGTACTAGGTTTAGTAAACGAAGGAGCCGAAGTGATTGCCGACGGCCATATTCATATTTATGCTCCCCTGCGTGGTCGTGCCTTAGCAGGCGCCAGCGGCGACCAAAATGCCCGCATTTTTGCCCAATCGATGCAGGCCGAGCTGGTATCCATCGCTGGCATCTACCGCACTTTCGACCAACAGCTGCCGCCGCACCTCCACCGCCAGGCCGTGCAGATCTATTTGCAAAAAGAGCGGCTGGCCATCGCCGCCCTCAGCGAGATTATTTGAACGTAACATACATTTACTTGACTACACACAATACAAAGGGCAGCAAACAATTTTCAGGTAGCCCGCCAAACGTAACAACCTAATTTCAACAAAACGGATTCACCTAAGGGAAAGGACCATAACCGTGGCAAAAATTATTGTAGTAACCTCCGGCAAAGGCGGCGTGGGTAAAACCACCACCAGCGCCAGCATCGCCAGCGGCCTGGCTTTAAAAGGACACAAAACCGCCGTGATCGACTTCGACGTCGGCCTGCGCAACCTCGACCTCATCATGGGCTGCGAACGCCGCGTGGTGTACGACTTAATCAACGTTATCCAAAACGAAGCCACATTGCACCAGGCACTGATTAAAGACAAGCATTGCGACAACCTGTTCGTACTGCCCGCCTCGCAAACCCGCGATAAAGACGCACTCACCCGCGAAGGCGTGGAACGCGTACTCTCCGAGCTTACCGAAAAACTGGACTTCGAATTCGTGATTTGCGATTCGCCCGCCGGTATCGAAACCGGTGCGCTGATGGCGCTGTATTTTGCCGACGAAGCCATCGTCACCACCAACCCAGAAGTATCCAGCGTGCGCGACTCCGACCGCATCTTGGGCATTCTGCAAAGCAAGAGCCGCCATGCCGAAAAAGGTGAACAGGTGAAAGAACACCTGCTGATTACCCGCTACAACCCCGAACGTGTGGAAAGCGGCGAAATGCTTTCAGTGAAAGACATTGAAGACGTGTTGCGCATCCCGCTCTTGGGCGTGATTCCCGAATCGCAAAGCGTGCTGCAAGCCTCCAACGTCGGCCTGCCTGTCATCCACCAGGAAGGCGCGCCTGCCGCTGAAGCTTATAAAGATGTGGTGGCTCGCCTGCTGGGTGAAAACCGTCCAATGCGTTTCTTGGAAGCAGAGAAAAAAGGCTTCCTGCAACGCCTGTTTGGAGGTTAAGCCATGTCATTGATTGATATATTGTTTGGCAAGAAGCCCAAATCCGCCAGCATTGCCCGCGACCGCCTGCAAATCATCATTGCGCAGGAGCGCGTGAAATCCCAAGCGCCTGACTACCTGCCCACCTTGCAGAAAGAGCTGTTGGAAGTATTGTCGAAATACGTGCACGTTTCGCTCGACGACATCCGCATCTCGCAGGAAACGCAAAACGGCGTAGATGTTCTGGAGCTCAACATCGTTTTGCCAGACATCCAACGCAAAAACGAAGAAAGCTAAATCATGACTCTGACCGAATTGCGCTATATTGTGGCCGTTGCACAAGAACGCCACTTCGGCCGTGCCGCCCAACGCTGCTTTGTCAGCCAGCCCACTCTCTCTATTGCGATTAAAAAGCTGGAGGAAGAGCTTTCTGTTTCGCTGTTCGACCGCAGCAGCAACGAAGTCAAGCCCACCGAAACTGGCGAGCGCATCATTACCCAGGCGCACCGCGTGCTGGAAGAAGCCGACCGCATCAAACACCTGGCCGCCTCCGAACAAAATGAGCTGGCCGGCGTGTTTAAGCTGGGGCTGATTTTTACAGTGGCTCCCTATCTTTTGCCGCGCCTGATTTTGTCGCTGCGCAAGCTGGCGCCCGATATGCCGCTGATGCTGGAAGAGCACTACACCGCCAACCTCACCGACTCCCTGAAAAAAGGCGAGTTGGACGCCATCGTGGTGGCCGAGCCCTTCCAAGAGCCGGGCATCATCACCGAGCCGCTGTATGACGAGCCGTTTTTCGTCATCGTGCCGAAGGGGCACGAATTCGAAGAGCTCGACGCCGTATCCGTGCAGCAGCTGACAGAACAGCAAGTGCTGCTGCTCAGCGAAGGCAACTGCATGCGCGACCAAGTTTTAGAAAGCTGTAGCAAATTGGCCTCCCGCCAGCGCATCCTCGGCCTGGCCAACACCCTGCAGGGCAGTTCCATCAACACCATCCGCCATATGGTAGCCAGCGGCCTGGGCATCAGCGTACTGCCCTCCAGCGCCCTCACGGACAACGACCACTTGCTGTTTTCCATCATCCCCTTCGAGCCGCCCGTACCCAACCGCCGCATCGTATTGGCCTCGCGCCGTAACTTTGTACGACCGCAGGCATTGCAGGCATTGCGCCAAGCCATTCTGAAATCCCAGCTTACCGGTGTGCGTTTTGCCGAAGCCTAGCCGGTTTGGCAGAGGCTACCTGAAATCGTCTGATTATTTTTGGGGCTGTCCTAGATAACCAGGAATATTCAAAATTGATTAAAATATTCCTATGAGAAAAAGTCGCCTCAGCCAGCCCGTTCAAAACAAACTGATCGAATTGTTCGTTGCAGGAGCAACCGCCCGTACTGCCGCCGAATTGGCCGGAGTCAATAAAAACACCGCTGCCTACTACTTTCACCGTTTACGCTTGCTTATCTTTAATCGTTGCGAACACTTGGAAATGTTTGATGGCGAAGTAGAAGCAGATGAAAGCTATTTTGGCGGCTGCCGCAAAGGCAAACGCGGTCGCGGAGCAGCCGGAAAAGTGGTGGTATTCGGACTGTTGAAGCGTAACGGTAAGGTTTACACCGTTACCGTGGCCAATACTCAGTCGGCTACCCTGCTGCCGATTATCCGGGAGAAGGTAAGGCCGGACAGTGTGGTCTATACTGATTGCCACAGTGCCTACAATGTATTGGATGTTAGCGAGTTTAACCACTTGCGCATCAATCACCGCACCTGTTTTGCAGACAGGCAAAACCACATTAACGGGATTGAGAACTTCTGGAGTCAGGCCAAACGCCATTTGCGTAAATTCAACGGCATTCCGAAAAAGCATTTCGAACTGTATTTGAAAGAGTGCGAATGGCGATTTAACAACAATGAAATGAAATCTCAAATTGCCATGTTAAAACAAATGGTAAAAGATAGTCTAACCTAGTTATCTAGGACAGCCCCTTATTTTTTCAGGTAGCCTTAAAACGGCCGGCAAGCGGCAAACCCTAATGCCTGATGAAGCACAGTGCTTCAGCCATGCCTTAAAGATGAAAAGGCTACCTGAAAATCCCAACAACCATTTTTCAGGTAGCCTTTAGCTTTGTTTTGTTTAATCGGCAAACCAAGTACAATACCGCCATTATTTTTTCCAACTTTCCTGCACAACCATGCTCACCTTCCAACAAATCATCTTCAAACTGCAAAACTACTGGGCCGCCCAAGGCTGCACCCTGCTCCAGCCGCTCGATATGGAAGTTGGTGCTGGCACATCCCACCCCGCCACCTGCCTGCGCGCGCTCGGCCCCGAACCGTGGTTTGCCGCCTACGTCCAACCCAGCCGCCGCCCCAAAGACGGCCGCTACGGCAACAACCCCAACCGCCTGCAGCACTACTACCAATTTCAGGTAGCCCTCAAGCCAGCCCCCGCCAATATCCAAGACCTCTATCTCGATTCCCTGCGCGAATTGGGCATCGACCCAAAAGTGCACGACATCCGCTTCGTGGAAGACGACTGGGAAAACCCCACCCTCGGCGCATGGGGCTTGGGCTGGGAAGTTTGGCTCAACGGCATGGAAGTTACTCAGTTCACCTACTTCCAACAAGTCGGCGGCATCGACTGCACCCCCGTGCTTGGCGAAATCACCTACGGCATCGAACGCCTGGCGATGTACCTGCAAGGCGTGGAAAACGTTTACGACCTCGTTTGGGCGAAAACGCCGGACGGCAACTCCGTTACCTACGGCGACGTGTACCACCAAAACGAAGTCGAACAATCCACCTACAACTTCGAATACAGCGATGCCGACTGGCTGTTGCGCCAGTTCAACGACTACGAAGCGCAAGCCAAACGCCTGCTGGCTGTGGAAGACACCAGCCTCGCCCTGCCCGCCTACGAACTCGTCCTCAAAGCCGGCCATACTTTCAACCTATTAGACGCACGCGGCGCCATTTCTGTTACAGAACGCGCCACCTACATCGGCCGCATCCGCGCGCTGAGCCGCACCGTGGCGCATAAATACGTGGAAAGCCGTGAGAAACTGGGCTTCCCGCTGATTAAAAACAAGGCGCAAGCAGCCTGAAAATGCTAGAATTCTCACCAACCTAACAAACAAGTGCCGCCTGCCTCCTGATTAAAAACCCAGCACCATCTACAGCAACGGCAGGCTACCTGAAACCAAACGACACGCTGCAATGAACACCCAAACCCTTTTAATCGAACTCCTCACCGAAGAACTCCCTCCCAAAGCCCTGAATAATTTAGGCAACCACTTCGCCGCTTCTGTTGCTGAAGGCTTGGGAAGAGCGCAACTGATTGACGGATCAGCCGAATTTACCGCCTACGCCTCACCGCGCCGTTTGGCCGTTCAAGTCAAAAACGTCAAAGCCGTGCAAGCCGATCAGAAAATCGTGAAAAAAGGCCCTGCCGTGGCGAATGCCATGAAAGACGGTGCGCCGACCAAGGCTTTGGAAGGTTTTGCGCGCGGTGCGGGGGCGAAAATCGAAAACTTGACCATCGTCTACGACGGCAAGCAGGATGTGTACGCCTACGAATACGTCCAAACCGGCAAACCGTTGGGCGAACTCTTGGAAGACATTATCAATCAATCAGTTAAGAAACTGCCGATTCCGAAAGTGATGCGTTGGGGCAGCAGCACGTTTACCTTTGTGCGCCCTGTTCACGGGCTAGTTGTGCTGCACGGCGGCGACATCGTGAACGTCAGCGTTTTGGGTTTGCAAAGCGGCAATCAAACCTTGGGACACCGCTTCCTGTCCAACGGCGAAATCACCATTGAAAACGCCGACAGCTACGCCGCACAAATGCGCGAGCAAGGCAAAGTCGTCGCTTCGTTTGCCGAGCGCAAAGCCGCGATTCAGACAGCCTTGAACGAGCAGGCAGGTCGTCTGAACGCGACCGTTGCCGCAGATGAAGCCCTGTTGGACGAAGTTACCGCGCTGGTCGAATACCCAGTTGTTTTAGAAGCCGGTTTTGAAAAACATTTCCTCGCCGTGCCGCAGGAATGCCTGATTCTGACCATGCAGCAAAACCAAAAATACTTCCCGCTGCTCGACCCAAACGGCAAGCTGATGAACCGCTTCCTGCTGGTCTCCAACCTGCAAACCGAAGACCCGTCGCACATCATCCAAGGCAACGAACGCGTTTTGCGTGCGCGCCTGTCTGATGCCGAGTTCTTCTACAAGCAAGACCAAAAAGCGACTTTGGAAAGCCGCCTGCCCAAGCTGGCAAATGTGGTGTACCACAACAAAATCGGCTCACAAGCCGAGCGTATCGAACGCCTTCAAAGCATTGCCGCCCACATTGCCAAAGCTTTGGGTGCAGATGCCGCCGCAGCCGAACGCGCCGCGCGTTTGGCGAAAGCCGACTTGGTGACCGAAATGGTCGGCGAGTTCCCCGAGCTGCAAGGCACGATGGGCAAATACTACGCCCGCTTGGACGGCGAAACCGAAGAAATCGCCGAAGCCATCGAGCAGCACTATCAGCCGCGCTTTGCCGGTGATAGGCTACCTGAAAGTAAAACTGCCACTGCCGTTGCACTGGCTGATAAACTGGAAACCTTGGTCGGCATTTGGGGCATCGGTCTGATTCCGACCGGCGACAAAGACCCCTACGCCCTGCGCCGCGCCGCCTTGGGTATCCTGCGGATGCTGATGCAGTATGGCTTGGGCGTGAACGAGCTGATTCAGACGACCTTCGACAGCTTCCCCAAAGGTTTGCTCAACGAGAAAACGCCGTCTGAAACCGCCGACTTCATGCAAGCGCGCCTTGCCGTATTGCTGCAAAACGACTATCCGCAAGACATCGTTGCCGCCGTACTCGCCAAACAGCCGCGCCGTTTGGACGATTTGACCGCCAAACTGCAAGCCGTTACCGCGTTCAAACAACTGCCCGAAGCCGCCGCGCTCGCCGCCGCCAACAAACGCGTGCAAAACCTGCTGAAAAAAGCCGATGCCGAGTTGGGCGAAGTAGATGAAAGCCTGCTGCAACAGAACGAAGAAAAAGCCCTGTATGCCGCCGCACAAGGCTTGCAGCCGAAAATCGCCGCTGCTGTTGTCGAAGGCAATTTCCAAACCGCCTTGTCCGAACTGGCTTCCGTCAAACCGCAAGTCGATGCCTTCTTCGACGGCGTGATGGTGATGGCGGAAGATCCCGCCGTAAAACAAAACCGCCTGAACCTGCTGAACTGCTTGGCGGAACAGATGAATGCTGTGGCAGATATTACCAAGCTGGGTGAATAAGCCGTCAAACCGCCCGGCACACAGCAGGCTACCTGAATCTCCATGTATTACGAACTCATCGCTTCCACCTTGATGAAACTATCACAGGGATTAGTTTGAAGCCCCGCTGCCCACCACATAGGCTACTATGTATGATTGGGCGGTATTGCAAAATCTGCACATCTCCACCGCCCCCACGTCCGGTTTCGGCCAGCTGCAAAACGACACCCTTTAGCATAGACTTTATGCAGCAACAGTTGGGTACCTAGTATAGACGAAACCGGCTTCAACGATTGGAGCAAGCGCTTCATCCTTTATTACTCTACGATGAAGGGAACTATAGCAGATTTATCAAAGACTATTTCTAATCCCCAACATCACGAACAAGGGAGATTTTTACTTCACTATTAGCTCTTATCACGAAGTAGAAAAACTATTTCCTGTATTTTAAACAGCATTTAATAAATAGCTAACAAACTTAAAAATCTTCCAAACAAGGAGTAGAAATGTCTCTATTTTCTTTATTATTCCGTTGGATATGTTTTTATACAAACACACGCCACCGCCTCTATATTACAGAAACCTTGCAAAAATTATATGCTTGGCGAAAACCCATCCGGCCTTATGCATTCATCCGTGTACATAATGAAATTAAAACCATTGATGCCTGCTTGAAAAGTATTTTACCTGTTGTTGAAGGCGGAGTAATCGGTTTTAACAGTTGCACAGATGGCACTAAAGAGTACATTTTGGCATTTTGCGAAAAACACCCACAATTTACCTCGGTAGAATATCCGTACGACGTAATCCCTGGTAATGATATCCGATATAAAGAGGATTGCTTGGATTTAAATACAAGACTGGATAATTACTATAATTTTGTTTGGGGCAAATTGCCAAAGAACAAGTGGATAATCAAAGTAGATGGAGACCATATTTGGCACACAACAAAAACAATTGAATTGTGCAAGCTGCCCATTAGAAAGAAAGACTGTGTAATTTTAAACAGAATTAATCTTCACTGCCATGACGGAAAATGCTATATACATAAAGCCCGCCCCTTCGCCGAAGGCGGGGATAGTTGGATTATCTATAATAGAAATATTCACTTTGAATTCTGGCGCGGCTGGATAAATGATCAATTTAGTGCATATGAAGTTCTACACCTACCCAAGAAGGAAAGAAAACGCATTTTAGCCCCTCTTACCAACTGGCATTTCCCTCATATAAAGAATCAACGTAGCTTTAACCCAACAGAATGGATGTTAATGCAGGATTTTGATTTTCAAAAATATTTTCGAGAGCACAATATGCAAGACCGTGTTGCTGATGAAATGCTGGATGAAGAATTTATTCTGCGCTCTTTCAATAACTTTAATTTGCAGGGCAACCAGCTGCTACCATAAAAAGCATCATGGAACTGTCACTTCCTCATAAATGGCTGGTAGCGTAGGTAGTAAAAATCTCTACCCATTGAATTTTTTTAACCACAAATATAATGTACAGGCTGCTATAAAACTTGATACTAGTGGCTTCAGCTATTTACACATCAACCACAGCATTCACTTTACCGAAAAGCAAAACATCATTTGCACAAGTTTAATGGTATTCCAACAAAGCTTCTTGAGCTGTATTTAAAGAGATGTGGGTAGTGCTTTACTAACAGTGAGATAAATATCCAGATTTCCACTTTAGAACAATTAGCAGAATAGAATTTATCTTGATTATATAGGATAGCCTCATAAATTATTATGCTAGAAAATTATATTATTAGTTTAGCTACTTCCCATACTCGTCGCCAACATATTTTTAGTCAATTTAACTCTAAAAGTATTCCCTTCTCTTTCTTTGATGCCATCAGCTCAAGCGAACAATTGAACTCCGCTACCACGCGATTATTACCTTTGTTTTCTGAAGTTGATTATCTCAGTTTAGGTGAAAAAGGATGCTTTATGAGCCATATAAGTTTATGGCAGCATTGTTTAGACCAAAATCTTCCGTATATTGGCATTTTTGAGGATGATATTTGGCTAGGAGAACAAGCTAATAAATTTCTGACTAATGACTCTTGGCTACAAGAGTTTTTCCCTATTAATGAACCCTTTATTATTCGCTTAGAAACCGTTTACGAACCATGTCAAATTAAGTCAATGCCACGGAACAGTTATCATAATCATCAAATCTATAAGTTATGTAGCCCTCATCATGGAACGGGCGGCTACATCATTTCACAAGCAGCTATCAAATGGCTACTCAGCTATCTTCGCAACACTCACCTTGATGATTTTACTCCAATTGATGTTTTAATGTTTGAGCACCTTATTCCTCATACTAAAATTAATGTGTACCAACTAAATCCTGCTATTTGCATCCAAGAGGCTATTCTCCATCCACAGGAGAGTAGCTTGGGCAGTCAAATTGAAGTTGAGCGTAGTAAAAAAAATCCTCATATATCTAAAAGGAAACTCCCTCAAAAAATTAAACGCGAGATTACACGACTCAAAAAACAAATATTACGCCATATAAACCGTAGAATTCCCTATCAAGTTATTCCTTTTAAATAGAAATTATGAGGCTAACATAGCGTAGTAGCTATGCTAGGTGCCGAGTTAGACGACAGCTATTTCGGTGAACGCCACAAAGGTAAATGCAGTCGTTGTGTAGCAGGTAACGTGGTGATATTCGGTATCCTGAAACGGCAAGGACGGGGGCACACAATTGTGGTGGATAATGCTAAGCCTGAAACCTTATTGTCTGCTATCAAGAAGAAAATCATGCCTGACAACATCGTTATATACAGATAGTCTGAGCAGCTACGATAACCTAGATGTGAGCGGTTTTACTCATCACTGCATCAACCATTCCAAAACGTTTTCAGACCGCCAGAACCACATTAACGGCATGGAGAATTTCTGGAATCAGTCAAAACACGTCTTTCTCAAATATATAACGGAATCGACTGCAAATCTTTCCCTCGATTCTTGAAAAACTTCGAGTTTCAATTTAACTTTGGGACACCGTCCCAGTAACTTAAAATCCTGTGGGAGTGGTGTAAAATTTAGAGCTAATCCAGTATAGCCTCTACTTTAATTATTAAACCTACTTTAATTATTATCAAGAATTGATAAATATCCTCCTTACCGGTGGCGCCGGCTTTATCGGCTCGGCAGTTATCCGCCACATCATCCGCCACACTCGAGATTCTGTTATCAATCTCGACAAGCTCACCTACGCGGGCAACCTTGAATCCTTGGCAGAAGTTTCAGGTAGCCCCCGCTATACCTTCGAGCAAGTGGATATTTGCAACCGCGCCGAGCTCGACCGCGTATTTGCCCAACACCAGCCAGACTGTGTGATGCACCTGGCGGCGGAAAGCCATGTGGATAGGAGCATAGACAGCGCTGGTGAGTTTATCCAAACCAATATTGTTGGCACCTTTAACCTGCTGGAAGCTGCCCGTACCTATTGGCTTGGGCTACCTGAAAACCGCCGCTCGGTATTCCGTTTTCATCATATCTCCACCGATGAGGTGTATGGCGACTTGCATGGCACCAGTGATTTATTTACCGAAACCATGCCCTATGCTCCGTCCAGCCCTTATTCCGCCAGCAAAGCCTCCAGCGACCATCTTGTGCGCGCCTGGCTACGCACCTACGGCCTGCCCACCATCATTACCAACTGCTCCAACAACTACGGCCCATACCATTTCCCCGAAAAACTTATTCCGCTGATGATTCTGAATGCCCTTGCCGGCAAACCATTGCCTGTTTACGGCAACGGACAACAAATCCGCGATTGGCTTTTCGTGGAAGATCATGCCCGCGCGCTGTATCAAGTCATTACCCAAGGCAAAATCGGCGAGAGCTACAATATCGGCGGCCACAACGAAAAAAACAATCTTGAAGTGGTACAAACCATCTGTACCCTACTAGAGGAACTTGCCCCCGAAAAACCCGTTGGCGTGTCGCGTTATGCCGACCTGATTACCTTTGTGCCCGATCGGCCAGGCCACGACCTGCGCTATGCCATCGATGCCACCAAAATCGGCCACGAGCTAGGCTGGCAGCCACAGGAAACCTTTGAATCCGGTATGCGCAAAACCGTACAGTGGTACTTGGATAACAAAATTTGGTGGCAACGCATCCTCGATGGCCGCTACCGTTTAGAGCGGCTTGGCCACTTATCAACCCCATAATTCGGAGAACCTATGAGCATCCGGAATAGCATACTGCTCAGCTTCCTTGCCCTCGGCCTCGCTCTATCCGGCAGTGTGGAAGCCAAAACCCGCCCCCACCGCGCACCCGCTGCCGCCCATCAGCAACGCGCCGACGGCAGCAGCCAAGAGCACGCCGTGGTTATCCACGAAAACGACACCCCGCGCGGCATTGCTGCCGAAAACCGCTGGATTGCCCAAAACATGCCCGGCTACCGCAAAGTCGGCCAAGCCCTGATTCAAGGCCAAAACGGCATTTACGACCGCATCAGCGTAGTCGGCCCTCATGGTGATCGCAAAGAAGTATTCTTCGAAATCAGCGAATTCTTCGGCCGCTACAACGGCAAACTGCTGGGCGCGGAATAGGCACAGCAAACCATAAAAAGGCTACCTGAAACATTTGTTTTCAGGTAGCCCTCTGCTACAGGAAGGCAACCGTATGAAAGGCATTATCCTCGCCGGCGGCAGTGGCTCACGGCTGTACCCCATCACACGCGGTGCAGCCAAACAGCTCATGCCCGTATACGACAAGCCGATGATTTACTACCCCCTATCGGTGTTAATGCTCGCCGGCATCCGCGACATCCTCATCATCACCACCCCCGAAGATAACGCCGCCTTCCACCGCCTGCTTGGCAACGGCAGCGACTTCGGCATCCGTCTGCAATACGCCGTACAACCCAGCCCAGACGGCCTTGCCCAAGCTTTCATCATCGGCGAAGAATTTATCGGTAGCGACAACGTCTGCCTGGTATTGGGCGACAACATCTTCTATGGCCAATCCTTCACCCAAACCCTGCAGCAAGCCGCCGCCCAAACCCACGGCGCTACGGTATTCGCCTACCAAGTGAAAGACCCCGAGCGCTTTGGCGTAGTCGAATTCGACCAGCACCTCAAAGCCCTATCTATTGAAGAAAAACCCGCACAACCCAAATCCAACTGGGCGGTAACCGGCCTCTATTTCTACGACAAACGCGTGGTCGAATTCGCCAAACGAATCAAGCCATCCGCACGCGGCGAGCTCGAAATCTCCGACCTCAACCAACTCTATCTCGAAGACGGCAACCTTTCCGTGCAACTGCTCGGCCGCGGCTTTGCCTGGCTCGATACCGGCACACACGAAAGCCTGCACGAAGCCGCCTCATTTGTGCGCACCATCCAAAACGTACAAGCCCTTCAGGTAGCCTGCCTCGAAGAAATCGCCTGGCGCAACGGCTGGCTTTCCAATGAGCAATTGGCCGATTTGGCCAAACTCATGGCCAAAAACCAATACGGCCAATACCTGCTGCGGCTGCTCAAAAAATAGTTCAGGCTACCTGAAAACTCAGCCAACCCCATTGCAGCCACCTACCATTTCGATAGTGTAAAATAGCACGTACCGTTTTCAGGTAGCCTAGGAACACCAGCCCATGCCGTTTCCCGCCGATCATTTCGCCTCCACCGCCACCCCGCTGCTGCGCCTCAACCAAAGGCCGTGGAAAATCTTCTACCGCGGTCTCATCCCCAAACCCCTGCGCAATAAAATCAACGCATACGCCAGCCGGAAGCAGATGTATCATACAGCCGAATTATGGCGGCCTTTCCTGCAAGCCTACTTCCAAGGACAGTTGCCCCGTTTTAATCTTCAAGCCAAGCAAGATTTGCGCGGGCAAAAAATCATCTGGCAATACTGGGGACAAGGTCTCGAACCAGAGCAACTGCCCGAAATGGTGCGCCTGTGTTTCCGCTCAGTTGAACAAAATCTCGGCAACTACCAACTTATTCGGCTAGACGACCAAACTCTGCACAATTATTTGGATCTGCCTGATTTCGTTCAAGCCAAACGCCAACATCCAGCGTTCAAACCCGCTTTTTTTGCCGATCTGTTACGTTTGGCATTATTGGATATTTACGGCGGCGTTTGGCTGGATGCCTCTATACTGCTCACCGCCCCACTCCCAAAAGAATGGGCACAAACAGATTTCTTTATGTACCAACGCTCTCCAACAGCTGCCCATCAGGACTTTTGGCAGAGCTTCAACGCCGATGTATTCAATTGGTCGCCCGATCACCCCGTTCAGGTAAACAACTGCATTATCGCCGCCCAACCCGGCAACTTACTGATTCACACCTGCCTTGATGTGATGTTGAATTTTTGGCAAACCCAAAACCACATACCGCACTACTTCTTCTTTCAAATCATGTTCAATGAACTAGTGCGCAACCATCTGCCAGGCCAAGCCGGCGAACCTGTAGACGACACCCTGCCTCATCTGCTCCTGGCCAAATTAGAACAACCCTACAACGCCGAAGCTTTCGCCGAAATCACTGCACAAACCCCTGTGCACAAACTCGACCGCCGTTTAAGCTTCCAACCCGGCACCTTCGGCGCACACTTGAAACAACTCTTTGATCCCACATCATGATTCCAGCTTACATTATTTCCCTTGCCAACCAGCAAGACCGACGCGAACACATGCGGCAGGAATGTGCACGGGTGGGCATTGAGGCTACATTTATCGATGCCGTGGATATGCGCCAAGCCAGCCAATCCGATATCGAATGCCTCTCATCCCGGCTACTGCATAAAAAAACCAAAAAACAACGCTGGCTCACCCGAGGCGAATTAGGCTGTGCCCTCAGCCATCATCAGGTTTATGCCCACATTGTCCGCCAACAGCACCCCTACGCCCTGGTTTTGGAAGACGATGCCGAATTTATCCGCAATCCTCAGCCCTTATTAAATGAAGGCTACCTGAAAGCCCTATCCGCCCAATATCCGTTCGACATCCTGATATTAGGTTATGTCAAAACCCTGCCACACCAACTCCCCTACTACTACCGTCGCATCCCCATCAAGCATCGTGCCAAAATGAATACAGACGGCAACACCATCTATTTCGGCACCCCATGGGAACAATACGGCTGCGGCACCGTTGCCTACATCATCAGCCGTGAAGGCGCGGAAAAATTGTGCCGGGCGACACAATCCCCTTGCGCCACAGCCGACGACTGGCTCTACTTCGAACAACACCACGGCCTGCGCATCCTGCACAGCCGCCCCGCCTTCGTACTCGAAGCGCTAGAAAAATTCGACAGCACCATCCGCCAAGAAAAAGCAGGCTTCCTCCAGCCGAAAACCAGCAGCGTCATCATCCGCAGCATCAAAGGCTACCTGAAACATATCGGCATGAACTACCTAGGCATGAAATCATGACCAAGCTCCACACCCTCCTCATCCTCCTGCTCACTGTCCAATTCGCCCGAGCCGATATCTCCTTCGTCAGCCCCATGAGCCCGGCCGAATGCAAACAAGCCTTTATCGACAGCATGGAAATGTTTGTAGACAGCCGCTACTGCGAAAAAGGCGACACCGAACAGCCCCAAGTCCACGGCGACGAACGTGGCTTCTTTATGGAAACCTTCCGCGACAACTAGTTTCGCGAACACATCGCCCCGCGTACCTTCGTGCAGGGAAACCACTCCAAATCCGGCCAAGCCGTCTTGCGCGGCCTGCACTACCAAACCGAAAACACCCAAGGCAAACTCGTGCGCGTGATTGCCGGCGAAGTGTTCGACGTGGCCATCGACCTGCGCCGCAGCTCCCCCACCTTCGGCCAATGGGCCGGCGCCATCCTCTCCGCCGAAAACAAACACCAGCTCTGGGTGCCCGAAGGCTTCGCCCACGGCTTCTATGTATTGAGTGAAGAGGCCGAATTCGTTTACAAATGCACCGACTACTACAACCCCAAAGCCGAGCACTCCCTGCTGTGGAATGACCCCGCAGTCGGCATCGAATGGCCGCTGCAAGGCGAGCCCAAGCTCTCGCCCAAAGACCTCGCCGGCAAACTGCTGAACCAAGCCGTATTGTTTGATTAAACATCCAAATTTCAGGTAGCCCCATGAAACTCCTCATCACCGGCCACCACGGCCAAGTTGGCCAAGCCCTCATCCAGCAGGCCGCCGCCCACAATTTTCAGGTAGCCGCTTACGACCGCAGCGAACTCGACATCGCCAACCGTGCCGCCGTATTGCAAACCGTCGAGCGCGAACAGCCCGCCGTGATCATCAACGCCGCTGCCTACACCGCCGTAGACAAAGCCGAAAGCGAACCGGCCGCCGCCTATGCCGCCAACGCCGAAGGTGCCGACAACCTCGCCCGCGCCGCCCACGCCGTAGGCGCCGCCATCCTGCATATTTCCACCGACTACGTTTTCAACGGCCGCACCGAACGCCCCTACCTCGAAACCGACACTCCCGATCCCCAAACCATATACGGCCGAAGCAAACTGGTCGGCGAACAAGCCGTGCAGGCCGACTGCCCGCGCCACATCATCCTGCGCACCGCCTGGGTGTTCGGCGAACACGGCCACAACTTCGTGAAAACCATGCTCCGCCTCGGCCGCGAACGCGACAGCCTAGGCGTCGTGGCCGACCAAAGCGGCGCCCCCACCTATGCCGGCCACATCGCCGCTTCCCTGCTGTACATCGCCGGGCGCACCCAAACCGAAAACTGCCCCTACGGCCTCTACCACTTTTCAGGTAGCCCCTACACCACCTGGCACGGCTTTGCCGCCGAAATCTTCCGCCGCGCCGCCGAACAAGGCATCCTGCTCCGCTCGCCCGAACTGCGCGCCATCACCACCGCCGACTACCCCACCCCTGCCCGCCGCCCCGCTGACTCTCGCCTCGATTGCAGCAAAATCCACACCGCCTTCGGCATCACACCCAGCGATTGGCAAAGCGCATTGGGCAATCTGGCCGACTATCTCTAGGGCCTGTTGACAGCTCTAACCACGCAAACTTTCAGGTAGCCTCCTCCCCCGCAGGCTACCTGAAATCGTTTAGCAAACTCATACATTAAAGCTAATATAGTGAATTAACAAAAACCAGTACGGCGTTGGCTCGCCTTGCCGTAACGTGTGTACTGTCTGCGGCTCGCCGCCTTGTCCTGATTTTTGTTAATCCACTATACGTCTTTCCCAATCATCAAAAAACCTTCAGGTAGCCTCAAAAGGCTACCTGAAAGCGCAGCTTCAACGAAGTTAAAACGAAACAAGGTTGGGTTAGCCACAGGCATAACCCAACAAATCAAGTGAACCATTAGCTTTCCCAATCCAAGCTACGCACTAAGCGGCTGTAGGGTGTGTGCCGCAGGCACGCACACCACCGTTTGAGTTTAGATAATCCGTGCGTGCGTTCCGCACACACACTACACGCCCCCTGAAAAGCCGTAGGTCGGACTCAAAAACACAACCTACTGCTGCTTCAACGAAGTTTAACCACCGTTGCCACTCATCCAAAAACTTTCAGGTAGCCTCAAAAGGCTACCTGAAATTCTCTACCCTCTTCCCTTTTCCCACTCATGCCGCGCCGTGCTCGCCTCGGCAAATATCTCCCGCAAGCCCGCTCCGTCTTCCTGTGCCAAACATTCGCGCAGCCGTGCCAGCTGTTGCTGTTGTCCGTCCAATAAAGCCAGCAGGTTGTCGCGGTTGGTCAGCGCAATGTCCGCCCACATCGCCGGTTCGCTGGCCGCCAAGCGGGAAAAATCGCGGAAACCGCTGCCCGCCAACCGCAGCCATGCCTCCGCCTCCGGCGCATGCGCCACCTGCCGCATATAGGCATAGGCCAAGAGCTGCGGCAGGTGCGATACCGCCGCAAACGCCGCATCGTGCGCCGCCGCATCCATGTGTTCCACCCGCGCGCCCATTGCCTGCCACAAGGCTGCCACCCGCGCCAGCGCCGCCGCATCCTGCCCCTCGTGCGGGCAAATAATCAGCCGTTTGCCTGCAAACAGCCCGGCCTGTGCCGCCGCCGCGCCCGAACGTTCCGTGCCCGCAATCGGGTGTGCCGCCACACAGCGCGGCCATGCAGCAGGCAAATACCGCGCAAACGCCGCCAGTGCCGACTGTTTGGTGCTGCCCACATCGCTCACCACACACCCCGCCGGCAAGAGCGGCGCCAATTCCGCGCAAATCCGCCCCACCGCACCCACCGGCGTAGCCAGCAGCACCCAATCCGTATCGGCCGATATGGCCTGCCCAAGCGAAGCAAAGCCTTTATCCACCACGCCCAAATCCAGCGCCTGCCGCAGATTGGCCACATCCGTATCCACGCCCGCCACACAATCCGCCAGCCCCAGCCGCTTCACATCCAAAGCCAGCGAGCCGCCAATCAGGCCAACCCCAACCACCACCATCCGCCGCAACAAAGCCATTGTTCGTCCTTTTCCCATTCGCTAATCACAGGTAAATATTCTAGCCGCAAAGCCTGCCCGGCAATAGGGCAGTTTCTTACTCCGCATACCAAAGGCTACCTGAAACGAGGTTTCCGCAGAAAGACGAGTTGCCGCAAAGCTAAAGTATAGCTTTGACGAAACTCAAACGGCACCAAAGGCTACCTGACACCTACACAAACAAAAAGGCTACCTGAAAATTTCAGGTAGCCTTTACTCATTCCAACTGCCTCAGCGTTTAGCGGGTAACGTTTTTATCCGCCAACTCTTTACGCAGTTTCTTGGTAACCGCCATCATCACTTCAAGCTGTTCCAAGGTTTCTTTCCAGCCGCGGGTTTTCAGGCCGCAGTCGGGGTTGACCCACAGGCGCTCTACCGGCACCACTTCCATCGCTTTGCGCAGCAGGCGTTCCACTTCGGCTTCGGTGGGCACGCGCGGGCTGTGGATGTCGTACACGCCGGGGCCGATGTCGTTCGGGTATTTGAAGTCGCCGAACGCGGTGAGCAATTCCATGTCGGAACGTGAAGTTTCAATGGTAATCACGTCTGCATCCATGCTGGCGATGGCGGGCAGGATGTCGTTGAACTCGGAATAGCACATATGGGTGTGGATTTGGGTGCTGTCTTCCGCGCCGGTGCTGGAGAGGCGGAAGGCTTCGCAGGCCCAGGCCAGGTATTCGTCCCACTGCGCTTTTTTCAGCGGCATGGCTTCGCGGATGGCGGGCTCGTCGATCTGGATAACCTTAATGCCTGCTTTTTCCAAATCCAGCACTTCGTCGTTCAACGCCAGTGCGATTTGCTTGGCCACCACGCTCAGCGGTACGTCGTCGCGCACAAACGACCATTTAAACATGGTTACCGGGCCGGTGAGCATGCCTTTCATCGGGCGTTTGGTGAGGCTTTGCGCGTAGGTAGACCAATAAACGGTCATCGGATTGGGGCGGGATACATCGCCGAAAATAATCGGCGGTTTCACGCAGCGGCTGCCGTAGCTCTGCACCCAGCCGAACTGGCTGAAGCAGTAGCCGGCCAGCTGTTCGCCGAAGTATTCCACCATGTCGTTGCGCTCGGCTTCGCCGTGTACGGGCACATCCAATTCCAATTTCTCTTGGATTTCCACGCAGTAGGCGATTTCTTTCTTCATCGCGGCATCGTAGTCGGCGGCGGAGAGCTCGCCTTTCTTGAACGCGGCGCGCGCTTGGCGGATTTCGGTGGTTTGCGGGAAGGAGCCGATGGTGGTGGTGGGCAGAACGGGCAGCTTCATCCATTCCTGCTGTGCCTTAATGCGCTGGGCAAACGGTGATTTGCGTTGGTCGGCGCCTTTGGGCAGGTCGGCCACGCGTTTTTGTACGGCTGCGTTGTGGATTTTCTTGTTGGTGGCGCGGTCGGCGGCAGCGGCATCGGATTCGGCCAAGGCAGCCTGAACGGCAGATTTGCCGTGTGCCAGCGCTTGTTTCACCACGCCCAGTTCCACCAGTTTCTGTGCGGCAAAAGCCATCCAAGATTTGATTTCGCCGTCCAGTTTTTCTTCCACGGCCAAATCTTGCGGGCTATGCAGCAGCGAGCAGGAGGGGGCAATCCACAAGTTGTTGCCGAATTTGGCTTTTACAGGCTCGAGCGTGTCGATTACCTTGTTCAGGTTGGCGCGCCACACGTTACGGCCGTCAATCAGGCCTACAGACAGCACGCGGTTGTCCGGCCAGCCGTCGGCAAATACGGAGAGCTGCTCCGGTGCGCGCACGCAGTCGATGTGCACGCCGTGTACGGGCAGGGATTTCAGCAGGTTCAGATGTTCGGCCACGGAGGCGAAATAAGTGCCGATGACGATGCGCACGCCGGTATTGGCCAATTCCTGATACACGGGGGCGAATGCGTCCAGCCACACTTGTGAAGCTTCGGCAGCCAAAATCGGCTCGTCAATCTGAATCCAATCCACGCCTTCGGCAGCCAGTTCGCGCAAGAGTTGTGCATAGGCAGGCAACAGTTTGGGCAGCAGCAGTTTGGTTACACGACAGCCGAAGTCTTCTTTTTTCTTGCCCAACCAAGCTAGCGTAACCGGGCCCACCAGCGTGGGCTTGATGTCGTGGCCTTGCGCTTTGGCTTCTTTGATTTGGGCAATCAGGTTTTTGGCGTTTACCTTAAATTCGGTGTCGGCCGACCATTCGGGCACGATGAAGTGGTAGTTGGTGTCGAACCATTTGGTCATTTCCATCGCAAACTGGGTGGCGTTGCCGCGTGCCAGCTGGAAGTATTCCGGCAAAGTCAGCTTGGCTGCATCAAAGCCGAAACGGGAGGGGATGCCGCCCAGCGTGCAGAGCAAATCCAGCACATGGTCGTAAAACGAAAAATCGCCCACCGGCAGCAAATCGGCACCGGCGGCTTTTTGGGTGGCCCAGTTAGCGCGGCGGATATCGACCGCTACCTGCTGCAATTCGGCTTCGGATTTCGCGCCTTTCCAAAAGGCTTCAACGGCAAATTTCAGCTCGCGCTTCGCGCCGATGCGCGGATAGCCGGAGAGGTGGAATGTGTTCATAAAAACTCCTTCAATGGTTTGCAAAATGGAAAATGTTTAGGAAATAAGTAAAATTTCTCAGGAGGCAAGTTTGCGGCAGGACGAGGCAAGTTGCAAGCGATAAATTTGCTGCTTTGTATGAATGAAATTAATGAAATCGGCAAAGTCAGCCCAAACTAGTTTTATTTAATTTTAAGAAAAATATTATTTTTCAAACTATTGAATAAAATTCTAAGATTCCGCGTTCTTCTCTTCTTTCCACCTCACCCTGTCTTTATAAATAAATTTTTAATGGATAGAAGAAAAAAGTCTAAGCTGGGTTGGCTCAGCCAGCCTTACCATTACGCTCCAAAGGCTACCTGAAACAAGGCTTCCACAGGCAGACGAGTTTCTGCGCAGCTAAAACACGGCCACGCCCGGCTTTCAAAGCCATTTCGGCCACAGTTCTCGGCTTTTCGGGTTGGCAAAAAACGGCTGCAACAGGCGTTGCAACTGCGGCAGGTAGGGGGTGGCGGCGGGGTCATGGCAAATGGCGGCGCGGTAATACAGGGCAAAGATTTCGGCCTGTTGCTCCATATTGAGCCGGTTTAAGTGCGGTACAGTATCGAGCATGGGCAGGCGGTAGGCGCGGTTTTTCAGGTAGCCCAAACGCAGGGCTAGCAAACTGCCGCCAAACCAAACGGGAAAACCATTTTGATGCTGCCAAACATGCGTCAGCTCGTGCACCAGCCAGGCGCGTTCGATCAAGGGTCGCTGGGCGAAATCGGGGCAGAACCGGTTGGCGGGAAAGTAAACATGGCCGAAGGGGGCAACGGCAATATTGCGGGTAGGCAGCCACCACGCGCCGCCGTGCAGGCGGATGCGTTCATAACGCAACCCGCTGCCAAACACGCTGCGGGCGAGTTTGGTTTCGGCGGGGGTGAGCGGGCGGGAACGTAGGGGCATGGGTGGTTTATCAATCAATAGAGTAAGAGGCTACCTGAAAATTGCTGGCCATCTGGAAACAATAGCTTACAGTTTAACTATGCAGCAACTCGGCTTGCTTCAATTCGTTGCGGCCTCGGCCTGCTCCGCATAAACTCAGCTTCCTTCGGAAGCCTCGTTTTAACTTCATTGAAGCTGTGCTTTCAGCCAACCTTAAATGGCAAAACAACGCGGCTCAATGTTTACGGCTGTAGTTTTCGATGTCCTCGCACACAGTAGCGAGGAAGTCGAGGTATTTCGGGTCTTCGCCCGCCCACATTTCCTCTTCGCCCAACGCGTAGGCGCGAATGAGTTCGTCGGCGGCGCGCTCGAAGTTGCCCAACTCAAATTGCGCCTGGCCGAGCCGCAAATGCAAAAAGGGGTTGCCGATGGCATCTGGGCAGTGCATGGCGTGGCTGAGGGCTTCGCGGGCGGCTTCGTGGCTGCCGCGCAAAAATTCGGTGTCGCCCACCGCAGCCAGTATCCAAGTGGCGGCTTCCCATTCGGTTTGCGGCTCGGGCAGCAAATCCCATGCCTGCCAAAAACGCTCGATGGCTTCGGCATAGCGCTCCGCCTCGGCCAGCTCGTCGCCTTGTTCGCACAGCGCGGTGATTTGCTCGTAGATATGGTCGTTTAGTTCGGCCATGGCAGGCTCCTTCTTTAGAGATGCCGCGTATTATACAGGCTACCTGAAAGCCTTTATTCCTTCCTTTCAGGTAGCCTCTTCTCCTTGGGCGCGTGATAATATGCGCCGTCTTTTTTGCTCACACCACCCGCCACCATGTCCACCCCCCAACAACGCATCCGCACCCTTGTGCAAACGCTCAACCGCTACGCCCACGAATACTACACTTTGGACGCACCCAGCGTGCCCGATGCCGAATACGACCGGCTCTACCGCGAGCTGGAAGCCCTGGAAGCCGAGCATCCGCAGTTCAGGCTGCCCGAAAGCCCCACGCAGCGGGTGGGCGGCGCGGTGTTGGACGGCTTTGAAACCGTGGTGCACGCCGTGCCGATGTTGTCGTTGAACAACGCGTTTTCGCCGCGCGACGACGAAACGGGCGCGTTCGACCACGCCGAATTTTTGGCGTTTGACGAGCGCGTGTGCAAGGAACTGGGCGTGGCGCAGGTGGAATACGCCGCCGAGCCGAAATTTGACGGGCTGGCCGTCAGCCTGTTGTATCAAAACGGGATTTTGGTGCAGGCTGCCACGCGCGGCGACGGCACCACGGGCGAAAACGTGACCGAAAACATCAAAACCGTGCGCAACATCCCGCTGCGGCTGCACGGCGAAAAGCAGCCTGCACTGTTGGAAGTGCGCGGCGAAGTGCTGATGCTCAAAGCAGATTTTGCCGCGCTGAACCAACGCCAGCTCGAAGCCGGCCAAAAGCCCTTCGCCAACCCGCGCAACGCCGCCGCAGGCAGCCTGCGCCAGCTCGATTCCAAAATCACCGCGCAGCGCAAACTGCATTTTTTTGCGTACGGCATTGCCCAACTTTCCGGCGTGGAAAGGCTACCTGAAAGCCACATGGAAGAACTCGCGCTGCTGCACGAAATCGGCTTTTCGCTGCCCAAAGGCTATTTCGGCGCGTACACCGGCGCGGCGGCCGTGTTGCGCGAATACGAACGGCTGGCCGAACACCGCCCCCGCCTGCCGTATGAAATCGACGGCATGGTGGTCAAAGTGAACTCGTTGGCCGAACAGCAACAACTCGGCTTCGTGTCGCGCGCGCCGCGTTGGGCGATTGCGCACAAATTCCCCGCCGAAGAAGCGCTCACCACCGTGGAAGCGATTGACGTGCAGGTCGGCCGCACCGGCGCGGTTACCCCCGTGGCGCGGCTGGCACCCGTGTTCGTGGGCGGCGTTACCGTGACCAACGCCACGCTGCACAACCAAGACGAAGTGGCACGCAAAGACGTGCGCGTGGGCGACACCGTGGTCGTGCGCCGCGCGGGCGACGTGATTCCCGAAGTGGTGCGCGTGCTGTTGGAACGCCGCCCGATGCAGCCCGTTGATTTATTGGGCGAACAAATGGAACCGCTGCACGAACCGTTCAGGCTGCCTGAAACCTGCCCCGTGTGCGGCAGCGCCGTCGAACGCGAAGCAGGCGAAGCCGTCGCCCGCTGCACCGGCGGCATGCTCTGCCAAGCCCAGCGCGCACAAGGGCTTATCCACTTCGCCAGCCGCAAAGCCATGGACATCGCCGGGCTAGGCGACAAACAAATCGAAGCCCTCGTCGCCGCCGACGTATTGCACAGCTTTGCCGATATTTATCGACTGGACATCGCCAAGCTGCAAACCATCAAAGACGGCAAATCCGCCGCCACCAAATGGGCGCAAAACATCTTGGACAGCATCGCCCAAAGCCGCACCCCGCCGCTCGCCCGCTTCCTGTTCGCCCTCGGCATCCGCCACGTCGGCGAAAGCACCGCCAAACAACTCGCCGCCGCGTTCGGCAACCTCGACACCGTGCGCCGCGCCCCCGAACCCATCCTCGCCTGCCTGCCCGACATCGGCAGCGTCGTCGCCCACGCCATCGCCCACTATTTCAGGCAGCCTGCACAGCAAAAAATGCTGGACGACCTATTGCAACACGTCGCCCCGCAAGCCGCCGCTCCATCGCCGCAAACCCGCGCCAACGCCGCCCCCGAACAATGGCTGCAACGCCTGCCCAACATCAAACTCAGCGAAAAACGCGCCGCCGAACTCTGGCAACTCGCAGGCAGCCTGCACGCCCTGCAAACCGACCAAGCCCTGCCGCAAGAATGGCAAAACTGGCGCAGGCAGCCTGCACACGCCGCCCTGCTGCAAGAAATCACTGCCTTCACCGAAGCGCTGCCTGAAAGCAGCACAGACAACGTTTCAGGCAGCCTGCACCCCGAAAACCACCCAATCGCCGGCAAAACCTTCGTCCTAACCGGCACCCTGCCCACCCTGAAACGCGACCAAGCCGCTGCCCTCATCGAAGCCGCCGGCGGCAAAGTGAGCGGCAGCGTGTCCAAAAAAACCGATTTCGTGGTGGCCGGCGAAGCCGCAGGCAGCAAACTGGAAAAGGCGCAGGCACTGGGCGTGGCGGTGTTGAGCGAAGAAGAGTTGCTGGGGATGCTGGGGAACTAGCTTCAAAGGCTGCCTGAAAACCTGTTCCCTTATCTGTAACCCACTTGGGCGCATAATGGTTTGGCTAAGTGATAACCCAAATTGCATGTACGCAAATCAATACAAAGACAGCTCCATGAAAACCTACGCCAACGCCGCCGAACTGATTACAGCCATCCACACTGCGCTAGACAAATACCTCGCTGAATTTGCCGATATTGCCGAAGCCGACAAACACCGCCGTGCCGTACCCGACGGCAAAACTCCGGCCGAACATCTGGCCTACCAACTCGGTTGGACCGGCCTGCTGTTGCAATGGGAGCGAGACGAGCAGGCAGGCCAAACCGTTCATACGCCCGCCGAAGGCTACAAATGGAACGATTTGGGCGGGCTGTATCAGCAGTTTTACCGGCAATACGGCAGCCTCTCGCTGCAAGAGGCTCAAGCCCGATTGCGTGAGCAGGCTGCCCAAATCTGCACATGGCTGGAAACGCTGTCCGAACAGGAGTTATTTGAGCCGAACCAGCGCAGATGGGCAAACAACCAGGCAAAATGGCCGGTCTGGAAATGGGTGCACATCAATACGGTTGCGCCGTTTACCAACTTCCGAGCGCATATCCGCAAATGGAAAAAGCAGAATCTGCATGACTAGACACATGCTGTAGAGGCGCACTTAATTAGAAATACTACCCATGTGCACAAGTTCCGCACCCTGCTAAAACTGTCTTAAAGGCTACCTGAAAACCTGTTCCCTGCCATTTAGCCGCCCCATTTTCAGGTAGCCTTTTCTCCCCACACCTCCCCTATCTGCGCCATCCCCGCCCCGTTCATCGGCAATCTCAGGTAAGATGGCGTTTTTTTCGGAGACAGCTATGCCGCAAAAAGTAATCGCAATCGACGGGCCGAGCGCATCGGGTAAAGGCACGGTGGCGCAGCGGGTGGCGGATGCCTTGGGCTGGCGTTATCTGGATTCGGGCGCGCTCTACCGCATCACCGCGCTCTATGCGCGCAACCGCCAAATCGCTTGGGATAACGAAGCTGCGGTGGCCGCGCTGGCGCAGGCTTTGCCGGTGGAGTTTGTTGAGGGCGCGGTGCTGTTGGACGGGGAAGATGTTTCCGCCGCCATCCGCAGCGAAGAAATCGGCATGGGGGCATCACGGGTGGCGGCGCTGCCGGCGGTGCGCACGGCTTTGTTGCAGCGGCAGCGTGCGTTTCTAACCAAACAGGGGCTGGTGGCCGACGGGCGCGATATGGGCTCGGTGGTATTCCCCGATGCCGTGCTCAAGGTTTTCCTCACCGCTTCGCCGCAGGTGCGTGCCGAACGCCGTGCCAAACAAATCGGCGTACCGCTTGCGGGCGCGGGTTTCGAGCGCATTTTGGCCGATATCGAAGCACGCGACGAAGCCGACCGCAACCGCACCGTTGCGCCGCTGCAAAAGCTGCCTGAAGCCCATCTGCTCGACACTTCGGCGCTGACGATTGAAGAATCAGTAAAAAAAGTGCTTGATTGGTATCGGGAAAAATAAAGTTACTGTATAATGCCGCGTTTTCGGCGCATCCGTTCCGCTTGGGCGCGGCTGTGTTGCATAAACAATTGATTTAACTCACGCCTGCCATGCCAAGGGTGGCAGGCTTCTATCAACTCCAACCCTCCGCACTCCTTGGCCGTGCGTGGAAAAGACAAAACCTTATGGAAAATTTTGCCCAGTTACTGGAAGAATACTCAGCCGTACAAGAAATGAATCAGGGCGAGGTGATTACCGCCGAAGTGGTGGCGATTACCGACAAACACGTTATCGTGAACGCCGGCCTGAAATCCGAATCCCTGATTGATTTAAACGAATTCAAAAACGCCCAAGGCGAACTGGAAGTTAAAGTCGGCGATTTCGTTACCGTAACCATCGAATCCGTAGAAAACGGCTTCGGCGAAACCAAACTCTCCCGCGAAAAAGCCAAACGCGCTGCCGATTGGCTGGCTTTGGAAGAAGCCATGGAAAGCGGCGAGATCCTCTCCGGCGTGATCAACGGCAAGGTCAAAGGCGGCCTCACCGTGATGATCAACAGCATCCGCGCTTTCCTGCCAGGCTCTCTGGTAGACGTGCGCCCGGTGAAAGACACTTCTCACTTTGAAGGCAAAGAAGTTGAATTCAAAGTGATCAAACTGGATCGCAAACGCAACAACGTAGTGGTATCCCGCCGCGCCGTGCTGGAAGAAACCCTGGGCGAAGAGCGTCAGGCTCTGCTGGAAACCCTGCAGGAAGGCACCGTGGTGAAAGGTATCGTGAAGAACATCACCGACTACGGCGCATTCGTAGACTTGGGCGGTATCGACGGCCTGTTGCACATCACCGATTTGGCATGGCGCCGCGTGAAACACCCCAGCGAAGTGCTGGAAGTGGGTCAGGAAGTAGAAGCCAAAGTATTGAAATTCGACCAAGACCGCAGCCGCGTATCTTTGGGCATGAAACAGCTGGGCGAAGACCCCTGGAGCGGCCTCGCTCGCCGTTACCCCGCCCGCACCCGTCTGTTCGGCAAGGTAACCAACCTCACCGACTACGGCGCATTCGTTGAAATCGAACAGGGCATCGAAGGCTTGGTACACGTTTCCGAAATGGACTGGACCAACAAAAACGTTCACCCAAGCAAAGTGGTTCAGCTGGGCGACGAAGTAGAAGTGATGATTCTGGACATCGACGAAGACCGCCGCCGCATCAGCTTGGGCATGAAACAATGCCAGGCCAATCCGTGGGAAGAATTTGCTGCCAACTTCAACAAAGGCGACAAACTCACCGGCGCGGTTAAATCCATCACCGATTTCGGTATTTTCGTGGGCCTGCCCGGCAACATCGACGGCCTGGTACACCTCTCCGACCTCTCTTGGAGCGAAAGCGGCGAAGAAGCTGTGCGCAAATACAAAAAAGGCGAAGATGTGGAAGCCGTTGTATTGTCTATCGATGTAGAGAAAGAACGCATCAGCTTGGGCATCAAACAGCTCGAAGGCGACCCCTTCGGCAGCTACATCAGCATCAACGACAAAGGCGCCTTGGTGAAAGGTACCGTGAAATCTGTTGAAGCCAAAGGCGCCGAAGTGCAGCTGGCCGACGAAGTAGTGGCCTACCTGCCTGCTTCCGAGTTCGACAGCGAGCGCGTGGAAGACCTGACCACCAAGCTCAAAGAAGGCGACGAGGTGGAAGCCGTCATCGTTACCGTAGACCGCAAAAACCGCAATATCAAGCTGTCGGTAAAAGCCCGCACTGCCAAAGAAAACCGCGAAGCGCTCAACACCGTAAACGCAGCGGCCAGCCACGCCGGCACCACCAGCCTGGGCGACTTGCTCAAGGCCAAGCTGGGCGGCGAAAACGAATAAGGATAGCGCAAAATGACCAAATCAGAGTTGATGGCCCATCTGGCCGAGAAGTACCTGGCTCAAGGGCATTCCCGCCTGGCTGTTAAGGATGTGGAGCAAAGCGTGAAGGTTTTGGTGGATGCCATGACCCGTGCGCTGGCTCGTGGTCAGCGTATCGAGATTCGCGGGTTCGGCAGTTTCGACCTGAACCATCGTCCGGCACGCATCGGCCGTAACCCGAAAACCGGCGAAAAAGTGAACGTGCCCGAAAAATACGTGCCGCACTTCAAAGCCGGCAAGGAATTGCGCGAACGCGTAGACCAAGCCGCCAAGTAAGATTGGCATTCAGCTGAATAAAAGGCTACCTGAAATTTTCAGGTAGCCTTTTTGTTGTTGGGACAATCCAGATAGCGTTACACAATAAAGGCTACCTGAAAATTTCAGCTGCAACAAAATTCAAGCCAAATAACAGGCAGCTTGTGCTTCCCGCACCTCAGCTGCAATTCAACGACAAGTTGGAACCACCTACTCCCAGTAACAAGTTGGCAAAAGGCTACCTGAAATTTTTAACTTCGCAGCAACTCGCATTGCCCGTTTCAACTGTGTTGAAGCTTATGCTTTCAGGTAGCCTTTTACCGACCGCATTACCAACGGCTGACCAACTCGCTCAAATCCGTATTTTTCGGGCCGCTGGCCTCTTTCTGTGCCGTGCCGATCATCAGCAGGCCGATGATTTTATCGTGTTCGCCGCAGCCGAAGGCTTCGCGCAGCGCGGCAGTATTAACCCACAAGCCGGTAATCCACACATTGTCGAAGCCTTGCGCCTTAGCGGCCAGTTGGGCGGCATAGGCGGCGCAGCCGGCGCTGAGCAGCTGCTCCCACTCCGGCTTCGGCTTGGGGCAGTCCAACTTGGGCTTGGACACCACGCCGATCACCATCGGCGCCATCTGCCCCACCACTTCGGCCTTGCGTGCCGCTTCGCCGCCGATTTCTTCGGCACACTGCTTCAAAATATGGCGGAATGCCTGCCGGCCGGCTTCGCTTTGCACCACCACAAAATGCCACGGCGTGAGGTTGCCGTGGTCAGGCACTTGCGTAGCGGCCTGCAAAATAATTTCCAGCTGGGCATCGTTGGGCGCGGGTTCGGCAAGGTGGCGCACCGAACGGCGGGTGGTAAGCAAATCGATTGCGTTCATGGGTTTAATCCTTAAAGTGTGCGTTGAAAACAAAACGCCGTGCTTATACCACACATTAAGGCTACCTGAAACACCCGCTCCAACCCAATCCCAACCATCCCCCCGTTGCCCGCCCCAGTTTAACGCTATAGTGAATTAAAATAAGAATGCTACCGCGTTGGCTTGCCTTGCCGTATTGCTCATACTGTCTGCGGCTCGCCGCCTTGTCCCATTCTTATTTTAATCCACTATATAATGCCAGCCGATTTCATCCCCTTAGGAGCCGACATGAGCACAAATTACCTTTTCACCCTGCCCGACCAAAACGGCAACGATTTCGCCGCCGCCGACCACCTGCCGCTGGTGCTGTATTTCTACCCCAAAGACAGCACGCCCGGCTGCACCACCGAAGCGCAGGAATTCAGCGCGCTTTTGCCCGAATTTCAGGCGCTCGGTTTTCAGGTAGCCGGCGTATCGCGCGACAGCGTGGCCAGCCACCAGAAATTCGTGTGCAAATACGCGCTGGAAGTGCCGCTCTTGTCGGATAAAGATGAAACCGTGTGCCGCCTGTTTGATGTCATCAAAGAGAAAAATATGTATGGCAAAAAAGTGTTCGGCATCGAGCGCAGCACCTTCGTTTTGGATGCGCAAGGCAACATCTCGCGCGAATGGCGCAAAGTGAAAGCCGCCGGCCACGCCCAAGCCGTACTCGACGCGCTGCGCGAAACGGCCTAGCGGAACACCGCCATGCAATACTGCTATCAAGCCCCCTTCGGCACGCTGCTGTGCCGCCTGCACGACGGTCTGCCCGCCGAAATCCTGCTGCAGCACAGCGCCGCGCCCTTCCTGCCCGCACTGCCAAACGACACCCCGCTGGCACAATGGCTGGACAGCTACTTTTCAGGTAGCCCCGCCCCGCTGCCGCCGTTTGTGCCGCCCGCAGGCACGGCGTTTCAGCAGGCCGTGTGGGCGCAGATTACGCAGATTCCGTTCGGCGAAACCCGCAGCTACCAATGGATTGCCCAGCGTATCGGCAGCCACCCGCGCCCCGTGGGCGGCGCCTGCGGCAAAAACCCGCTGCCGCTCCTGATTCCCTGCCACCGCGTGCTCTCGGCCAACGGGCTGGGCGGCTTCAGTATGGGCGGCGATGCCGAACGTAGCCTGGTAGTGAAACGCTGGCTGCTCGCACACGAAGGAGTGGCATGGTGAACCCGGCCGAACCGCTGCCCGCCGCCTGGCAAGAGCCCATCGAGCAAACGCTGGACGAGCTCTTCCTCACCCGCCGCCTCGCCGCCAACACCCTGGCGGGCTACCGGCGCGACCTGGAAAAAGTCGCGCGCCGCCTGCACGCGCAAGGTTTGGATTGGCAGCAGGCCGATGCCGATGCCTTGGCCAATGCCGTGTATGCCCCGGATGAAAAACCCGCTTCCCAAGTGCGCGCCCTCTCCGCCGTCAAACAGCTCTACGGCTTTTTGCAGCTGCAAAACCGCCGCAGCGACAACCCCGCGCAACACCTGCGCCCGCCGCGCCAAGGCCGCGCCCTGCCGCCACTGATCGGCGAAGCGCAAATCGACGCGCTTCTGGCCGCGCCCGACACGGAGACCATCTTCGGACTGCGCGACAAAGCCGTGTTGGAAACCCTGTATGCCACCGGCCTGCGCGTGTCCGAAGCCGCCCAAATGCAGCTGCAGGATTTAGACTTGCAGCGCGGCGTGGTGACCGTAATCGGCAAGGGCAACAAGCAGCGCATCGTGCCGCTGGGTGCCGAAGCCGTGTATTGGCTGGAACGCTACCTGAAAACCGCACGCGGAGAATTGCTCAAACACACCCCGTGCGATTTCGTATTCGTGGGGCAAAAACGCAGCGGCATCAGCCGCCAGCTGGTGTGGCAGATGGTGAAACGCTACGCCGCGGAAGCCGGCATCAGCGAGCTCAGCCCGCACGGCCTGCGCCACGCCTTCGCCACCCATCTGGTGAACCACGGCGCCGACCTGCGCAGCGTGCAAATGATGCTCGGCCACGCCAGCCTGAACACCACGCAAATCTACACCCACGTGGCCAACGAGCGGCTCAAACAGCTGGTGGCGCAACACCATCCGCGGGGGTAAACAAGATAGCGGATTCAAATGAAAATAGGGCAAGGCGGCAGGCTACCTGAAAGCTTTCAGGTAGCCTGCCGTGCCGTTTTGTGGGAAAATCCGTACGTTTAAAATTATTCAAATTGGGCGAAAAATATTATGTTGGACAGAGAAGGTTATCGCCCCAATGTCGGCATCATCATCACCAACCAGCGCAACGAAGTGTTCTGGGGCAAACGCGTGCAGGAGCATTCCTGGCAGTTTCCGCAGGGCGGCATCAAGCCCGGCGAAAGCCCCGAGGCCGCCATGTATCGCGAGCTGGCCGAAGAAGTCGGCCTTTTGCCGCACCACGTGAAAATCCTCGGCCGCACCCGCGACTGGCTGCGCTACGACGTGCCCGGCAACTGGGTGCGCCGCCAATGGCGCGGCGCGTATCGCGGGCAGAAACAGATTTGGTATTTGCTGCGGCTCACCGGCCGCGAAAGCGATGTGCACCTGCGCGCCAGCAGCCAGCCGGAATTCGATGCCTGGCGCTGGCACGACTATTGGGCACCCATCGACGAAGTAATTGAATTCAAAAAAGACGTATACACCAACGCCCTGCGGGAGCTTTCGCGCTTTCTGCACAATCTGGAAACCCTGGAGCAATTCAACCGGCGACACGCCGCCCTGCCCGAAGAGCACACCCACCGATGAGCGACATCCTCACCCGCATCCTCGCCACCAAACAGCAAGAAGTGGCCGCCGCCCAAGCCGCCCTGCCCTTAGCCGAACTCCGCGCCCGGGCCGCCGATATGCCGCCGCCGCGCGGCTTCGTACAGGCCATGCGCACCCAGCACAGCCAAGGCCGCGCCGCGCTGATTGCCGAAATCAAAAAAGCCAGCCCCAGCAAGGGGCTGATCCGGCCGGACTTCCACCCCGAGCAACTGGCACGCGCTTACGAAGCTGCCGGCGCCGCCTGCCTTTCCGTACTCACCGACGAACCCTACTTCCAAGGCTCGGCAGGCTACCTGAAAGCCGCCCGCGCCACCGTGGCGCTGCCCGTGTTGCGCAAAGACTTTATGGTGAGCGCCTATCAAATCTACCAATCCCGCGCCATGGGCGCCGATGCCGTGCTGCTGATTGCCGCCGCGCTCACCCCAACCCAACTGGAAGAGTTTGAAGGCATCGCCCACGAATCGGGCATGGCCGTGCTGTTGGAGCTGCACCACGCCGACGAGCTGGAAAAATGCCGCCGCCTCACCACCCCGCTGCGCGGCGTGAACAACCGCAACCTGCGCACCTTTGAAGTGAGCCTGCAGCAAACCCTGGATTTACTGCCAGAAATTGCCGGCGAAGGCCGCATCGTGATTACCGAAAGCGGCATCCGCAGCCGCGAAGACGTGCAATTCATGCGCAGCCACGGCGTGCACAGCTTTCTAATCGGCGAAACCTTCATGCGTACCTACGATGTGGGCGCGGAAGTGCAAAAACTGTTTGCTTGACTTTTCAGGTAGCCTGCCATGATGGTGCGGCTACCTGAAAACACTATCCCAATATTTCGTTTGTCTATTTTTCTCACGCAAGGAGTAGGCATGAAACGTTTAGTGATGATATTGGCCCTGCTGCCCCTGGCTGCGGCCGCCCAGCCCACCGCCCGGCAATGCCGGCAGATTAACCGCGACAGCATCGAAGTCATGACTTATCTGTTTGCCTGTACCGACAACGACACTTTCGCGCTCCCCCAAGCCGCCGAGCAGCAAGCCGACAAACTGATGCAGCTGAGCAAACCCTGCTCCAACCGCGACCAAGAAGCATGGTGGAGGCAAAACGGCGCACAGGTGGAAGCCGAGCGCAACCGTTACGACACCGGCGCCGATGCAGACACAACAGCAGTATGCCGGCAGCGCCGAGTATACATTCAGCGTCTCCTACGGCGCTACCGCTAAGCCGCCCCACCCTGCTGCGTTTAACCCCTATATTTCAGGTAGCCTGACTTACTGCCAAAGCGGGCAGAGGTTACCTGAAACAAGAAATCCTATCCAAATCCACACAGAGATACCGATATGACCAGCCCCGACAAAATCCTCATCCTCGACTTCGGTTCGCAAGTAACCCAGCTCATCGCCCGCCGCGTGCGCGAAGCCCATGTGTATTGCGAGCTGCACCCCTACGACATGCCGCTGGTCGACATCAAAGCCTTCAACCCGAAAGGCATCATCCTTTCCGGCGGCCCCAATTCCGTGTACGACAGCGAATATCAGGCCGACACGGGGCTGTTCGATTTGGGCGTGCCCGTGCTCGGCATCTGCTACGGCATGCAGTTTATGGCGCACCACTTAGGCGGCGAAGTGCAGGCCGGCAACCAGCGCGAATTCGGTTACGCGCAAGTGCAAACGCAAGACAGCGCCCTCACCAGCGGTATTCAAGACGGCGCACCGAACACCTTGGACGTGTGGATGAGCCACGGCGACAAAGTGTGCAGGCTGCCTGAAAACTTCCGCACCATCGGCAGCACGCCTTCCTGCCCCATCGCCATGATGGAAAACGCAGATAAACACTTCTACGGCATCCAGTTCCACCCCGAAGTCACCCACACCAAACAAGGCCGCGCCCTCATCAACCGCTTCGTGCTCGACATCTGCGGCGCACAGCCCAGCTGGACCATGCCGAACTACATCGACGAAGCCGTGGCCAAAATCCGCGAACAAGTCGGCAGCGACGAAGTGATTCTGGGCTTGTCCGGCGGCGTGGATTCCTCCGTGGCCGCCGCGCTGATCCACCGCGCCATCGGCGACCAGCTCACCTGCGTGTTCGTCGACCACGGCCTGCTGCGCCTGAACGAAGCCGAAAACGTGATGAAAATGTTTGCCGACAACTTAGGCGTGCGCGTGATTCATGTGGACGCCAGCGAGCAGTTTATGGCGAAACTCGCCGGCGTGACCGACCCCGAGCAGAAACGCAAAATCATCGGCGCAGAATTCATTGAAGTATTTGACGCCGAAGAGAAAAAACTCGCCAACGCCAAATGGCTGGCGCAAGGCACGATTTACCCCGACGTAATCGAATCCGCCGGTGCGAAAACCAAAAAAGCCCACGCCATCAAATCGCACCACAACGTGGGCGGGCTACCTGAAAACATGAAGCTGAAGCTGCTCGAACCGCTGCGCGACTTGTTCAAAGACGAAGTACGCGAACTGGGCGTGGCACTCGGCCTGCCGCGCGAAATGGTGTACCGCCACCCCTTCCCCGGCCCCGGCTTGGGCGTGCGGATTCTGGGCGAAGTGAAGCGCGAATACGCCGACCTACTGCGCCAGGCGGACGACATTTTCATTCAGGAACTGCGCAACCACAAAGACGAAAACGGCACCTCTTGGTACGACCTCACCAGCCAAGCGTTTGCCGTGTTCCTGCCCGTAAAATCCGTCGGCGTGATGGGCGACGGCCGCACTTACGACTACGTGGTCGCCCTGCGCGCCGTCATCACCAGCGACTTCATGACTGCACACTGGGCAGAACTGCCCTACTCGCTCTTGGGCAAAGTGTCCAACCGCATCATCAACGAAGTGCGCGGCATCAACCGCGTGGTGTACGACGTGAGCGGCAAACCGCCGGCCACGATTGAGTGGGAATAAACCTGGTTTGCAAACATCAGAAAGCCCTGCCAGATAATGGCAGGGCTTTGTTTGGGCTATGCTTGAGGCTACCTGAAAATCGGATTCTGTTGTTCTTGCTGGTCTAACTGGTACAGCAAGCTAGTGAAGTCTCCAGCAAAATCTTGTACTTCGTCAACATTTTCATGATCCCAAAGCACAACTGGGTAGTCGTGGTTAGCGATGTTTCGATTTGTATCGAAACAGAGATAGCCCCAGTCGCTCCAATGGGCAAAGGGAAGGTAACCCTTACCTAGCAAAAATGGTTGTGCATACTCAGAAAAAACCACTTCGGCAAGGCTTGCCTGCCAAGTATGAATAGGGTGTTCGAAAAACGATGCCTCCGAAATCGGTAATTCATAAAAATGTTTGTGTTTTAAAAATGTACGGTAGCTTTGGGAAAGAGGGTGTTTAGTCCTATCTTCCCATTGGGCAATTTCCTCATCACTCACTTTACTGGCAATGGGCAGCCAAAAAAACCAGTCTTCATCTTCACACACCTGATCCGATCGCATTTCGGAAGCGATGTTTCTAGGCAATGCGTTCAGTTGCCGACTAACGATTTTGTCTAAATGCTTATCAATTATGGTTGGTATGATTTGTTCGATCATGTGGATAACACTCAAATTGCTTGGACGGTATTTTTGTGTAATAGCACAATCAATACTATCAATCTAAGCAATACTACTCTATATACACAAACAGCAGGAAACCCTGTTTCCAAGGTTTCCCGCTGTATTAGCTAAACCAACTTAGATTGACAACAGCCATTTCAGTGCCAGGCCGGTGCGGAATGGGCCTTCCGGTGCTTTTTGTGCATTGCCATCATCAGCATTGGCAAATTGCAGCGGATGCTGGCCGGAATAATTAGCATCTTCTGTATCGATCAGCAGAATCGGGGCTTTCCCATTCAGCTGGCTCTTCAAGAAGCTGCCACGGAAACTTTGTACCGTACCGGGCTGCACTGAGAATCTGTTGTTCAACAAGACTTTTTGGCCGTTTACTACGAGATAGAGTTTATAGCCCCAATCAGGTGCATTAGCCCAGCCTCGGTTGGCGATTTTTGCCGACCAGTGAACGATATTACTGTTTTGCTGGTCAACATAGGCACTGAGTTCTTCCACTACATAACGGTAGCCCATTCTCTTACGGACTTCTGTCATGCAGGAGCCGGATTCCCAATTACCGATAAAGGTTTTGTGGTAGTCGTAGTTCAGATACGACACATGGTATTCGGCGCCTTCCCTCAAAATATCGGCACAGCTCGTACGTGCTCCTGCCAGCGGTTTGCAGGTTTCACCGCCGAATACCTGATGTATGCTGTTTTCGCGAGCAAAGCTACGTAGCTCTTCGGATGAGCGCCCACTGCCGCGCGGGTAATAGGTGCCCACATCGTCTTTGCTGGCCATAAAACAGTCGTTATGCATACCTAGGGAAGCGGCACCGCGAGGCAGACTGCTGTTATTGCGGAAATTCATCAAATCGCCTGGGTAACGCAGCTGAAGCTTGGCATAAATGCCGTTATTGTTGGCATTCAGCAAGGCCTTGATTACCTCGGCTTTATTTTGGTCTGTATTCAAATTATTGGCAGAGGAATGCCATTCACCCCATGCACCAATAAAGCCTGCCTGCCATACGAAAATGTTGTCACGGTTTTTAGCCAAAATCGGGCGCAGTTGCTCGATATGGCGACGAACCTGTGCCAGATTGGTATCTTGGCCGGCTGCTGTGTAGTCGTATGAAAAACGCAAAATGGCATTAACGTTTTTCATTTTAGATAAGCCCTGATCCAATGCATTGAGATACGACTGGGGCAAATCCTGATTCCGCCATTGAGATAAGTCTGCCGGCATATACATCAGGCGGTAGCCATCACGATAGGCTTTTTCCAAGTCAGCATCAGTAATTTGGGAAGGGTCTTTACCATAACGATAGAAACCGCGCCCATAACCAGGAACATCCCCCACTGCTTCTTTCAGGGAGACGGTTTTAACGTTGTTATTTCCATTATTATTGTTGCCATTATTGTTGTTGCTGGCATTGTTATTGTTAGTATTATTAGCAGCATTATTTCCAGAATTGCTGCCATTAGCAGCACCAGTATTATTATTGTTATTTGCACTGCCTCCTCCCGTACCTACGCTAATATTCCGGGTTCGGTCAGCGTTGCCTGATGTTCCCAGTTGGACTGTACCCTCATTTTGCTTTGCTGCGGTTTGATTTGCTTGCTGGTTGGAGCCGGCATTACTGGGCGTATCTGATTCGTCTTTTTTACAGCCTGCCAAAGCCACGGTACAAATCAGAACTGAAAGTAACGTTTTATTCATGATGACGATTTTCCTAAATATTTTCGCTAAATGGTCTACTTATAATATTAATACTGTGAAACATAGTAATCCTACAATGCTGTACACTTACTGTCAAAAAATTCAAAAAGATGTACGCCCTCTTTAAGAATGTGAATGCATCTGTAAGCAAGCCGTTCTGTCGAAAGAGTGCCAACCATCACTTGCTCTTTAAAACTAAAAACCGATAACGTTGTAATGCTCGGCACATCTTTCTAAATAAACTCAAACAGTTTTCAGGTAGCCTACTGCTTAATCCGTACCTTTTGCCCGATTTTCATGGAACTGTGCCTGCCAATCGGCAAATTTCCCTTGCTCGATGGCTTCGCGCATTTCGGCCATGATGGTTTGGTAGAAATGCAGGTTGTGGATGGTGTTCAACTGCGCGCCCAAAATTTCGCCGGCGCGGTGCAGGTGGTGCAGGTAGGCGCGGCTGAAGTTTTGGCAGGCGTAGCAGGTGCAGGATTCGTCGAGCGGGCGGGTGTCGTGTTTGTGCTTGGCGTTTTTGATTTTGATGTCGCCGAAACGGGTGAACAGCCAGCCGTTGCGGGCGTTGCGGGTGGGCATGACGCAGTCGAACATGTCCACGCCGTGCGCCACGCCGTACACCAAGTCTTCCGGTGTGCCGACGCCCATCAGGTAATGCGGTTTGTGTTCGGGCAGTATGGGGCCGACGGCGCGCAGCATGCGGTACATTTCGGGCTTGGGTTCGCCGACGGACAAGCCGCCGATGGCGAGGCCGGGGAAGTCGAGCTGCTCCAGCCCGCGCAGGGACTGTTCGCGCAGGTCTTCGTACATCGCGCCCTGCACGATACCGAACAGGGCGTTGGGGTTGTTCAAATCTTCAAAGGCTTTTTTGCTGCGTTCCGCCCAGCGCAGGCTCATTTGCAGCGATTTTTCGGCCTGTTCGCGCGTGGCTTCGCCGGGGGTGCATTCGTCTAGCTGCATGGCGATGTCGGAGTTGAGCACGGTTTGGATTTTCATCGAGATTTCGGGCGAGAGGAAGAGTTTGTCGCCGTTAATCGGGCTTTTGAAGGTACAGCCTTCTTCGGTAAGTTTGCGCATGTCGGATAGCGAAAACACTTGGAAACCGCCGGAGTCGGTCAAAATCGGTTTGTTCCAGCCGATAAATTGGTGTAAGCCGCCGAACTGTTCGATGACTTCGAGGCCTGGGCGCAGCCATAAATGGTAGGTGTTTCCAAGGATGATTTGGGCTTTGATGTCGTGTAGATTTTGCGGGGTCATGGCTTTGACCGAGCCGTAGGTGCCGACGGGCATAAACACGGGGGTTTCGATGCTGCCGTGGTTGAGTTCGATGGTGGCGCGGCGGGCGTGGCCGTCTTTTTTGTGTAGGGTAAATTTGAGCATGGGGAGAACCCGTTATCAATAATGCGGCGATTATAGCTAAAGCATTTATTTCTTCCTACCGTGTTAGCCCGCCTTGCCATATTACCCATACTGCTGTGGCTCGCTGCCCGGCAAAAAATGATTGCTTTAACTGATACAGCAAACCGCTGCCAGCCCTGCGCTTTCTTTGCGCGAGGGGTGGGAAAACAGTATAATGCTGCCCCTTAAACAGGCACGTAGCTCAGTTGGTTAGAGCATCACCTTGACATGGTGGGGGTCGTTGGTTCGAATCCAATCGTGCCTACCAGAATTCGTGGGAACAGCAGGGGTTTCTGGGGAACTTCAGTTGTTCTTTTTTGTTTGGCCGCCCGCTACTAGTTTTAACTTTGCAGAAACCTAGCTTCCTTATAGAAACATTGTTTCAGGTAGCCTTTTGGATTGCTGTTAAGGCTACCTGAAACTCCGGCCAAACCGCTGCAAGGAACCCGCCATATGCGCCGTTTACCTCCCGCGCTTGCGCTATTGCTTACACTGGCCGCATTGGCCGCCATAGCATTTGCCAGCCTGTTCCTGCTGTTTTACTTTTTCGGTTTCGCCTAATGCAACGATAAAGGCTACCTGAAACCCAAACCATTCAACCGTTTATCCATTTCAAAGAAAGACAAACCATCATGTCCCAAATCAACATCACCCTGCCCGACGGCTCCGTGCGCCAATACGAAGCCCCCGTAACCGTTGCCCAAATCGCCGCCTCCATCGGCTCCGGACTGGCCAAAGCCACCGTGGCTGGCAAAGTGAATGGCGTATTGCGCGATGCGTGCGACCCGATTACCGAAGACGCCGCCGTGCAAATCATCACGCCCAAAGACCCGGAAGGCGTGGAAATCATCCGCCACTCCTGCGCGCACTTGGTCGGCCATGCCGTGAAACAGCTCTATCCCAATGCCAAAATGGTAATCGGCCCGGTGATTGAAGAAGGCTTCTACTACGACATCGCCACAGAGAAACCCTTCACGCCCGAAGACGTAGCCGCCATCGAAGCACGGATGAAAGAGCTGATCAATCAAGATTACGATGTGGTCAAAATCATGACCCCGCGCGCCGAAACCATCAAAATCTTCCAAGAGCGCGGCGAAGAATACAAACTGCGCCTGATTGAAGACATGCCCGAAGTGGAAGCCATGGGCATGTACCACCACCAAGAATACGTAGATATGTGCCGTGGCCCACACGTGCCCAACACCCGGTTTTTAAAACACTTCAAGCTCACCAAGCTGGCCGGCGCCTACTGGCGCGGCGACAGCAACAACGAAATGCTGCAGCGCATCTACGGCACCGCCTGGGCTAGCAAAGACGAGCTCAAAGCCTACATTACCCGAATTGAAGAAGCCGAAAAACGCGACCACCGCCGCCTCGGCAAACAGCTCGACCTCTTCCACCTGCAAGACGAAGCCCCCGGCATGGTGTTTTGGCATCCGCGCGGCTGGACGCTGTGGCAAACCATCGAGCAGCACATGCGCCGCGAGCTCGATGCCGCCGGCTACCGCGAAGTCAAAACCCCGCAAATCCTCGATAAAACCTTCTGGGAAAAATCCGGCCACTGGGCGAACTACAAAGACAATATGTTCACCACCTCCTCCGAGAAACGCGACTATGCCGTAAAACCGATGAACTGCCCCGGCCACGTGCAAATCTTCAACCACGGCCTGCGTTCCTACCGCGATCTGCCCATGCGCCTGGCCGAATTCGGCTCCTGCCACCGCAACGAGCCTTCCGGCGCGCTGCACGGCCTGATGCGCGTGCGCGGCTTCGTGCAAGATGATGCCCACATCTTCTGTACTGAAGACCAAATCGCCGAAGAAACCCGCGCCTTCAACCAACTGGTGATGAAAATTTACAAACAATTCGGCTTCGAGCACGTCAGCATCAAACTCTCGCTGCGCCCCGAACAGCGTGCCGGCACCGACGAAACTTGGGATAAAGCCGAACAAGGCCTGCGCGATGCGCTCACCGCCTGCGGCGTGCAATGGGAAGAACTGCCCGGTGAAGGCGCCTTCTACGGCCCGAAAGTGGAATACCATATCAAAGACGCGCTCGGCCGCTCCTGGCAGTGCGGCACCATCCAGCTCGACTTCGTGCTGCCCGAACGCCTGGGTGCCGAATACGTTACCGAAGACAACGGCCGCGCCCGTCCCGTGATGCTGCACCGCGCCATTTTGGGCTCGCTGGAGCGCTTCATCGGCATCCTGATTGAAGAGCACGCCGGCTCCTTCCCGCTCTGGCTCGCGCCCGTACAGATGGTGGTGATGAACATCACCGAAAAACAGGCCGATTACTGCCTGGAAGTGGTCAACAAACTCAAAGCCGCCGGCCTGCGCGCCGAAGCCGACCTTCGCAACGAAAAAATCGGCTACAAAATCCGCGACAACAGCCAAATGCGCTACCCCTACCAAGTGGTGGTGGGCGATAAGGAAATGGAAAACGGCCAAGTGGCCGTACGCCGCAAAGGCGAGGATTTGGGCAGCATGCAGATAGAAGAGTTTATTGCCCGCTTGCAGCAAGAGCTGGCAGTGGTTTAAAGATTTTCAGGTAGCCTTTTATATGGCTACCTGAAAATCTTTGGGCACATAGGCCTGGCATTAATGCCCGACTTCTTCTGGAACATTGTGCCAAACATCCACGCCCTGACTGTGGCTTCCGTTGACAACCCACAAACGGAAGGCGGACAATTTTTCAGGTAGCCCTGGGCTGCATGAGGCTACCTGAAAATTCTTTTGGGCAGTATTTTAGAGGAATGAAGATGGGGCAGAAACGCTGGAAGAAGATAGCGCTGGCGGTGTTGATAGTGTTTGCACTAATCGGTATGGCTGCCACTGTGGCAGTCCTCCCGTTTGTTGGCAACTATATCAGCGATATGAATAGAGAAGTGGATACCACGCCGCTGGTTTCTGTGCCGTTCAGTACGCAGCAAGAAGGCTATCAACAGACGATGAACGATGTACCGATTCCGCATCGAGGGTTGTTTGCACTCATGGTGAGATTGAAGCCGAAAACCGGAATACATCTTTCAAAAGAAGAGATAGACAACTTGTTTTATCAGGCCAGGCATGTGCCTTTTGTGGTGAAGTATGAGGTGCAAACGGCGGGTAATCCCAGCTTGCTTTATGGGAAAGACACGGTTGTGGCTGATTTCTCCAAAGAGGAAAACGGCGATTTCATTTTCTCCGTTCACTCCGGATTTGTCCGCAAAGGGGATAGATTGATGATACGGGCGGAGAATCTTATCCAAGTGCCAGAGTTTGCGAAATTTGATGCATTTTTAGAGTTTAGAGAAAAGAGACCTGATAAATAAGTAGGCTTGGAGGGTTCTTCAGTCATTCTGCCCGCACATTAAAGAGGCTACCTGAAATACCGAAAATTTGATAAACCGTGTTCTTACCAAGGAGTCTTATCATGAAAGTTTTGGTTAATCTGTTCCATCCGCACCTTGAACGTTCTGTCGTAAACCACACTTGGGCGGAGCGCCTCGCCAACCAGCCCGGCATTACCCTGCGCAACCTGTACGATCTTTATCCCGACGGCAAAATCGACGTAGCCGCCGAACAACAGGCTTTGGCCGAACACGACCGCTTGGTGTTCCAACACCCGTTCTATTGGTACTCCACCCCACCGCTGATGAAGCAATGGCTCGACGACGTGCTAACCTACGGCTGGGCATACGGCCCGGGCGGCAACGCGCTGGCAGGCAAAGAGTGGTTGTCGGCCATTTCCACCGGTGGCCCGGCAGATTCCTACCAAGCAGGCGGCTACAACCGCTTTTCCATGAGCGAGTTTTTGAAGCCCTTGGTACAGACTGCCTCCTTGCTGCAAACCGTCTTCCTGCCGCCGTTTATTTTCCACGGCGCAGTGGTGGCCGATAGCGAAGCCATACGTGCTTCTGCCGATGCACTGCTGGACTATATCCGCAATCCGCTGCTCGACCCGCAGAAAAAGCTGGCAGCTTTGCAGGCCAAAATGGAAAGCGAAGGAGTGAAGCTGGAATAACAGCCGCAAGGAGCACCTGTTGCGCACGCAATTTGAGGCTACCTTAGAACTGCTTAATTGCATAATAAAGAGGCTACCTGAAATTTCAGGTAGCCTCTAATCTGTTTGGCAAACGGGATTACAAACCTGCTGCCGCCTTTAAAGCCGCGGCCTTATCGGTGCGCTCCCAAGTAAACTCGGGCTCTTCGCGGCCGAAGTGGCCGTAGGCGGCGGATTTGCTGTAAATCGGGCGCAGTAGGTCGAGCATCTGCACAATGCCTTTCGGACGCAGATCGAAATGTTCGCGCACGATGGCGATGAGTTTGTCTTCGCTGATTTTGCCCGTGCCGAAGGTGTCGATGGCGATGGAAGTGGGCTCGGCGATGCCGATGGCGTAGGAAACCTGAATCTGGCATTGGGTCGCCAAACCGGCGGCCACGATGTTTTTCGCCACATAACGGCAAGCATAGGCAGCGGAACGGTCTACTTTGCTCGGGTCTTTGCCGGAGAACGCGCCGCCGCCATGCGGGGCTGCGCCGCCGTAGGTATCGACAATGATTTTGCGGCCGGTGAGCCCGCAGTCGCCCTGCGGCCCGCCGATCACGAAGCGGCCGGTGGGGTTGATGAGGTATTTGGTGTCGGTGGTGAGCATTTCGGGCGGCAGCACGGGTTTGATGATGTGCTCAATCACGGCTTTGCTCAGTTCTTCATGGCCGATAGACGGATCGTGCTGGGTGGAAAGCACCACGGTATCGATGCGTTTTACCTTGCCGGTTTCGCTGTCGTACACGGCGGTAATTTGCGCTTTGGCATCGGGGCGCAGCCAAGGCAGCTGGCCGCTTTTGCGCAGTTCGCTCTGGCGCTGCATCAGGCGGTGGCTGTAATAGATGGCAAAGGGCATCAGGGTGGGGGTTTCGTCGCAGGCATAGCCGAACATCAGGCCTTGGTCGCCCGCGCCTTGGTTCAGGTCGATACCTTCGCCTTCGTTCACGCCTTGGGCGATGTCGGGTGATTGCTGGTCGTAATACACGCCCACCGCGCAGCCGTTGGCATCAAAGCCGAGCTCGGAAGAGTTGTAGCCGATTTTAGCAATGGTTTCACGCGCCACTTTGATGTAGTCCACGTGTGCGGTAGTGGTGATTTCCCCGGCCAGCACGCACAGGCCGGTGTTCACCAGCGTTTCGGCAGCCACTCGGGCTTTGGGGTCTTGGGTGAGGACGGCATCGAGAATGGCATCGGATACTTGATCGGCCACTTTGTCGGGATGGCCTTCGGAAACAGATTCGGAGGTGAAGAGGTATTCGCTCATGATATGTCTTTCAGATAATAGATAAACCTTGCAGCCTAGCAAGGAGGGCTCAACGGGCAATAAAAAATCCCGCACCAGGCGGGAAGAGATATTGCCCGGCCTGATTCAGACGAGCCACATCGGCCTCTCGGCCGTCCACCTTACGCGCCGTTTGCGGCGGGCAGGTTGGCATGGATTCCCAACTCTTAATGCGCCACAGATGATAACAAATCCCGTCTGCAGCGGCAAGCGGCGGGATGGGTTTTAGGTAGCCTCGACAGGAAGCAGGCTACCTGAAAATTTGCAGGGGTGGATAAAACCAAACAGCGGCATGACCACACTGCTCTATCCCGCCAGCTCCACACACAAAAGGCTACCTGAAATTTTTAGCTTTGCAGAAACTCGGCCTTCCTTCGGAAACCTCGTTTTAACTTCGTTGAAGCTGCGCTTTCAGGTAGCCTTTATCAAACTCTGCCCTATTCACGCCATATCTTCCACCCGCTGGCCAGTGAGAGCGCGCTGGATGTTGCGGTCCATGCGTTTGGCGGCAAAATCGTCGGTGCCGGCGGCAAGGGCGGCGGTGGCGTTGCGGATGGGGTTGGCTTCGGCTTCGGGCAGTAGGCTTTGCAGGGTGGAGATTTGGGCGCGAATAGCGGCAAGGCTGCTCTCATCGAGCAGGTCACTATCCAGCTCCAACGCGGCCTCCACTGCATCAATCAGGCTTTCGGCTTCCACCACGGCTTCGGCACGGGCACGGGCGGCAGCATCGCCTCCGGCGTGGCTGATGCTGTCGGACAACATACGGGTGATGGTTTCGTCGTCGAGGCCGTAGGAGGGTTTCACTTCAATTTGCGCCTGCACGCCGGTGGTTTGCTCGCGGGCAGACACGGAAAGCAGGCCGTCGGCATCGATTTGGAAGGTAACGCGGATACGGGCGGCACCGGCCACCATCGGCGGAATGCCGCGCAGGGTGAATTTGGCTAGGCTGCGGCAGTCGGCCACCAACTCGCGTTCGCCTTGCACCACGTGGATGGTCATGGCGGTCTGGCCGTCTTTGAAGGTGGTGAACTCTTGGGCGCGGGCAGTAGGCAGGGTGCTGTTGCGCGGAATGATTTTCTCAGCCAGCCCGCCGTAGGTTTCGAGGCCGAGTGAGAGGGGGGTAACATCGAGCAACAGCCAGTCGTTGTCGCGCTTGTTGCCGGCCAGCACGTCGGCCTGCATGGCGGCGCCGAGTGCAACCACTTGGTCGGGATCTAGATTGGTGAGCGGGGTTTGGCCGAAGAAGTTGGCCACAGCCTGTTGCACATGCAGCATGCGGGTGGCACCGCCCACCATAATCACGCCGCCGATATCGCCTTTGCTGATGCCGGCGTCTTTCAACGCCTGCTTCACTGGCACAAGGGTTTGTGCCACGAGGTGCTGGGTGAGAGCATGGAATTGGGTACGGGTGAAGATGGTATCGATCGATGTACCATCGCTTAGCACGGCTTGGATACGGCTTTCAGGTAGCCTGCTGAGCTCTTCTTTGGCACGACGCACCAGGCTGAGCAGCAGGCGGCTGTCTTGGGCGTTGGTGATAGAAAGACGATTCACTTCAATCAGATGACACAGCATGCGGTGGTCGAAATCGTCGCCGCCAAGCGCAGAATTGCCGCCGGTGGCCTTCACTTCGAACAGTCCTTTGGAAAGCTGCAAAATGGATACGTCGAAGGTGCCACCACCGAGGTCGTACACCACAAAGGTGCCTTCGGCAGCATTATCCAGCCCGTAGGCGATGGCGGCGGCGGTGGGCTCGTTGAGCAGGCGCAGCACGTTCAGCCCGGCCAGGCGGGCGGCATCTTTGGTGGCTTGGCGTTGGGCATCATCAAAATAGGCCGGCACGGTGATAACCGCACCCACTAATTCGCCCCCAAGGCTCTGTTCGGCGCGGGCTTTGAGCGAGCGCAGGATGTCGGCAGATACGTCGATCGGCGTTTTCGCACCTTGGCGGGTCTGCAGGTCGATTAGTTGGTCGGATTGGCCGAAACGGTAAGGCAGATGGCTGGTATCGATGTCTTCCAATTTGCGGCCGATCAGGCGTTTGGCGGAGCTGACGGTGTTGGCCGGGTCGGCAGTTTGGCTTTGCAGGGCAGCCCGGCCGGTGATGATTTGCCCATCAGCACCATAGCGCACCACCGAAGGCAGTAGGAAACGGCCTTCTTCATCGGGCAAGCAGGCAGCATGGCCGCTTTTCACGGTGGCTACCAAGCTGTTGGTAGTGCCCAAGTCGATACCGACAGCTAGGCGGTGTTTGTGCGGGGCGGCAGAGAGGCCGGGCTCGGCGATTTGTAGGAGTGCCATGGTGGTTGGTGTGTGTTTAAGTATGGGAATAAGCGGTTATTTTAACATATTGGCTGAGTGCTTCGGTCGGAATTAAACTTTTCAGGTAGCCTCAACCGGAATGGAGGCTACCTGAAAATCTTGCAGCCGACGCAAAAGCCGGCATCCACGATACCGGCTTTTAGTATGGGTAACCCCGCGAATGCCGCTTTGGCTCGATTCGCTTGAACCTTGAATCAAGGTTGGCCACTTCCGGCAGTTTCGGGTACGTCCACGAGGAACGCGCACGCCCACCACTCAATCTGCAGCCTGAAGCGAAATTATTGGTTCAAAGGAATAGTGTGCCTTCACAAACACCGCAGGGTTATAAAGAAGAATAATCGGTTTACTTTTCCAAATCAAGTGCTTTATCGCAACTTTCGATCATGGCGCTTATTCTACGCTCAATTTCGCCAATTGCCAAACCATCTTTCGCGCTCATTTTAAGCAGGTCGTGAGTGAGGTTCAGTGCGGCCATAATCACGATTTTATCGGTTTCCACAATCCGGCCGGAAGATTGGATCACGCCGATTTTCTGGTTCAGCATATGCACCGCCTGCAGCAAGGTTTCTTTCTCGCTGTTGGGCGTACCGATGTTGAACTGGCGCCCCAGGATATCCACATTGACTTGTTCGATACTCATACAACCTGCTCCTTAGCGGCGGGCACCGGCAAGCGTTGTAGCAAGGCGCGGATATCCGCGGCACTTTGCTCCAATAGCTTGCGGTAAGCGGCGTTTTCTTGCTGTAGGGCCTCAATCTGGCTGGTGAGCTCGCGCTCCATGCGTGACATTCTTTCACTATAGGCCAGTTGCAATCCATCCATAGTAGCACGATGATCATGGCGCTGTTTCTGCCAGGCCGCATCCATCTCGCTAATTTTTTTGCTCAGCGCCTGCTTTTCACGCACAGCAGCCTGATAACGGCTCCCCAGTGTTTCGATGGAGTTTTGCAAATGTTCAAGTTGATTATTCATGAATCTATCTCTTGCTAAATCTCTGGCTGCCAGAAGCAGCAACCTGGCCGCATTATACTGAAACTTGCGCCATACGGAACAAGCACTGGGAAAATTTATAATTAAATACCTTCTGTAAAATCCGCTCGCATTACGATGGCAAGATAGGTTCGGTGGTAATTATTCGCTGCGGATTTCGCGCAGCATCAGCCGCTCGGCCACATCATTCACATCAATACTGCCGTCTAAAAGCTCGTTCAGGATGCGCGTGATGGGCATTTCAATGCCGAGTTTGGCTGCCTGCGCTCCAGCTTCTCGGATGGTGTACACGCCTTCGGCCACATGGCCGAGTTCGGACAAAATCACAGGCAGTGGTTTGCCCTCGGCCAGTTTGAGGCCAACTTGTCGGTTACGCGAAAGCGAGCCGGTGCAGGTGAGGATCAGGTCGCCCATGCCGGCCAAACCCATCAGGGTGGTTTGCTTTGCACCCAAAGCCAGCGCCAGGCGGTTGATTTCGGCCAAGCCGCGCGTCATCAGGGCAGCACGGGCGTTAAGGCCGTATTGCAGGCCGTCGGCGATGCCCACCGCGATGGCCATCACATTTTTCACTGCACCACCCACTCCCACACCCACCATATCGTCGTTGGCATACAGGCGCAGCACGGCGGAGCTGAGCGCGGCGGCGAGTGATTCAATCCAAGCAGTGTTGTCGGAAGCGAGGGTAACGGCGCAGGGCAGCTGTTGCGCCAATTCTTGGGCAAAACTGGGCCCGGACAAAATACCGATGCGCGGGTTGTCCGGCAGCTCTTCACGCACCACTTGGTGCGGCAGCAGGCCGCTGCCTTGCTCGAAACCTTTGCAGGCAGTGAGCACGGGAATATCGCCCCAGCCCCATTGCCGCATGGTTTGCAGGCTGCCGCGCAAGCCGGCGGTGGGAGTGGCGATGATGACGAGCTCGGGCTTGGGCGGCGGTGTGTCGGCAATGCTGAGCGTTTCAGGGAAGGGAAAATCTTTCAGGTAGCCTGAGTTGATGCGCTCGGCACGCATGGCGGCAGCATGTTCGGTTTCGCGTGTCCACAGGCAAACTTGCTGGCCGTTTTGGGCAAAGTGGATGGCCAATGCCGTGCCCCAAGCACCGGCTCCGATGATGCAGATTTGCATGGTGTACTCCTGTGTTGATTGCTGGTGATAGAGCAAATTAACTTAACTTTCGCCACTGTGTTGGCCTTACCTTGCCGTGCTATCTGCACTGCCCATCGCTCGCTGTCCGGTATAGGCAGCATGTTAATTTGCTATAAAGGCTACCTGAAAAACGGCAAACGGGTTTTAGCTTTGCAGAAACTCCGCTTCGTTGCGTTTTCAGGTAGCCTTTTATACTCTAAATACCGGTGCTTAATCAGCCGTTAAAGCGTTTGAACGCAAGCGTGCCGTTGGTGCCGCCGAAACCGAATGAGTTGGAAATGGCTGCACGGATGGGCAGGTCGCGGGCTTCGTTGGCGCAGTAATCCAAATCACAGCCGCCTTCAATGTCTTGCTCGAAGATATTGATGGTGGGCGGTGATTTTTGATGGTACAGCGCCAACACGGAATACACGGCTTCCACACCGCCGGCACCGCCGAGCAGGTGGCCGGTCATGGATTTGGTGGAATTAACCACCAGTTTTTTGGCGTGCTCGCCGAAGGCAAGTTTCAGCGCAGTGGTTTCGTTGGCATCGCCCAGCGGGGTAGACGTGCCGTGCGCGTTCACATAATCAATGTCGCTCGGATTGAGACCGGCATCTTTCAGGGCGCGGGCCACGGCCAAGGCTGGGCCTTCGGCATTCGGCGCGGTAATGTGGTGCGCATCGGAGCTCATGCCGAAACCGGCCAGTTCGGCGTAGATTTTCGCGCCGCGTTTTTTGGCGTGTTCGTATTCTTCCAGCACCAGCACGCCGGCACCTTCGCCCATCACGAAGCCATCGCGGTCTTTATCCCACGGGCGGGAAGCAGTCGCGGGGTCGTCATTGCGGGTAGACAACGCTTTCATGGCGGCAAAACCGCCCACACCAAGCATACACACCGCGCCTTCGGCACCGCCGGCCACCATCACGTCGGCATCGCCGTATTGAATCATGCGGGCGGCATCGCCGATGCAGTGCGCACCAGTGGTACAGGCAGACACTATGCCGTAGCTGGGGCCTTGATAGCCTTTAAGGATGGTAACGTGGCCGGCAATCAGATTGATCAACGAGCCAGGAATAAAGAAGGGGTTGATGCGGCGCGGGCCGTTTTCGTGCACCACGATGCCGGTTTCCTCAATCGAAGGCAAGCCGCCGATGCCGGAACCGATATTCACGCCCACGCGGGTTTTATCCAAGGCGGCGTAGTCATCCAGCCCGGCGTCGGCCACCGCCTGCAAGGCAGCGGCGATGCCGTAGTGGATAAAGGCATCCATGCGGCGCGCTTCTTTGGCGCCGATGTAATCGCCGATTTGAAAATCTTTCACTTCGCCGGCAATTTGGGCGCTCAGTTCGCCCGCGTCAAAACGGGTAATCCGGCCAATGCCGCTCACGCCGGCCAACAGGTTTTGCCAGGCATCGGCCACGTTGTTGCCCACCGGGGAAATCTGCCCCAGCCCGGTTACCACCACTCTTCTCTGACTCATGATTGTTTATCTATCCTTCGGCCTGCCCGAAAGCAGCCGCAATAACAAAAACCCCTGCCCTTGGCGGGAAATGCGCCGGGGCAGAGGCTGATATTCTGCTGTTAAACCTGCTGCCGATTAGTTGGAGCGGGAAGTAACGAAGTCAATGGCTTGTTGAACGGTAGTGATTTTTTCAGCTTCTTCATCGGGGATGTCGCAGCCGAAAGCTTCTTCCAAAGCCATTACCAGCTCAACCACGTCCAGAGAGTCAGCGCCCAAATCTTCGCTGAAAGAAGATTCGTTTTTCACTTCGCTTTCGCTCTTACCCAATTGTTCGGCAACGATTTTCTTCACACGTTGTTCGATATTTTCCATTGCGGGGTCCTTGTCCTTAAATAAACGGGGAAAAATTTTAAAGGTAGTTCTCTAAAAATGGCATTGTAACGGATTTATATGCGTTTTGCTATCCATGCCCTGCAAAGATTTTGAGGCTACCTGAAAATAACGGTGCGCATATTAGCATAGCGCACGGCCTTTGCAAACTACGCCAAAAAGCCGATATAAACAGGCAATAGCAGGCATCTGCCTTTATAGTGAAATTTCAGCAACTGCTGCAGCATTAGCCAGCCCGATATCCGCTGCCACTATTCCGCTATTTGCATACTGTTTGCCGCAAAAACACCAACACAGCAGCCAGCTCGGCGGCCACTTCTTCCTGCGAGGCATTGCCCGCATGCCCGCCGGCTTCGGGAGCGTAGAGGCGGCTATTCACGCCGATTTCACGCAGGCGGGCGTGGAATTTGAGCGCATGGGCGGGATGCACACGGTCGTCGCTCAGATTGGTGGTGATGAGGGCGGGCGGGTAGGTTTGGCCATCGTACAGATTATGGTAGGGCGAAAGTTTTTTCAGGTAGCCTCTATCCGGCTCGGCATCGGGATTGCCGTATTCTTCCTGCCACGAAGCGCCGGCTAAGAGGTGCGGATAGCGCAACATATCGGTGAGCGGCACTTCGCACACCATGCCGCCAATACTCTGCGGCGCGGCACAATAAGCAGCGGCGCATACTAATCCGCCGTTGCTGCCGCCCTGCAACACGATGCGTTCGGGTGCAGACAAACCGCGCGCGGCCAAATCCTGCGCCACGGCCACCAAATCTTCCACGCTCTTATGTTTGCGTGCCGCGCCTTGGGCGGCAGCGTGCCAAGCCGGGCCGAATTCGCCGCCGCCCCGTATATTGGCCAACACAAACGCACCACCCTGCGCAAGCCAATGCCGGCCGATGATGCCCAAATAATGCGGCAGTTCCGGCACACCGAAGCCGCCGTAGGCATACACCAGCGCGGGCGCGTCCGGCTCACCACCGCCCACGTGATAATACGGAATGCGCTCGCCATCGGCCGACACCGCGTGCAACTGCCGCACGCTCAACCCCTCCGGATCAAACTGCGCAGGCTGGCGACGCATCACACACCACTCCTGCCGATGCAGATCCAGCGTATAGAGCGTGAGCGGGGAAAGGAAGCTGCTGGCCGCGATATACAGCACATCGCCGCCCCAAGGCTGGTCGGCAAACTCCAGCACTCCCGCTCCCTCCAGCGGCAGTTCGGGCACTTCGGCCGGCTGCCACTGCCCCTGCTGCAAACGCCAAGCCTTGAGGCTACCTGAAACATTATCCAGCAAGGTAGCCGCCACAAAATGGCGCGTGGTTTCCACGCCCTCCACCGACTGTCCCGCCTGCGGCGCAAACAGGCATTGCGCCTGCCCCAGCACGCCCTTGTTCAGCTTCACCGCCACCAGGCTGCCCGCCGCATAGCTTTGATTGGCCCGCAGCCAGTCGTGCTTGAGCAACACCAGCAGCCAGCCGCCCAAATAACCGCAAATTTCGCAAGTTTCAGGCAGCCCCAAAGGCAGCAGCACTCCGTCGGAGGCTACCTGAAAATATCGGCGGCTGAAAAAGCCCGTGCTTTCTTCCAGCAAATCCAGCGGCGCACCCTGCGCATCCAGATAACGCCAAGCGTGCACCCACACCGACTCCGCCGCCGTTTGCAGCAGCGGCTGCGCCTCCTCGAAGCTCTGCCCGCGCCGCAACAGCCACGCCTCGCGCGGATAGCCCGAAGCCGTGAGCTGGCGCTCGTCCCAAGCCGGGCACACCCACACGCTGTCTTCATCACGCCAGGCAATATGGTTTTTGCCCGCCGGAAAGTGAAACCCGTTGGGCACCACTTGGCGCGTTTCCAAATCGAATTCCAGCGTAAACGCCGCATCGCCGCCGCCCGGGCTGAGCGAGAGCAACACCCGATTCGGCTGCTCCACATAGTGCGACACGCCGTCTAAATACACATCCTCGCCCAGCACCTCATCGAAATCCGCCACCGAAAACAACACCTCCCATTCCGGCAGACCGGCACGGTACGAAGCCGCGCTGCACACGCGGTACACGCCCTTTGAAAACTCCTCGCTCTGATAAAAGTGATACATCCGCGCGCGGTGCTCCTGGCAAAACGGAATCTGCTGCTCGTCTTGCAACACCTCCAAAATATCGCGGCGCAGCGGCTCGTAATCCGGCCGGCTCTCCAGCCAGGCTTGCGTTTGCGCATGTTCGGCAGCGGCAAAAGCAGCGGTTTCGGGAGCATTGAGATTTTCAAACACGGCATAACGGTCGGCAGACATTTTCAGGTAGCCTTTGGCGGGTGGTTTCGGAAGGCGGGCATTGTAGCAGTATTGGCGAGAAGGAAAGAGAAAGGCTACCTGAAAAGTGTACCGTGATTTTAACTACATTAGCGGTTCGCGCTTTCAGGTAGCCTTTGTCCTGCCGCTTGGTGTTACACGCGGCGGATGCTGTCTTTGTAGTGTCCGGCGCGTTCGCCGCCGATCAGACGCGGGCGGCTGGCCAGGGCGCAGACGTGGGCGGCGCCCAGTTCGCGCTGTTGCGGGCGCAGGGGGATTTGCACGTGTTTGATGTGCATACCGATGGAGGTGTCGCCGATGTCGAGCCCGGCGTGGGCGGTGATGAATTCCACTTCCACCGGGTCGCGCATATATTTGAAGGCAGCCAGCTGCGCACTGCCGCCTGCGTGCAGGCCGGGCAATACGTTCACGATTTCCAGCCCGTATTTTTCGGCCAACTCACGCTCCACGGCCAAGGCGCGGTTGATGTGCTCGCAGCCTTGCACGACGAGGTAGATTTTGCGTTCGTTCAGGATGTCGAGCAGGGTTTTCACGATCACTTCGCCCACTTCCTGATTGGAATTCTTGCCGATGCGGCCGCCGATCACTTCGCTGGTAGAAAGGCCGAGCACGAAAATCTGCCCTTCGCCGATGGCGGATTGGTGCAGTATATCAAGCGCAAGGGCGCGGGTTTGTTCGGCTAATTGGGTTAGATCCATGAGATGCCTCCTTCGTTGTGTTGCCGCACTCTAAATTCAGCGGTCAGAGAGATTCTAACAGCTTCGTGCGGCGGCGGTTTTGATGGAGGCTAAGATACGGCTCGGCGGTTGGCAAAAGGCTACCTGAAATTTCAGGTAGCCTCTTTTCCTTTCCTGCCCACTGGCTATTCTTCCTCCCCGCCCAGCTCTTTCACCAGCCGCCGTTCATACACGGATTGCGCCAGCGTGCCGGCGTCGATGTATTCCAGCTCGCTGCCCAGCGGCATGCCCTGAGCCAGGCGGCTCACTCGGTAGGGCAGGTTTTTGAACAGCTCGGCCAGCACATAGGCGGTGGCGTTGCCTTCGGGAGTGAAGGCGGTGGCGATGATCACTTCTTCCACTTCGCTCTCTTGCAGGCGGGCAACCAGTTTGTCGAGCGCGATATGCTGCAAATCCATGCCCTGCGCGGGGCTGATTTGCCCCATGAGCACGAAATAGAGGCCGTCGTGGCAATGGGCGGCTTCCATGCCGGCCACGTCGGCGGGCAGGTGCACAATCATCAGGCGGCGGCCGTCGCGCGCGGGGTCGGCGCAGATGGCGCAAAGCTCGCCTTCGCAGAAGGTGTTGCACAGGCGGCAATGCTGCACGGCGGTGAGGGCATGCTGCAGGGCGGCGGCCAGCTCGGCAGCGCCTTCGCGCTTGTGGCGCAGCAGCTCGTAGGCCATGCGGCGGGCGGATTTGGGGCCGACGTTGGGCAAAACTTCGAGGGCTTGGGTGAGGCGGGTGAAGGCGTCGGTTTTTTTGCGGGTCATAGTTTGGGTTTCAGGTAGCCTGCTCACTCTTCCGGGTCGGTATGCAGGTAAGACAGGAATTCTGTGAACGAATCGGCGATTAGGATGGTGTTTTTCACGAAGTTGGCTTCCGTGCTGATGTTATCGCTCCACACGTCACGCACATAGTAGTAAATCCTGCCGCTGTTTTTGTGCAGGCAAATGTAGTTGCCACCCCAATCAAAGGCGTAGGGGATTAAGTCGGGCGGCACTTCCATTTTTCCCCATTCGTTTACCGCCCTGCCTTCCAAGGTAAAGTCGGGGTCGTCACCAAAATCGCGGACGTATTTGACGGCAATGAAATCTCTGATTTCGATATAGTCGTAATCGATGTTTGGGTTTTCAAATATAGGTTTGTTGGGTGTGCCGCCGTTCCACTTCAGATAGTGCGCCTTAAAGTCTGCGGGGAAGAAGACCCCTAATTTGTTTTCCACTTCCCGAATTTCTTGTTCGGAAATATTTTTTTCGCAATCGTGAAATTCCAGCATTTTTGTGCCGCCTCCTGAATCAATCGGTATGTTTTCAGGTAGCCTTTCTTTGGTCAGGCTACCTGAAATCCTGCGGCTATTCGCTGGCTTCGCTGCTGTCTTCCGCTGCGGCCGGGCTGTCGGACGAGGGTGGGGGCGGCAGCAGGTTGTTGAGCGTGAGGGCGGCGGGGTTGAGCGTGGGATGTCCGCTGAAGGAGGCACTGTAGCCGCCGGTGCTGTTGCCGCGGATGGTGGTTTGCACGCCCAACGGGAAGGTGGCGAGGTCGCTGATGTGGCCGAAGGGAAAGCCGGTGAGCACGGGGATGCCGCTGATGCGGCGCAGGGTGCGGATCACGCTGGAGAGGTCGTAGCCGCCGTCGTACACGTCGCGCGCGCTGCCCATGCGGAAGTTGCCGAGCACGATGGCCTGTTGCCGTTTGAGGATGCCGGCCAGATGCAGGGTTTGCAGCATACGTTCGAGGCGGTAGGGCTGTTCGCCCACGTCTTCGAGGAAGAGGATGCCGCCTTCGGGCTGCGGCAGGTAGGCCGAGCCGGCCAGGGAGGCAATCACGCTGAGGTTGCCGCCCCACATGGTGCCGTGCAGGGTGGGCACGTTGGCGGCCTGTACTTCCGATACTTGAATGCTCAAATCGGCGCGGGTGCTGCCGTCGATAAAGGCTTGCATGGTGTATACCGAGGGCTGGGCTTTGCCGAAACCGCTATAAAGCATGGGGCCGGCAAAGCTGCACATATTGCCTTGGGCGAGCAGGGCGAGCTGGATGGCGCACACGTCGCTGAAGCCGAAAAGCTGGGTGCCGTGTTCGCGCATACGTGCGCCAAGCGATGGCCAGTCGATATGGGGCAGCAGGCGTACTGCGCCGTAGCCGCCGCGCATGCCCATCAGCACTTGCGGGGTGGGTACTTTGCCGGAAGCCACATCTTGGAAATCGGCGATGCGTTCGGCATCTGTGCCGGCAAACCGCTGGCTGCGGCGCTCCACGGCCTGCTGGTTGGTGATGGTGAAGCCGGCGTTATACAGGCGCAACAGCCCGGCCTGCGCCTGTTCGGCTCGGGGCGCGAAGCCGGAAGGAGCTACCACGCGCAAGGTGGTGCCGCTACCGCTGCGGGCGGGGCGTGCCGGTGTATTGCCGCTGCCGGTTCTGTTTTGGTTGGACGGCGATACGGGCATCGCCGGCGTACTGCACGCCTGCAACACGCCTGCCCCGGCCAGAGTGGCGGAGGCGCTGAGAAAACGGCGGCGGGAAAGATGGGGGAACAGCATGACGGGTTTCCTTAATTCGGTTGAGGTGGTGTTGGGAGCAGGCAACCTTGGGGCTACCTGAAAGCGTTTATGCCAAATCAAATTCTTGTTTCATCCGCTCTTGTTCTTTTTCGCTGAACAGGCAGATGCACAAAGCCTGGCAGTCGTATCTGCTCCAGCCGTTTTGTGCTTCAAAGTCAAACAGGGCTTGCGACAGGGCTTCATTATTGTCTGCCACATTGCCGAATGCGGCTTGGAGCGTTGCCGCAGCCACCGGCTCGGGCGTGTCGATCAGCATAATGCCACAATGATCGGCCAATTTTAAAGGCTCGGATAACGGCAAGGTGAAGTAGGTTTTGCCGTTCCAATCCTGCAAAACAAGTTGGTTCTCGCGCACGGCAAAGAATGCGTCCGTGCCGAGCAGATACCACAAGTTTTCATATTCGCCCTCAATCGCATAATCTGCAAATTCTTGATGGAATTCGTTGAGGAAATTGTCTTGGCCGTTATCAAACAAAATGAGCGAGCCGGGCGAAATCGTCAATAAATACGGCTGTTTCAGCATAACTTTTCCATTCCATCATTCACAACAGATACTGCCGTTAAAGCAAACCTGCGATAGCGGTTTCAGGTAGCCTTTACATTGGGCAGGCAGGCATTATACCAGCCCGTCTGTTTCTTCCTCCTTAGCCAACAGCTCGGCCACCTGCCGCTGCCAGCCTTCCGGCAGCTCGGGCACGGCTTCGCGGCGTGGCGCAGCCCAAATCGAATCGGGGAAAAACGCATCGTTTTCAAAGCGGGCAATCACATGCCAATGCAGGTGCGGCACTTGGTTGCCGAAGCTGGCCAGATTGATTTTAACCGGGTGCAATACCCGACGCATCGCCGCTTCGGTGCGCCACACCGCCGCCATCATTTCCTGCCGCTCTGCTGCAGGCAAATCCGTCATCTCGGCCACATGGTCGCGCCAAATCACGCGGCAAAACGCGGGTGCGGCGGGCGTGTCGTTTACGGCAATCACACGCAGGCGGCTGTTTTGCCACAGCACGGTTTCATTTTCGGCACGGCACAGCGGGCAGGAGGCGGGCATTTCGGTTCCTTCAAGGTGGTTTAACGAATCGGGACAAGGGTATAGCACGGCGGCGGGTTTGCCAAGTGGAGCGACAGAAAGGCTACCTGAAAGCGCAGCTTCAACGAAGTTAAAACGAAATCTTGGCGAAGCCAAGGCTAAGTTTCTGCGAAGCTAAAGCGCCGCTTCAACGAAGTTAAAACCAATGCCAATCCTCTTTCAGGTAGCCTTTACCTCGCCCGCCGGATTGGCTATATTCAAGCTATAGATTCCTTCCTACTGCGTTGGCTCGCCTTGTGGGAAGAAATCATGATTTTAGCCATATTCCCCCTCCCAAGGATTTCCCCATGCGCTTCTTCCACCGCCAGCAGCAATCGCGCCACCGCACCGTGCGGCTGGTGGTGTTCTATGTGCTGGCACTGATCGGCACAGTCGCCATCACTTCCGCCGGGCTCGGCAGCCTGCCGTTTTTGTTCGGCGCCAAAGTACAGCACAGCCTGTGGTGGTACTACCTGCCGCCCGCCCTGTTTGTGTGTGCGCTCACCATCGGTCTGAGCCTGCACCGCCTGCGCGAGCTGCGGCGTGGCGGCGAAGCGATAGCCAAGCGGCTGGGCGGCGAGGCCTTGCAACTGACCGATGCCACCTTTGCCGAACGGCGGCTGCTCAACGTGGTAGCGGAAACTGCGCTTTCCGCCGGCCTACCCACCCCGCCGGTGTACCTGCTGCGCCGCGACGGCAGCATCAACGCCTTTGCCGCCGGCATGAGCCCGCGCAGCGCCGTAATCGGCGTTACCCAAGGCGCCATCAACCTGCTCACGCGCGACGAACTGCAAGCCATCGTCGCCCACGAATTCAGCCACATCCGCAACGGCGACATGCGCCTAAACTGCTACCTGGCCGCCTGGCTGCACGGCCTGCAGGGCATCGCCAGCAGCGGGCGCTATTTCCTCTACGGCCGTGACAATGAACATTATCTGGAATACCGCCGCCGCAAAAATGTAGACAACCATCCTTTCGACAACGGCGTGGAAATCGTGATGCAGTCCCTGCCGCTGCAAGCCCTTGGCGTCCTCCTGATTGCGCTTGGCTCGGTAGGCAGCGTGTTTGCCCTCTGGCTGCAGGCCGCCGTGTGCCGCGAGCGCGAATTTATGGCCGACGCTTCTGCCGTGCAGCTTACCCGCCAAACTGCCCCGCTGATCGAAGCCCTGCGCAAAAGCGCCCGCACCGCCTCCTGCCGCCTCGCCTCCCCCGAAGCCCACGAATACGCCCACCTGATGTTCGGCCGCATCCGCCCCGGCGGCCTCGCCGCCACCCACCCGCCGCTCATCGAACGCATCCGCAGGCTCGATGCCGCCGCCGCACGCCGACTGGCCGGAGAACTGGCCGACGACGACAGCTTCGCCCTGCCTTCCCCCGTTCATCTCAGCTTCGCCGCCCCGCAACCGATGAGCGCCGAAGCAGAAGAAGCCGAACACCTCTACCGCCATCGGCAGGCCCTGATGCAGGCGCGCATCCACCGCCACCGCCCGTCCGCCCCGTATCTGCCCCTGCAAGCCGACTGGCAGGCCGCCGCCTACGATGGCGAATATGCCTCTGCCGCCCTGCTCTGCCTGTTTCAAGTGCCCGCCCTGCCCGCCAGCTGCTGGCACCAGGCCGAACACAACGGCGGCATCAGCCCCTTCGTTTGGCAGCAGCTTGCCCGCTTACAGCAGCATCCCCTGCTGCCCAGCACCGAGCTGCTCGAACACCTCCTGCCCGCCCTCGTGATGCAAGAAGACCATGTCCTGCAAGCCCTGCTCGACCAAATCCGCAACCGCTTCCGCCAACACGGCACCAACCTCGAGCAAACCTACCTCTGGCTGCTGCTCAAAGCCTATCTCGCCCCTACCCCGCCGCCCGGCCGCCTCACACAACACCCAGCTGCCGAAGCCCTAACCCGCGCTGCCGAGCTCTCGCCCAAACAACTGCAAACCGCCGTGAAAGGCGCGCTGCTGCTCACCGAGCCCGCCAAAATCGCCCTGCTGCGCCCCCTTGCCGCTACCCTCCCCGTTCGCCGCCCCCTGCTCTGGCGCTACCTCTGCGTGCGCCTCGATGTCGGCGCCTGGCACTTCGGCCTGGCTGGCAGCAAAAGCTAAAGGCTACCTGAAACCTCTCTGCTGCCGTTTTTCAGGTAGCCTTCAGCCAAACGAAAACACATCCCAAAAGGAAAGCCATGAAACGCCTGCCCGCTCTCCTCTCCTGCCTTTTCCTCCTTACCGCCTGCCAGAAAGACCCCGCCATGCCCACCGCCGCCTCCAGCCCGCAGCCTCTGCAAACCAGCGAACCACAAACCAGCGAGCCGCAAATTACCGAGCCGCGAACCAACGAAGAAATCCGCGCCACCGCCGAAAAATTCCTCGCCCAATACCGCTATCTCGATGCCGCCTCCTGGGCATACGAACTCCAACAGCGCGGCGTGCCCCTGCCGCCGCACCTGCAGGCCGTGCTGGACGAAATGCACTACGACCCCGAAGCCCCGCTCTCCACCGGCAGCATCTTCGCCCTCAGCCCGCAGCAAATCGCCCGCCTGCAACCCAAAGCCGAAAACGGCGACACCGCCGCCGCCATCCGACTCTCCCAATACTACCGCATGGCCTCCGGATTCACCCCCGAAGACCAACGCCTGGCCGCCTACTGGGAAGCCAAAGCCGCCGGCGCCAGCCAAGCGCAATAAAACCACAGGCAAAAAAAGGCTACCTGAAACGCAACGCAGCAAGGTTTCTGCGAAGCTAAACTTTCAGGTAGCCTTTGTTTTGTTCAACCCGGCACACAGCCGGGCTGCCGGTTCGGGCAATTAGAATTTCACGCGCACACCGGCGGAAACTTCGTGGGAGTCCACTTTCACGCCGTCGAATTTGCCCCAGTAGTTGTAGCGGTAGCCTGCATCCAGAGCAATATTCTGGGTGATGTCGTAGCCCACGCCGGCCACGATGCCGACGCCGGTTTTAGTTTCGCGGTGGTGATAGTGCTCGGTGTAGCCAGTGCCGTTTTCAGTGGTGTCGAACGATACGCGGTTAAGCGCTACGCGACCGCCCACATAAGGTTTCACCGGAGCATTCAGGTCGAAATCATAAATGGCGGAAACACCGAAACTTTGGAATTTGGCTTCGGCATCATAAGTGGTCGAGCTGCTGATTCGGCCGCTTTCGCTGCGGGATTTGTAGTGCGTATAGTCGGCAGCCACGCGGAAGTTGCCGAAATCATAACCGGCAGAAAGGCGCGGGCTGAAGCCTTTGGCCGTGGCGCTTTCGCCATAAACCTTGCCTTTTACCGAAGCATGGCCCAGGTCGCCTTGAACATAGAAACCTTGGTTGTCGTCAGCCAAAGCGGCGGCAGGAACGGCAAGGGCAATCAATGTAGCCAGAATTTTTTTCATGTTGCGTTTTCCTCATAGGAATAAAGATTATTTGAATAACCGGCATACTTTTAGGAAAGCTGCCGGCAGCCGGATTGTATGGTGTTGCAGCGATATTAACAATCTTTAAAACATTCTAATGGCAGATTGTCTGAGCTTTTACCACAACCTTGACCAAGCTCGCCCATAAAAAGGCTACCTGAAACGCAATGCAGCAAGGTTTCTACGAAGCTAAATTTTCAGGTAGCCTGCTCTTATCCAAACAGCTTACAGCACGTACCGCGCCAAATCTTCCTGTTCGGCTACTTCGGCCAGCCGCTCGTCTACATAGGCGGCGGTAATTTGCGTGATGCCTTGCGGGGCGTGGAAAGATACGTCTTCCAGCAGTTTTTCCAGCACAGTGTGCAGGCGGCGGGCGCCGATGTTTTCGGTTTTCTCGTTCACTTGGAAGGCGATTTCGGCCAGGCGGGTGATGCCGTCGGGAGCGAAATCGAGCTCTACGCCGTCGGTGGCCAGCAGGGCTTGGTATTGCTTGGTGAGGCTGGCGTCGGTGCTGGTGAGGATGGCTTGGAAGTCTTCCACGGTGAGGCTGCTCAATTCCACGCGAATCGGGAAGCGGCCTTGCAGCTCGGGAATCAAGTCGCTGGGTTTGCTTAGATGAAAGGCGCCGGAAGCGATGAAGAGGATGTGGTCGGTTTTAATCATGCCGTATTTGGTTTGCACGGTGGTGCCTTCCACCAACGGCAAAAGGTCGCGCTGTACGCCTTGGCGCGACACGTCGCCGCCGTGCCGGTTGCTGTCGGCCGCGATTTTGTCGATTTCGTCGAGGAACACGATGCCGTGTTGCTCCACAGCGTGCACAGCCTGCTCGCGCAGTTCTTCTTCGTTAATCAGTTTGGCGGCTTCTTCGTCCAGCAAGAGCTTCATGGCGGCCGCTACTTTGATTTTGTGCGGTTTGGTGCGGCCTTTGCTGAGGTTGGCAAACATGTCTTGCAGCTGGCTGCTGAATTCTTCCATGCCGGGCGGGCCCATCACTTGCATGGACGCGGGGGAGGCCTGGCTCAGTTCGATGTTGATTTCTTTATCATCCAATTCGCCCCGGCGCAGCATTTCGCGGAATTTTTTGCGAGTGTGGCTTTCGGGCTGCGGTTCGGCCGGTTCGCCTTCGAAGCCGGTTTGCGGCGGAGGCGGCAAGAGCGCGTCGAGCACGCGATTTTCGGCAGCATCTTGGGCGCGGTCGCGGTTTTTACGCACAGCCTGTTCGCGCAAATTCTTCAGGGCGATTTCCATTAAATCGCGCACGATGCTGTCCACATCACGCCCCACATAGCCCACTTCAGTAAACTTGGTGGCCTCGATTTTGATAAACGGCGCATTGGCCAGCCGCGCCAAACGGCGGGCAATTTCGGTTTTACCCACGCCGGTGGGGCCGATCATCAGGATATTTTTCGGCACGATTTCGCTTTGCAGCGGCTCGGCCACCTGGCTTCTGCGGTAGCGGTTACGTAAGGCCACGGCCACGGCCTTTTTGGCCTGCTGCTGGCCGATGATGTGCTTGTCCAGCTCATGGACGATTTCTTGCGGGGTCATCACGGAAGTGCTCATAAAACGGCTCCCAAATAGCTTGATCAAATATAGGGCGGATGAATTTAACTTTAGCCACGGCGGCTTGGAATCGAAAGGCAATCTAATCCGCCATCACGAACAGCAGGCAAATGGCACCGCTGCTGCGAAAATCAAGGGCAGCTGACTAGTTTGCCCGAGAGTTTGGTTTCAGGTAGCCTGTTGGCGTAGCATCTACCAAGAAAAAGGCTACCTGAAAATACGGCGCAACCCCGCACCCAAAGCGAGCCGCTTGCGGCATACCGTCCACCCAATACCACGGTAAAACGGTATTTTTTCAACAAATGCTTGCGCCCGTATGGCAAATTACCCTAAAATCCGCTGTTTTCTTATTGATCAAATTTCCCGAAGGAAGAAGGAATAATAATATGGTAGTTATCCGTTTTTCGCGCGGCGGCTCCAAGCATTCTCCGTTTTTTAACATCGTGGTAGCCGATTCACGCAACCGTCGTGACGGCCGCTTCATCGAGCGCGTTGGTTTCTACAACCCCGTAGCCAACGAAAAACAAGAACGCGTACGCCTGAACACCGAACGCCTGAACTACTGGGTGAGCCAAGGCGCGCAAGTGAGCGACGCCGTTGCCCGCTTGGTAAAAGAGCAGCAGAAAGCCGCTTAATCCCGGAATACCCGCCATGAGCCGAAGCCAAGACAACTGGGTAACCATGGGCTATGTGAAAGGCGCTTTCGGCATCAAAGGCTGGGTAAAAGTAGCCGCCGATACCGAATATGCCGACAGCCTGCTGGACTACCCTGTATGGCAGCTGAGCAAAGACAGCGTTTCCCGCAGTTATACGTTGGAAAACGGCCAGGTGGCCGGCGATGAATTGCAAGTAAAATTCGCCGAAATAAGCGACCGTGATGCCGCACAGCTGTTGCGCGGCTACACCATCGAAATCAAACGCAGCGATTTTGAGCCCGCTCGAGAAGGCGAATACTACTGGGCAGACTTGGTCGGCTTGACGGTGCACAACCGGCAAAACGAACTCATCGGCACAGTAAACAGCCTGATGGAAACCGGTGCACATGATATTTTGGTGGTGGATGGTGAGCATGGCCGCAAACTAATCCCGTTTGTCGATCACTACATCGACAATGTGGATTTGGAACAAGGCAGCATCATTGCCGACTGGGGCTTGGATTACTGATGTATATCCAAGCCGTTACCCTGTTTGGCGAGATGTTCCGCAGCATCACCGACTACGGCGTAACCGGCCGCGCCCTGCAACGCGGCTTATGGCATTTCAACAGCATCAACCCGCGCCAGTTTGCCGATAACAAATTGGGCTACATTGATGACAGACCTTTCGGCGGCGGCCCAGGCATGATTATGATGGCCGAACCACTCCAATCGGCAATCGATGCTGCCAAAGCGCAGCACAACGGTAAAGTGGTTTACCTCAGTCCGCAAGGCAGCCCACTCACACATCAAAAAGCAGCCGAACTGGCTAAACTGGACAGTTTGATTTTGGTGTGCGGTCGCTACGAAGGCATCGACGAGCGTCTGCTGAGCAGTGCCATCGATGAAGAAATTAGCATTGGCGACTTTGTAGTATCTGGCGGCGAATTGCCGGCCATGATGCTGATGGATGCGGTGTTAAGGCTGATTCCAGGCGTGCTGGGCGATGCCGACTCAGCCGGGCAGGATTCTTTTGCCAACGACCTCTTAGACTGCCCGCACTACACCCGCCCGATAAAATTTCAGGGCATGACCGTGCCCGCTGTATTGCGCAGCGGCAACCACGCCCTGATTGCGGAATGGCGCTTAGAACAAGCGTTGCGCCGCACCCTGCAGCGCCGACCAGACCTTTTGGCCGGCCGCGCATTAACCCCAGAGGAATCTAGGCTCCTGCAGAAAATTCAGCAGGAGGAACGAGATATCCCATCATAAACTTAAGGACTATAGCAATGAACTTGATTCAACAGCTCGAACAGGAAGAAATCGCCCGTTTGAACAAAACCATCCCCGAATTCGCTCCCGGCGACACCGTATCCGTTTCCGTGCGCGTAACCGAGGGCAACCGTACCCGTCTGCAAGCCTACGAAGGCGTGGTAATTTCCCGCCGCAACCGTGGCCTGAACAGCAACTTCATCGTGCGCAAAATCTCTAGCGGTGAAGGCGTGGAACGTACTTTCCAGCTGTATTCCCCCAACGTGGAAAAAATCGAAGTGAAACGCCGCGGCCACGTTCGCCGTGCCAAACTGTACTACCTGCGTGGCCTCACTGGTAAAGCTGCCCGCATCAAAGAAAAACTGTCTGGCCGCAAACTGGAAGATTAATCTTTGTTGTTATCGAAAACCTGCCCGCTGCGGCAGGTTTTTGTTTGCGACTTGACTCTCCAATTGTTTTGTCTTATGTATAGGAGTATTGGAATAACACAATGAATACAAATCACAATACTGCATAATAAAAGACTGCCTGAAAGTTCAGCTTCGTAGAAACTCATAAACCTATTCTGCAGCGCCCATTACCTTTGTTTTCGCGAAACTCACCCCATTCATTTTCAGGTAACCTATACGCAACCACATGCCACCATATTCCCAGCTTGTTGCTTACACGCCGCCTTTTACCTTTGCGCCCATCAGCCCGCTTTTTCAGGTAGCCTGTTTCCACTTAAAATAATGCCCTTTCACTTCACCGCTTTTGCACCATGACCACACAAATCGGCATTGATTTAGGCACCACCAACTGTCTCGTCGCCCAATTCATCAATGGCGAAACCCGCCTGATTCCCAATCGGCTCGGCCACACACTCACACCTTCCGTGGTAAGCGTGGCGGACGACGGCACAATACTGGTGGGGTTGGCCGCACGCGAGCGGCTGCGCACCGCCCCGCAGGCCACCGCCTCCGCCTTCAAGCGCTTCATGGGCACCGACAAAATCTTCCGGCTCAACGGCAAGAAATTCCGTGCCGAAGAACTTTCCGCACTGGTGCTGCGCCAGCTTAAAGAAGATGCCGAAGCCGATTTGGGCGAAGAAGTGCGCGATGTGGTGATTACCGTGCCGGCCTACTTCAACGCCATCCAGCGCCAGGCCACTCGCAACGCCGCGCAGATGGCCGGGCTCAACGCGCTGCGCCTGCTCAACGAACCCACTGCCGCCAGCTTGGCCTACGGCCTGCAGGAAAAGCCCGACGACACCCGATTTTTGATTTACGACCTCGGCGGCGGCACGTTCGACGTATCCGTGCTCGATTATTTCGACGGCGTGGTGCAGGTATCCGCCAGCGCGGGCGACAACCACTTGGGCGGTGAAGACTTCGTGCAGGTGTTGCGCCAGCTTTTTCTGGCCAAATGCAAAGAATTGAGCGACGAAGAACGCGCCCGCCTCGCCGACAGCAGCGAACTGTGGCAGGCTTTGGAAACCGCCAAACGCAGGCTCGGCGAAGAAATGCAGGCCGAAGTGCAGGTGAACGTGGGCAACCGCATGGCCGCCGCCGCGATTACCCGCCAAGAGTTCCAAGAAGCCGCCAAACCGCTGATGGCGCGGTTGCGCCAGCCGTTGGAACGTGCACTGCGCGACGCCAAGCTGCACCCGAGCCAAATCGACAGCATCATTCTGGTGGGTGGCGCCACGCGGATGCCGGTTGTCCGCAACACCATCGCCCAGCTGTTCGGCCGTATTCCCAAAGCCTCGGTCAATCCCGATGAGGCCATCGCGCGCGGTGCGGCGGTGCAGGCCGCCCTGCTGGCGCGCGACAGCAACGTGGAGGAAGTGGTGCTCACCGATGTGATGCCCTTCTCGCTGGGCGTGGAAGTGTCCGAACAGCTGCCGGACGGCAGCGTCACACACGGCATTTTCAGCCCGATTATCGAGCGCAACATGCCCGTGCCCGTATCGCGCGTGGCCGGCTATTCCACCATGAACGACCGGCAAACCGCCATCACGCTTCGCGTGCTGCAAGGCGAATCCGTGCTGGCCAACGAAAACCTCGAGCTCGGCCAGCTCGAAGTGCGCGTGCCGCCGCGCCGCGCCGGTGAAGTGAACATCGACGTGCGCTTCAGCTACGATGCCAACGGCCTGTTAGACGTGGACGTGAGCAACGAAGACCTCAATATCAAAGTCAACCAAACCTTCCGCCACAACAGCATCAACCTGAGCGAAGAAGAAGTGCAGGCCGCGCTCGAACGCCTCGCCGCGCTCAAAGTCCACCCGCGTGAGCAGCAGGAAAACATCTACCTGCTGGAAAAAGGCAAACGCCTGTATGAAGAATACCTCGGCGAACGGCGCCAGGCCATCGGCCGCGCCGTAATGCAGTTCGAGCGCACGCTGGAGAGCCAAGACGCCAACGCCATCCGCCACGCGCAAAAAGAATTCGGCGAATTCCTGCGCCACTTCGACGGCGGCTGGCTGCTCTAGGGCTACCTGAAAACCGCCAACCGGGCATTCATGCCCAAACCCGCACGGAAAACAACAAGCAGGCTACCTGAAAACGAACAAAGTGGGTTTCGCTATAGTGAATTAACAAAAACCGGTACAGCGTTGGCTCGCCTTGCCGTAACGTGTGTACTGTCTGCGGCTCGCCGCCTTGTCCTGATTTTTGTTAATCCACTATAAAACCCACACCCCCTGTTTTGGCGAAACTCGCCTTGCTCGTTTTGGCGAAACCCACTTCGTTTTCAGGCAGCCCCCACACCACACCGGAACCCATCATGGATTGCTGGCACATCCTGCAAATCGAGCCCACATCAGACGAACGCGCCATCAAACGCGCCTACGCCAAACTGCTGAAAACCACCCGCCCCGACGACGATGCCGAAGGCTATCAGCGCCTGCGCGAAGCGTTTGACGAAGCCCTCGCCATCGCCCCCTATCTCGCTGGCGAAGCCGCGCCAGAATGGTCGTTCCCGGCAAGCGAATGGCTACCTGAAAACGAGCAGGGCGAGTTTCGCCAAAACGAACGAAGTGAGTTTCGCCAAAACGAGCAAAGCAGATTCGGCCAAGCCGATTCCCATCATGCTTTACCGCCTTGGCAGGCCGGCAGCCACGACGAACACCACACCTACCGGTTTTCAGGTAGCCCTAATCCCAATACGGCCGAAAACGAAAGGCTACCTGAAAACGGAAATCTGCCCGAAGCAGACGAACTATTTTCAGGTAGCCCCCACCCCTACGGCAGCGACCCCTGCGCCGCCCTGCTCAGCAATATCGAAACTTACTTCACCCGTGGCGGTGCGGCCGAGCTCGAAGCCGCCTGGCCGCACATCCGCGAACAGCTCGAGCAGCTGCCCCTGGGCGAAACCGAAAATGCCTCCCGCCAATTCGCCGACTTCCTGCGCACCCACCAAATCGACGACTGTATGCTGTGGGCGCAATGGTCGGATTACTTTGGCTGGCACCATCCCGACTTCCGCAACAACATCTTCACCCCGGCCGAGCTAGAACAGATCAAGGAATACCGCAGGATAGCGGCCAAGCTGGCCAAACATCGTGCCAAACCGCAGCACCCACACTCCTTCGTTCCGCCCATCGGCCAGGCCGCAACACAGCTGCTGACGCAATGGCGGCAGTGGTTCAAGCAAGGTGGTAGTGAAGAACTGCTGCGCCGCTGGCCAGAAACCAGCCGGATGCTCGACAATGCACCGCCACAGGAACATCGTGATGTGGCCGCAGCCTGCCTCGATTTTCTGCACCACAACCAAATCCGCCACCCACTCTTGTGGGCGCACCTGGCCGACTACTCCGGTTGGACGCACGCCTTCTTCCAAGAAGTGCGCGACCCGGAAGGCTTGGCGCGGCTGGAAGAATACCGCCGCACCGCCGACATCATTCATCTGTTCGAGCCGGAAGCTGCCGGGCCGGACGAAGACGGCAGCAAGCCGGAAAAGCGCCTGCCCGTATCCGCCCTATTCGCCCGCTTCCTCGGCACACCCCCCGGCCTGATGCGCCGCCTGTTTGCCGCCTTTGCCGCCATGCTGCTGTGGCCGGAATTGTCCGACGAAGCCAACCGCCGCCAACGCCTGCTGCTGCACACCTACCGCCCGGCCGTACACAAGCGCTATGATTTCTGGCACGGCTGCCGTATTGCCTGGGTGGTTATCTGCATCCTAGCAGCCGTGATTGGCAGCTTGGCCGCAGGAGGAAGCCCGAATGGCGGTATTGACTTACTTGCCGACTTTATGTTGGTGGTAGTCATCCTGGCTGCCATGCAGGTTGTTTATGCTGTGGGCAGCAGCAATATTTATTCAGCCTTAGAGTCGCTCAATCCCGGCTTGGGTGAAAGTTTTAATCATTTCAAATACCGCACAGGCTGGGGCAAAGCCATACATTTACTGCTTTCTCCGGCCATCCTCGTGCTTTTTGCCCCTGTGCTGCCCGCTGAGCCTTGGTGGAATATCGGCTACCTTGCCGTCCTGTTGGCCTGTTGGACATATTATTTTTGGCATCTTGAAGAGGACACGGCCGGCTGGAGCACCAGCAATCTCTGCTTGCTCGGCCTCGCCTTCCTGATTTTCTCTTTTCCTATACCGAAAGGTTATGGCCGCTATATCTTGGCTGCCACGCTGCTTTGGCTCAATGGCAACTTCTATCTGCTGTTTGACCGCCCCGCCTGGTTGGACAAAATCGAGCGGCTGATTCGGCAGGCGCTCAGTTTGCAAACCCTCCAACGACTGCCGTGGCAGTTGCTATTGCTAACGGGTGTGGCCAGCTTGGGTGGTTCGATACTGTCCGGCAATCAGTTGCTCGGTTTAACCATACTGCTCCTGCCATGGCGCATCATTTTTGCCGCTTTGCTGTGGCTATTGCTGCTGCCCGTACACACTGCACGGCTGGCCATGCAGGAGAAAAATGGTGTATTGCTGGAAATCGGCACCGGCGCAATCATGCTGCTGGCTCTGTTGAACTGGTCCAATCTCAGCCCGTATCCCGACAACCTGCTGCTGTTCTACCCCGCCATACTGCTTTCGATCCTGCTGCGCCGTATGGTGCTGTGGCTGATATGCCGGTTGCTGAAAATCGGAGCTAAGGCTGTCTGAAATACAACAGGCTACCTGAAAACCGCCCCGCCCGTTTTTCAGGTAGCCTCCATCCCACCCGCTACACCTCCCTAACCACAACATGTCCGCCTTTCTCCGCCCCCGCCTGCACATCCTCGCTCTGCTTGCCCTAGCTGCAATGCTGATCGGCCAGCTTGGCAGTCTGTTTTGGCCGGCCGAACTATTCAGCCATTTCCTGCCCCACTACGCTGCCGTCTTCATTCTCGCCGCGATTTGGCCGCGCCCGAAGTGGCGTGCGCTGTGGCTCGTGTGTGCTGCCGCATCTCTGCTATGGCTGGCTCAGCCCTTCGCCCTGCCCGATGCCCCAGCCGGCGGCACACGGCTGGTTTGGTACAACGTCCATCTCGATAATCCTGCCGCCGAAGCAGAAAGCACCGCCCTCTTAGCCGAGCAGGCCGACCTTCTCACGCTGGGCGAAATCAATCTCGACAACCCCGGCTGGCAAAGCCTGCGCCAAGCCTATCCACACGGCTGCCAACACCGCGAACACAGCCCCTTCGCCCTCGCCCTGTGGAGCAAACAGCCGCTGGCCGCCTGCGAAGTGCGCATGATTGGCGACTACCCCTATATCCGCGCCCAAACTGCCGACGGCACCACCCTCTACGCCCTACACCCGCCGCCACCCATCAGCAGCGAACTGGCCGGGGCGCGGCAGCACTACCTGGCCGAAACCGCCCGCGCCCTTGCCGCCGAACCGCGCGCGCTGGCTGTGGGCGACTTCAACAGCAGCCCGTTTTCCCCGCTGTTCCGCCGTTTCCTGCAAGAAGGCGGCAGCCGCCCCGCCACCCGCTACTTCACGCCCACTTGGAAACCGTTTTTCCTCAATATCGACCACGCCTTAGCCAAAGGCCTAAACGTTTCCGCCCACCCCTTGCCCTGGCAGCACTCCGACCACCGGCCGCTCTTGGTGGAATACGCCCATCAATAAAGTAAAAACAGCAAAGGCTACCTGAAACCGCCATTTCGTTTGGGGCTGTACTAGATTAGCAGATATGTTACCCTCGAAATATGAATATAACACACTGCAAATTAAGGAAGAAAATACAGAAAGAACTGCTCCGTTTTTTTTGTGCTGGAAGTTACCGCCCGTTCTGCCGCCGATATTTTGGGTATCCATCCCAATTCGGCAGTCCTGTTCTACCGCAAAATCCGTATGGTCATCAGCCATCATTTGGCCTTGGCTGCCGATGAGGTTGCTCTTCGGGTCATACCAGCCATCCACCCCGCGCAAATCCTGCGCCCCATCCGGGCGGCTGGCTTCTGCGGCGGTCAATACATCAATCAGCCGCATATTGCGCTGCCCCACCGCGCGCGCTACCTGTTGCCAGATTTCCGCCACCCGTTCCGGCGTTGCCGCGCTTGGTGTGTTGCCGGAATGGTTCAGCGATAAGGCAGGGTTGTTTTTCAGGTAGCCTTGCAGGTTCTTTTCGGTTAGAATTTTAGTACGCCTCAAGGCTTTCATGTTTCCGCGACCCATGCCATGAATTTGGGCGTCGGGCATGAAAGCTGGATTGCGGAGGATGTCGGGCAATCGGAGCCCGAATCGCTCATCAATCCGCGAGGCTTTTTCTTTATCTGCATAACGCAGCAGGCGGTCATTCACCCAGCGGAAGTATGGTGATTTACTGTCCTTATTGTAGGCGTTCACCAAAACGTGCGCTTCCAAGGCATCACCTTTCGGCTCAATCACAATTCGCACATCGCTGCCGCGCACTTTCTCCGGGGCGATAAACACCAAGCGGCCATCCACGGTATCTGAATCAAACACCATTGCCGGTTTGTCTATCCACTCAGGCAGCCGTTTCCACACCTCCGCCGTCATGGCCGGATGGTTGTCAATCCCGGCCAATACTTTACCTTCTGCTAGTTTTAGGGGCTTATCCCCAAATCCCAGCATATCCAGCATATCCGAACGGTCGAGAATAGTTACCCCGTTTTTTACATCGGCTTTCTCCCCAGCAAACAGCTCGTCAATCCGCTGCTCGTATTTCTCCTGCGTAGATGCGCTGCGGCTCAGCTTCGGCGCATCTTCCGCCGCTACTCTTCCGCCGTGTTCTCCGTCTCGTTCAGTTCCACGCGTGTTCTCCGCACTGTCACTCTACCAATGGGCGGTGTAGTTTTTGGATACTTGGACTATTAAGAATTGATTTAAGCTGCTGAATAGCCTGTTTATTTAGAATAACCAGCCTTTGGTCTTGTGGAATGCCCTGTTCAATTAGTAATGCGTTTTGACTTTCCAGCCCAGCCAAGACAACTAACTGCTCGATACTGGCATGGTCTCTAAGATTCCCCGACTCACCCGGGTTCCTAATCTTCCATTCTTTTGCGGTACAGCCAAAAAGCGCCTTATTCAGCATATCCGCTTCTGATGCATAAATGTACCCAGCCTCTTTTGAGGTAATTGTATTTGGTATCAGATTGTTTTTTATAGCATCTGTATGCACTCTATATTGCGCCTTGACCAATGTGCGCCGAACACTCCACTCTAGTCGGCCTGATTTTGATTCAGCCTCTTTTAACCGCTGAAATTCTCTGATTAAATAAAGTTTAAACTCTGGGCTTAACCGAAGCCGCCGCACAAGCCCACGCCGATGTATTGAACGCAATCTGTAGAGGAGATGTGGAATGAGATATCCAGTATTCGCGAAATCAAAATCATCAGGGGGAATTATGTTGTTTGTTTCCAGAGACGAAGCTGTAATTATCCGCTTTAAAAGAAGCGAATTGGTAAATGGCAATAGGATTGAAGATGATTGGCTTCCAGTTACAAACCAATCTGCATGGCAAATTCTTTCGCATGAAGAGGTACAGAAAATATTTAACAATGATTGATTAACTAGGCCACCTTCGGGTGGTCTTTAGTTTGGAGATTAAGCCGTGAGCCGGAGCAGAAAAAAGAAACCGTCCAAACCCTATCGCGGCTACTGCACCTTCCCCTTGGTTGGTGCAGATACTCGTGACGAATTTCAGGAAGCGGCGGAGATGTTCGGCGACTTCGCCGACCCCGTGAAACGCAAGCGCATCTTCGACAAGCCGCGCAAATACCGCTTCGAGATTTGGCTGAAGCTACACGGCAAGCCGGAATACGAAATCCGCGAAGCCAAGATAACGAGCGAAGGCGTAACCCGTGAGAACCTTAGCCAGATCTTGTACGAGGTGGCCATGCAGGGGCTACAGGATTTGGACGGGCTGGAAGAAGTGAACGGCGAGCAGTCCATCATCAAGATTATTATTTGAAAGGGGAAACATGACCAACACCTTTTTAACCCGCGAAGAAATCATCGAACTGACCAGCCGCAAGCAGCCGAAAAAACAGGCCGAAACCCTGCGCAAAAACGGCATTCCGTTCTTTACCAATGCCGCAGGCTACCCTGTTGTCAGCCGCAGCGTGCTGGAAGGCAAACCGCAAAAACATAAGCCGGACAAGCCCAGGTGGCAGCCGGCAGTCTAGGAGGGAGTAATCATGGGCAGGAAACGAAGCGCCAACAGCAACCTGCCGGATAGAATGCTGGCGCGCAGACGCACCCGAAAAAACGGCAAGACCACCGTCTATTACTACTACGACGGGCGGGAAGATGGGCGGCGCAAAGAAATCCCGCTTGGCACGGACTACATTGCCGCCGTCCAAGAGTGGAGCAAACTCGAAGCAGCCAAACTGCCCAAGTCCGCCCGTGTTACCTTTCCTGTTGCAGCCGAACGCTACCTGCAGAATATCATCAGCCACCGCAGCCGCAACACCATTTCCAGCGCCAACAACGCCGTGCGCAAGCTGTCTAAGTTTTTCGGCGGGGAGAACCCGGCGCCACTGGATGAAATCGAACCGGCACACGTCCGCCGTTATCTCGACTGGCGCAAAGACACCCCAGGCGGCGCTAACAACGAAATCGGCTATCTCAGCGCCATCTTTAACTATGCCAGAGAGCAGGGTTGGACAAGCAAAGAAAACCCCTGCCGCAACGTCAAGAAGCACAGCAAGAAGCGCCGTGAGGTTTATATTGAGGATTACCTGTATCAGGCCGTCTATCAGGCTGCCAGCCAGCAGATGCGTGATTTAATGGACATCGCCTACATCACCGGCCAGCGCCCTGTTGATATAGTCGGCATTCACAGCAGCCACATCCACGAAGGCATCCTGCATATCAGCCAGCAGAAAACAGGCGCTAAGCTGCGTTTTGAAATCAGCGGCAAGCTCAAAGAAATCATCGACCGTATCCACCAAGATAACGGCTACCTGTTCCTCAACAGCCACGGGAAACCGTTGTCCCGCGCCGCCCTAAGCAGGCAATTTTTAGAGTTGAGAAAAACCGTCATGCAGCAGCGGCCTGAACTGGCGGAAGAGTTGTCCGCATTCCAATTCCGCGACTTGAGAGCCAAAGCCGCCACGGATATTTACCTGGCTGCCGACACCCGCAGCGCCTCTGACCAACTTGGCCACGCCTCTGAGCAGATGACTAAAATCTATATCCGGCGCGGTAAAATTCTCAAGCCGCTGAAATAGTGTTTTGCGGAACGCCTTTAAAAATTGCGGAAATATAACGGCTGCCAAAAGATGAATTCTATTTATGCAGTATGTATTTATCTATGGCAGCCGTCTTGATGATTGATTATGTGATAAAATAACGCGTTTTAATCGATTGGGCTTTAAATCTCCATGAGCAGCACCCACGACCACCGGTTTGCCAAAGAAACTATCCCCGTCAGCCTCGAAGAGGAAATGCGCAAAAGCTATCTCGATTACGCCATGTCTGTAATCGTCGGCCGCGCGCTGCCCGATGTACGCGACGGCCTGAAACCCGTGCACCGCCGCGTGCTCTACGCCATGCACGAGTTGAAAAACAATTGGAACTCGTCTTATAAAAAATCCGCCCGTATCGTGGGCGACGTTATCGGTAAATACCATCCGCACGGCGATTCCGCGGTGTACGACACCATCGTGCGCATGGCGCAGCCCTTCTCCATGCGCTATATGCTGGTAGACGGCCAGGGCAACTTCGGCTCGGTGGACGGCGACGGCGCGGCAGCCATGCGTTACACCGAAATCCGCATGGCGAAAATCGCCCACGAAATGCTGGCCGACATTGAAGAAGATACCGTAAACTTCGGCCCGAACTACGACGGCAGCGAACAAGAGCCGCTGGTGATGCCCACCCGCTTCCCCTCCCTGCTGACCAACGGTTCGGCCGGTATTGCCGTGGGCATGGCCACCAACATCCCGCCGCACAATTTAGGCGACACGGTGGATGCCTGCCTGCAACTCTTGGCCGATCCCGACACGTCTATCGACGCGCTCATCGACACCATCAAAGCCCCAGACTTCCCCACCGGCGCCACCATTTATGGCCTCGCCGGCGTGCGCGAAGGCTACCGCACCGGCCGCGGCCGCGTGGTGATGCGCGGCAAAACCCACATCGAGCCCATCGGTAAACACGGCGAGCGCGAAGCCATCATCATCGATGAAATCCCCTATCAGGTAAACAAAGCCAAGCTGGTGGAAAAAATCGGCGAGCTGGTGCGCGAGAAAACGCTGGAAGGCATTTCCGATTTGCGCGACGAATCCGACAAATCCGGTATGCGCGTGGTCATCGAACTGAAGCGTAATGAAAACGCCGAAGTCGTGCTCAACCAGCTCTACAAACTCACCCAGCTGCAAGACAGCTTCGGCATCAATATGGTGGCCCTGGTCGACGGCCAGCCGCGCCTGTTGAATTTAAAGCAGATTCTGGCCGAATTCCTGCGCCACCGCCGCGAAGTGGTTACCCGCCGCACCTTATTCCGCCTGAAAAAAGCGCGGCACGAAGGCCACATCGCCGAAGGCAAAGCCGTGGCGCTTTCCAATATCGACCCGATGATTCAGCTCATCAAAGAATCCGCTGATGCCGCCAAAGCCAAAGCCAAACTGCTGGCGCGGCCGTGGCAGTCCGGCCTAGTGGGCGATATGCTCAGCCGCACCGATTTGGATTTAAACATGGCGCGCCCCGAAGGGCTACCTGAAAACCTCGGCCTGCGCGAAGACGGCTATTATTTGAGCGACTTGCAAGCCGACGCCATCCTGCGCATGAGCCTGCGCAACCTCACCGGCCTCGACCAAGACACCATCCTCGCCGACTACAAAACCATCATGGCGCAGATTATCGATTTCCTGGATATTTTGGCTAAGCCCGAACGCATCACCCAAATCATCCATGACGAGCTCATCGAAATCAAAACCAACTTCGGCGACCCGCGCCGCAGCGAAATCAACCCGTTCGGCGGCGACATCGCCGATGAAGACCTGATTCCGCCGCGCGAAATGGTGGTTACCCTCACCCACGGCGGCTATATCAAAACCCAGCCCACCACCGACTACCAAGCCCAGCGGCGCGGCGGTCGCGGCAAGCAGGCCGCCGCCACCAAAGACGAAGACTTCATCGAAACCCTGTTTGTGGCCAACACCCACGACTACCTGATGTGCTTCACCAACCACGGCCGCTGCCACTGGATTAAGGTATATAAACTGCCCGAAGGCGGGCGCAACTCGCGCGGCCGCCCGATCAACAACGTTATCCAGCTGGACGAAAACGAAAAAGTCTCCGCCATCCTGCCCGTGCGCGACTTCCCCGAAGACGAATACGTTTTCTTCGCCACCGCTATGGGCGTGGTGAAAAAAGTGCAACTTTCTGCGTTTAAAAACGTGAGCAAAGTTGGCATCAAAGCCATCGCCCTCAAAGAAGGCGATAGCCTGGTGGGTGTAGCGCGCACCTCCGGCCGCAACGACATCATGCTCTTCTCCAACCTCGGCAAAGCCATCCGCTTCAACGAATATTGGGAGCGCAGCAGCGACGATGAAGAAACCGGCGACGACAACGACACCGAAATTTCAGGTAGCCAGGAAGACGACAACGCCGAAAGTGCCCCCATCAGCGGCAAACACGGCGTACGCCCCAGCGGCCGCGGCAGCGGCGGCCTGCGCGGCATGAGACTGCCCGAAAACGGCCGCATCGTCAGCCTTATCACCTTCGCCCCCGAGTGCGAACAGAGCGAACTGCAAGTGCTCACCGCCACCGCCAACGGCTACGGCAAACGCACCCCGATTGCCAGTTACAGCCGCAAAAACAAAGGCGGTCAAGGCAATATCGCCATCAACACCGGCGAGCGCAACGGCGACCTAGTGGCCGCCACCCTGGTGAGCGAAAGTGACGACCTGATGCTGATTACCAGCGGCGGCGTACTCATCCGCACCAAGGTGGAACAAATCCGCGAAACCGGCCGCGCCGCCGCCGGCGTGAAGCTGATTAACCTGGACGAAGGCGAAACCCTCGTCAGCCTCGAGCGCGTAGCCGAAGAAGAGGAAGACGAAGCACAAGCCGCCGAAACCCAAACCTCAGCCGAAAGCCCGAGCCAAGAACAAGGCGAGGCTTAAGCGCCCGCCGAGAAAAGGCTACCTGAAAATAGAGCGCATCAATTTTCAGGTAGCCTTTTGTTTATCCTATCCGCCCTAAACCATCATCCCAGCAATAGGCAGGCAACCAAGCGGCAAGCCGTAAGCAGCATACAAGGCCAAGCCGCACCCTACCTCTTGGGAACCACCAGAAAGGCTACCTGAAACCATGCGTGCCGTTATCCAAAAAGTCAGCCATGCCCACATCGCCGCCGCCGATGCGCCCGATGCACCGTTCAGCCAAATTCCCCACGGCCTGTGCGTACTGCTTGGTGTGGGCGGCGAAGACAGCGAGGCCGACGCCCGCTATATCGCCGATAAAATCGCCCACCTGCGCATCTTTGAAGACGAAGCCGGCAAACTCAATCTGTCGGTGAAAGACACCGGCGGCGAAGTGCTGCTGGTATCGCAATTCACCCTCTACGGCGACGCCCGAAACGGCCGCCGCCCCTCCTTCACCCAAGCCGCCCGCCCAGAACAGGCCGAAGCGCTGTATCAGCAAGTGGCCACACTCTTACGCGGCCACGGCGTGAACGTGGCCGAAGGCCGCTTCCGCACCCACATGCTGGTCAGCCTGTGCAACGACGGGCCGGTAACCATTTTGCTGGATTCGCAAAAAACGTTTTAAAGCAGCACTATAAAGGCTACCTGAAAGCTGCATGACAGCCGCAGATCGGATTCTTGAGTCCGACATCTCACTTAGAAAAACACACGGCGGCATTTCCATGCCGCCGTTTTAGTGTGCCATTCTATTTTCAGGTAGCCTGAAACCTTTGCTACTGCGCGGTCTGCGCCACGCCTTCGGCGGGCGGCAGTTCACGCATATCGCGCCAGCCGTCGTTGGTTTTTACCAGCGTGGCCTGTTCCACCCGTTTCAGCGGCAGGCGTTTCTGCCAGGCTTCGCTGCCCTGGCGCACTAGACGTTTTGCCCAGCCATCCATCGTGATGCTGCCCTCATATACCACGCGGGATACGGTGAGGCCGGCAGCATTGGTAGCCGGCTCAGTGTAGTACTGCACTTTATCCACATGCTCATGCCCCAAGCAGAACAGCGGCCCATTTAAGCCGGCGCGGGTATGTTTACGCCCGCTTTCGGTGAGCATGAAAACCAACGCCACATCGTCATCTCCCTCTTTCAAGCGCTCATATAATCCGGCACTCTCCAAAGCCCGCATCTGTTTGATGGCCGCTTCGTTGATGCGTTTGTCTTCCGTATCGCGGCGCGGCAACACAATCCGCTCCGAACCCAGCAGCGGCGCCGCCCCGTCGGCATCCAAAGCCAGCGGCAGGCACACTTCATTTGCCGCCGCATAGCGCGCCAGCACATCTCGAAACTGCCCCTTGCCAGCTTCCTGCGCGCCGCAACCGGCCAGCAGCCCGGCAGCCAAGGCCGCCCATATCCAATGTTTCATAAATTCTCCACAATCAAATATATCCGGCACAGCCTATGCCATGCCATGACAAAAAAACATCCTACCCGTACAATGGCGGGCGTTTCAATCGGCAAGGATTATACACAATAATGACCACCCTCTACGGCATCCCCAACTGCGCCACCGTGAAAAAAGCCCGCGCCTGGCTAGACGAAAAACAAGTGCCCCACGCCTTCGTTAATTTCAAAACCGAAGCCCCCGCGCCCGAACAGCTCGCCCGCTGGCTCGACGCCGTTGATGCAGACGTTCTCATCAACCGCAAAGGCACCACCTGGCGCAAACTCAGCCCGGCCGAACAAGCTGCCGCCGACAGCCGCGAAGGCGCCATCGCCCTGATGCAGGCACAGCCCTCCGTAATCAAACGCCCCGTGCTCGAACACCAAGGCCGCGTCCACATCGGCTTTTCCCCCGAACGCTATTCCGAAATTTTCGCCTGAATCATGAACCAAACCATCTTTATCGCCGACCTCCATCTCTCCGAGCACAGCCCCGAGCTCACCAAACTCTTCCTGCGCCAGCTGCACCAATGGCAAAACACGGCCGATGCCCTCTACATCCTCGGCGACCTGTTCGACGCCTGGGTGGGCGACGATGATCACTCTCCCTTTAACGACCATATCGCCGCCGAATTAAAAGCATTCGCCCAACACAAACCCGTGTATTTCATCCCCGGCAACCGCGATTTCCTGCTCGGCCAAGACTTCGCCAGCCGCAGCGGCATGACCCTGCTGCCCGAGCAGCATCCTATTATCCTCTACGGCCGTCCCTACCTGCTCACCCACGGCGACGAACTCTGCACCGCCGACCTGCCCTATATGCAGTTCCGCGCCCAATCGCGCCAGCCGCAATGGCAGGCCGTCATCCTCGCCAAGCCCCTGGCTGAACGCCGCCTGCTGGCGCAGCAAATCCGCCAGATGAGCGAACGCGGCAAAGCCGAAAACGGCAAAAGCGCCGTTTCCGACGTAACCGAAGAAGCGGTATCCGCCCTGATGGCGCAACACCCCGGTGCTGATCTTATCCACGGCCACACTCACCGCCCAGCCACCCACCAGCACACCCTGCCCAACGGCCAAAGCTTCACCCGCTTTGTGCTGCAAGACTGGTATGGCAAAGAAGGCGGTTGCCTTGTCGTATCACCCGAAGGTGTGAGCGCACAGCATTTGGCCTTAGATTAGCCAAACCCGCGCAGGAATATTTTCAGGTAGCCTTTCCACCGCTTAGGAAGGCTACCTGAAAATCTAACAGGCTACCTGAAACCCCTATCCGCAATATCGCAGATTGTTTCAGGTAGCCTGTGTTAATACCGCTGATAGGGATAGGGATAAAACCCAACCCAACAAAATTTCAGCCCGCCCGACACCCTCCCACCACAAAATTCTCCAGCCCTATGGCAACCTCGCTTAAATTTCTGTTGCACGGGTTGGAAAAACCCCGCCGCCCGTTTACAATGGCACACTTTCATTTTTCTTTTTGGAGTCTTGCCCCATGTTGCATTTCCCACTCGCCGCCGCGGCCCAGCCCGACCTGATGAGTACCATTCAGAGTTTCCTCCCGCTGATTTTCCTCTTCGCCATGCTCTACTTCATGATTCTCCGGCCGAAACAGCGTGACGAGAAGCGCCGCCGCGAGATGCTCAGCGAACTGAAAAAAGGCGACAAAGTGATGACCGGTGCAGGCATGATCGGCAAAGTTTCCAAAATCGGCGAAGAAATCATCGGCCTAGAAGTTGCCCCCAACACCGTGGTCGATTTCCACCGCGACGCCATCATCAAAAAGCTCGACAACTAACCTTTTCCTACGGCGCAGCAGCCGCATTCCGGCCATGCTGCCCGTTTTCCGTTTCTGAAAGCCCGTTATGAACCGTTATCCGCTTTGGAAATACCTGCTGATTGGGCTGGTTATCGTTGTATCCGCCATCTACGCCCTGCCCAACTTCTATGGCGAAACCCCGGCCGTGCAGGTTTCCACCAACCGCCAGTCGATCCACATCGATCAAACCACCGAACAAGCCGTGGCAGAGGCGCTGAAGGCAGCCAACATCCAGCACAACGGCATGTTTATTGCCGACGGCAGCCTGCGCGTGCGTCTGCCCAATGAAGAGTTGCAGAGCAAAGCCCGCGACGTGATCGAGCAGAAATTGGGCGACAACTACATCATCGCCCTCAACTTGATTGCCAATACGCCCGACTGGATGACCAAACTCGGCGCCAACCCGATGTTCCTCGGCCTCGACCTGCGCGGCGGTGTGCACTTTACCATGCGCGTGGACATGCACGCGGCAGTGGACAAAACCTTCGACCGCATCTCCGGCGACTTCCGCCGCCAGCTGCGTAAAGACAAAATCCGCACCGGCAATATGCGCCGCAGCGGCGACACGCTGATTGTGCCCTTCCAAGATGCAGCCACCCTGCAAGCTGCCCTGCCTAAGCTAAAAGAAATCGCACCGGATGTGGAATTGAAGGCTGACGGCAACAACTTGGTGGTGAGCCTGCCCGAAACTACCCAAACGCAAATCCGCGATGCCGCCGTGAAGCAGAATATTAATACCCTGCACAACCGCGTGAACGAATTGGGCGTGGCCGAGCCGATTATTCAGCAGGCCGGCCCCGACCGCATCGTGGTGCAGCTGCCCGGCGTGCAAGACACCGCCAAAGCCAAAGACATCATTGGCCGTACCGCCACGCTGGAAGTACGCATGGTGGCCGACGACCCCGCGCTGCTGCAACAGGCGGAAGCCGGCAACGTGCCGGCCGGCTATGAATTGCTGCCCACCGCCGAAGGTGGCCAGCTGTTGGTGAGCAAACAGGTGGAATTCACCGGCGACAACATCAACGATGCCCAAGCCGGCTTCACCCACGACAACCGCCCGTCGGTAAACCTGAAGCTCGATAACGCCGGCACCAGCATTTTCGCCGACCTGACCCGCAACAACGTCGGCCGCCGCACCGCCATGATCCTGATCGACCAAGGTAAAGCCGAAATCGTTACCGCGCCGACCATCAACGAACCGATTCCCGGCGGCAATGTGCAGATTTCAGGTAGCATGAACGTGGCCGAAGCTAACGACACCGCGCTGCTGCTGCGCGCCGGCTCGCTGGCTGCGCCGATGGAAATCATCGAAGAGCGCACCATCGGCCCGTCTATGGGTAAGGAAAATATCCAAAAAGGTTTCCACTCCACACTGTGGGGCTTCTTGGTTGTGGCTGCCTTTATGGTGGTGTACTACCGCCTGTTCGGCATCTTCTCCGTACTGGCGCTCACCGCCAACCTATTGTTCCTGGTTGCGATTTTGTCGCTGCTGCAAGCCACGCTCACCCTACCCGGCATTGCGGCCATTGCGCTCACGCTCGGTATGGCCATCGACTCCAACGTGCTGATTAACGAGCGTATCCGCGAAGAACTGCGCGACGGAGTGAGCCCGCAGCAGGCCATCAGCGAAGGCTACCGCCACGCTTGGGACACCATCGTCGATTCCAACATCACCTCGCTGATTGCCGGTATTGCCCTCTTGGTGTTCGGTTCCGGCGCGGTGCGCGGTTTTGCCGTGGTGCACTGTATCGGTATCCTCACTTCCATGTTCTCATCAGTGGTGGTTTCCCGTACCTTTGTCAACTTATGGTATGGCCGCCGCCGCAAACTGAGTAATTTGTCCATCGGCATCACCCTGCCTACCGCAAAGGAGCACTAAGATGGATTTCTTCCACCGTTTGAAACACGACATCCCGTTCATGAGCTACGGCAAAATCACCACTCTGATTTCGCTGATTACCTTCATCGCCGCCGTGTTTTTCCTCGTTACCAAAGGGCTCAACTACTCGGTTGAGTTCACTGGCGGCACCGTTATCGAAGTGCAATACGCCAAAGAAGGCGCTGACCCGAACCAAGTGCGCACGCGCCTGAACGAACTCAAAATGGGCGAAGCCCAAGTGCAAAGTTTGGGCACCAACAAGCAGCTGATGATCCGCCTGCCCAACCGCCAAGACATGACCTCTGCCCAGCTCTCCAACAACGTATTGGAGCTGCTGCGCAAAGACCATGCCGACGCCAGCCTGCGCAAGGTTGAATTCATCGGCCCGCAAGTGGGCGAAGAGCTGGTTACCCACGGCCTGTTGGCCTTGGGCATGGTGGTGATCGGTATCATCATCTACCTCTCCGTGCGTTTCGAATGGCGTTTCGCCGTATCCGCCATCATCGCCAATATGCATGACGTAGTGGTGATTCTCGGCTGCTTCGCCCTGTTCCAATGGGAGTTTTCACTCACTGTGCTGGCCGGTATCTTGGCCGTGCTCGGCTATTCGGTGAACGAATCGGTGGTGGTATTCGACCGTATCCGTGAGAATATCCACAAGCCCGCCATGCGCGGCAAAACCATCCCGCAAATTATCGACAACGCCATCACCGCTACCATGAGCCGCACCATCATCACCCACGGCTCCACCGAAGCCATGGTGGTCTCCATGCTGGTGTTCGGCGGTGCCGCCCTGCACGGCTTTGCCATCGCGCTCACCATCGGTATCGTGTTCGGTATCTACTCCTCCGTACTGGTGGCCAGCCCGCTGCTCCTCTTCTTCGGTCTCACTCGCGAAAACATCCACAAACCGCAGAAGCAGAAAGAAGAAGCTGTGGTGTAAGCAGCTGCTCATTCCGACAGGCATCAAAACGGCATAGGCTACCTGAAAACGCCTATGCCGTTTTATATGGACTATTTTGTGCTGTCTTGCCCTGATACAGATTCAAACTATCATGAATTGGCAGCAATAACCAACCGAATCACGGCACATATATACCTCCTCGGCATAACAAAAGGCTACCTGAAACCCCAGTAGATTTTCAGGTAGCCTTTGCTACAAATGGTATCTGGTAGCGACAGCATATGGCTCATCCAAAGCAGTAAACCACCAAAGATACCGCAATAACGCCAACGCTATACTAAAGGCTACCAAAGAATACAACGCAGCGTGGTTTCTGCGAAGCTAAAACTTCAGGTAGCCTTTATAAATACAGCCAATATCTTGCTATTTATCTGAATTGTGAAGCTGTTACAGCCTCCCGCACACATTTTGCCTCTGCACCCAACCAGCCAGCGGCCAAACCGCAGCCGTTTTGCTCCAGCCAAAAGTAACCGCCGCCGGCCACCAAAGCAACCACCAAACGAATACCTAAGTTTGAGCCGAAAGTATCCACCACAAACATCATCAGCGCAGCCCAAGCCCAAACTAAGCCCCACTGCAACGCCCATACCGTATCCGTATTAGGCATCTGCCACTGCATAAACCCATTTGCCGCAATGGCAATAACAGTAAAGAAAAAGCCTTCCAGCAAAACGCTCGGCTCGCGCTCACCCATCCAAAGGCACCAAAATCCCAATACAAACGCCATCAACATTTTTGTTTTCCCTTTCCAGCGGTGTTGCTTTCAAACTTAACTATTTATCGATGCCCCAACAATCTGCCAACTAGCAAACCATCGGGTTGAATTATCCGCATATTTTACCCTTATATACAAATTCCTGACAATTCCTAAACCCCATTATCCATCAGCTTACAAACCAAGTTGTACCATTTCAGACAAATGTACCCATCCTGCTACCAGCACTTACCAAAAATACGACCAACTACTTCTTTTTGATACACAACAGACAGCAACCATTTACTGCTTTCATCTATAATACAACCGCCCCCACCACTGAGACCGCATACCATGAGCATCTACGCCCTCAAACCTAAATTCCAAAACCTATTACGCCCGCTGGTGCGGCGGCTGTATCAGAAAGGCGTAACGGCCAATCAGGTAACCGTGTTCGCCTGTACGGTTTCGATTGCGCTCGGGCTGCTGCTGGCTTGCTTGGCGCACCTTCCCGCGTTATTTTGGCTCATGCCCGTGTGGCTATTTCTGCGCATGGCGTTGAACGCGGTGGACGGCATGCTGGCGCGCGAATTTGGCCAACAATCAGCCTTGGGTGGCTACCTGAACGAGATCACAGACGTAGCCGCCGATGCCGCGCTGTATCTGCCTTTTGCCTTCATCGCCCCTTTCGGCGGCGTGCAAATCGCCCTGTTTATTTGGCTGGCGGCCATGACGGAATTTTGCGGTGTGCTGGGGCAGGTACATGGCAACGGGCGGCACTATGACGGCCCGTTCGGCAAGAGCGACCGCGCGTTCTTCATCGGCGCGCTGGCGGTGTGGTATGCGGCAGTAGGCAGTTTCCATATCGCTTTCTACGCCCTGATGTGGCTGGCCTGCGCGGCATTGGCTTACACCTGCTATCGTCGCATCATCAACGGCTTAAAGGCTACCTGAAAACCCAATCATGAAAAAAGTATTCAATGCGTGGACGGTATTTTTGCTGCTACTTATCGCTATCTACACTTATCGCTTCGCCGGGATAACCGGTTGGCACAGCAAAGGGTTGTGGTTGGGTGCCGCCATCTGCGTGGGCTTGGTCTTCTTAGATGTCTATTTAGAAGCCGTGCGGGAAAGCGGGCAATACAGCCGCTTTGAACGCTGCGTTACCAAAATTTGGGTTTGGTTTGCCGTGGCTTTTTTCAGCACCACCGCACTCGCCTTTGCCGGGGCAACCGTTTGGTTGCTGGTGATGGCCGTGCAGTCTATCCCGCGTTCGACTCCGGCCGCCGTGCTGATGTTTATGCTATCCTTCGCAACCGCCCTGTTTGTGATTGTGATGCTGAAACATCTTCAAAGGAATTTGAATTATTGATTTTTTCAGGTAGCCTCCCATACAGGCTACCTGAAAGCCACCCAACAAAATTAAAATCGGTCAACATTTATCCCCACACATCAACCCTATGCAAAAATCCTTCCCCATCATCCCCCTCTTCCTCACCATTTTCATCGCCGCACTCATCGTTTGGTCGGGCATCAACCCGTCCGACCGCGCCGTTTGGTATGCCGAAATCATCCCCGTATCCGCCGTATTTGTCGCACTCATCGCCACTTACCGCCGCTTCCGTTTCAGCAATTTGGCTTATGTATTCATGAGCTTTTGGCTGATTATGCACACCATTGGCGCACACTACACCTTCGCCGACGTGCCCTTCGATTGGGCCAACCGCCTACTTGCCCCGTTTTTGGGCGAAGGACGCAACCATTTCGACCGCGTTGGGCACTACATCATCGGCTTCTACGCCTACCCGATGGCCGAATGGCTGCTGCGCCGCAAACTCTGCCGTGTGCCGATTGCCTTATTCTTTTCCCTGTTCTTCATCATGAGCGTGGCCGCAGCTTACGAAATCATCGAATGGCAGTATGCCGTAATCGACGGCGGCCAGGCTGGCATAGAAGTGCTCGGCTCACAAGGCGATATTTGGGACGCGCAAAAAGACATGCTCTCCGACACGCTGGGCGCGCTCACTTCCTTATTCGTCTTCCTGTTCACCCGCCCAGATAAACATTTGGGCAGCCAATCTTAACTGTTAAAGGCTACCTGAAAACGCATCAAACCGCTTTTCAGGTAGCCTCTTTAAAATGTATCTCACCAAGGAGTACACATATGCAGGAACAGCAAAAACACTTCGCCACCCAAGACGGCACCAAACTTTTCTACCGCTACCGCCCCGCTGCCGACGGCTCTTCCGATAAAGCCATCGTGTTGTTCCATCGCGGCCACGAGCATTCCGGCCGGATGATGTTTGTTGCCGACGAACTCGGTTTCGACGATTTTGCCTATTTCGCATGGGACGCGCGCGGTCATGGGCACAGCCCCGGCGAACGCGGCGACAGCCCCAGCATCGGTACTTCCGTTGCCGACGTGGACGACTTTATCCGCCACATCCAAAGCGAATACGGCATCAAGCCTGAAAACATCTGCGTGATCGCGCAAAGCGTCGGCGCGGTATTGGTGTCCACTTGGCTGCACGACTACGCGCCGAAAATCCGCTGCGCCGTATTGGCATCGCCCGCATTCAAAGTCAAACTCTACGTCCCTTTTGCCCGCACGGGTCTGAAAATCATGCAGAAATGGCGCGGCAATTTCTTTGTCAACAGCTACGTCAAAGCCCACTACCTGACCCACAACCAAGAACGCCAAACCAGCTACGACAACGATCCGCTCATCACCCGCGCCATTTCCGTGCGCATTCTGCTCGGTTTATATGAGGCCGCCGAACGCGTCGTCGCCGACGCGCAAGCCATTACCACGCCTGTACAGCTTTTGATTTCAGGCAGCGATTGGGTGGTTCACCACAAACCGCAACACGATTTCTACAACCGCCTGAGCAGCCGCATCAAAGAACGCCATATCCTGCCCGGCTTCTATCACGACACCTTGGGCGAGCAAAACCGTGAAATCGCCTTTGTCGAAATGCGCCGCTTTATCCGCCAGCGTTTCGACAACCCACCCCTACCGATTGATCTGACCCAAGAGCACCTACACGGCGACAGCCGCCGTGAAGCCGACGAACTGGCCACACCTTTACCCATCTGGTCGCCGCGCGGCGCATTTTGGGCGGTTTACCGCGCCTCCCTCGATCTTGGCGCGCGTTGGAGCGAAGGTTTGAAAATCGGCAAAGAAACCGGCTACGACTCCGGCAGCACGCTGGATTATGTGTACCGCAACCAGCCGCAAGGCAGCAATGCCTTTGGTGTGGCGGTGGACAAACATTATCTGAACGCCATCGGCTGGCGCGGTATCCGTCAACGCAAAATCAATATCGGCAAAGCGATTCAGACGGCCTCTGCCAAGCTGCGCGAAGCGGGCAAACCGGTACACGTTCTCGATATTGCGTCGGGACACGGCCGCTATGTGCTTGACGCGTTGACTGCCGACACGTTGCCCGATTCTGTGCGCCTGCGTGATTACAGCCCGATTAACGTCGAAGCCGGCCGCAAGCTGATTGCCGAACGCGGCCTGCAAGACACGGTTACTTTTAACGAAGTCAATGCCTACGACCGCGCCAACTATCAGGATTTGCAACCGCGTCCGACGCTCGGCATTGTTTCCGGTTTGCACGAATTGTTTGCCGACAACGATTTGATTTTGAACTCGCTCTACGGCTTCGGCGATGCGATTGAAACAGGTGGTTACCTGATTTACACCGGACAGCCGTGGCATCCGCAGCTCGAAATGATTGCGCGCGCGCTGACCAGCCACAAAGCGGGCAGCCCCAATTGGGTAATGCGCCGCCGCAGCCAGCAGGAAATGGATCAGTTGGTTGAGCAAGCCGGTTTTGAAAAAATCCACCAATGGATAGACGAAGACGGTATTTTCACCGTTAGCCTGGCAGTGAAAAAATAAAATAAGAAAAGGCCGCCTGAAAATCAGACGGCCTTTTATCGAAAAATCTTAGTTGCTGGCGTTCACAGGTGAGCAGTTTTTCACCACGAAACGGCCGCCAGGAGCGGTCAAACCCACCACATCGGAGGTGGTGTGGGTGTTTCTGTCGATGTAGCCGGCAGACAGAGAGTAGCCGCGACGGTTGCTGAAGGTGGTACCGGTGCTGTCGGACTGTCTTCTGTTATAAGCCAGGTTTACCTGCGTACCGGCGGCATTCACCGCAGCGCTTACCGGCTTGCCTTGGCGGTTGAACTCATACAACACGTTCAACTGTTTGCCGTTGTCGCAGGTGTAGGAAACCATGCCGCCGGGCGCAGCCGCAGCACTCAGGGAAACGGCAGCCAGTGCAGCCGCAGTAACAACAGATAATAGTTTCATAATGGTTATGACTCCTAATTGAGCATCAAGAAATTTTTCAGGTAGCCTCAAGCTGCCTGCGCTGCTCCTAAAGCAAATGAATAATCTGCCCGGCAGCGGGCGCTATTGTATTCCTCCGGCAAGAATATGCAACCAATATAACAGTAAAATAATATTATGCTTCTGATATGGAAAATTAACTTAATTTCTGCCACCACATTGGCATGCCTTGTATTGAAAGCGGATTTCATCTGATTTGCACCGAACGTTTACAATCCACTCCATGAAACCCACCCTGAAAACCTCTCTACTCAAGCTTGCCTTGGTCGGTGCGCTGTTCTACACCAGCTACGGCCTGTCCAACCATTACGCGGCATCGCTGGCCTATGTGCCGGAAGTCGCTTTTGCGTGGGAGCGCGGCATTCCGTTTTGGGCGTGGACGATTGTGCCTTATTGGTCGCTGAACCTGATGTATGCGGCGGCGTTTTTCCTTTGTCGAGATGCGGGCGAACAAAACCGCTACGTCGCACGGCTGGTGGCGGCGCAAATCATTGCTACCACTTGCTTCATGCTGTTCCCGCTGCATTTCAGCTGGCAGAAGCCGCCTACCGACGGACTGTGGGGTTGGCTTTTTGATTCGTTGGTAGCGTTTGACTTGCCGTACAACCAAGCGCCATCGCTGCATATCGCGCTGTCTATCATTGTCGGTGCGTTTTATTGGACGCGATTTCCTAAAATCCGTTTGCCGATTTTGCTGTGGCAAAGCCTGATTGCTTTGTCGGTACTGACGACTTACCAACACCATTTTATCGACGTGCCGACCGGTGCGCTGTTGGGCTGGCTGGTGTTGTGGGCAATACCGCAATACGGCGTATCGCCGTTCAAGAGGCGAGATTTGTTTGTAGTACAGCCAGCTGAACAAACAGGCTACCTGAAAACGGTATCTTGCGAAGCAAAGCTGAGTTCCGGTAAAGCCAAAATCTCCCCCGAAACACGTTCCCGCGAAATCAAAATCGCCATGCTGTATCTGGCGGGCGCGGTATTGTCGGCTCTGCCTGCTTTGTTCGGTGGCGCGTGGTTGTGGATGTTGTGGGTCAGCGTATCGTTATTGGTGGTTGCTTTCGCCTATTTGACCGGCAACGCGGTGTTCCAAAAACAGGCAGACGGCAGGCTGTCGGCGGCGGCAACGATTTTGCTGCTGCCTTATCTGGCAGGCGTGCGGCTGAACATGGCTTATTGGCTGCGTGGCAAGGCGAAGACGGCGCAGGTGCGCGATGATGTGTGGATTGGCAGTATCTCAGGGGTTGCGGAGATTCAGCATTGCGGCGGAGTTTTTGGGAAAAAAACGGCATCTGCTGCGTTAAAAATGCTCTCAAGATGTTCAACCTTGCTGCGCTTTTTGCCTTGCATCTACCATTTTTTGCCACAAAAATCCGCTTCACAAGCTAAATCTCCGCAACCCCTAGTAATTTCAGACGGCCTCCCCGCCGTATTGGACGTATGCGCCGAATATCCCCGTCCTCGTTATCACGGCGCATACCGCACTTTGCCGCTATTGGATATGGTTGCGCCGTCTGAAAACGATTTGGTGCAGGCGGCTTTGTTGCTGGAAGCATTGCGCCGGCAACACGGCAAGGTTCTGACCTGTTGCGCGCTGGGCTACGGACGCAGCGCGTCGGTGGTGCTTACTTGGCTGCTGGTTTACGGCGGCTGCCGGGATTTGGCGCAGGCAACGGCGGAGCTGAAACAGGCCCGCCCGCAGATGGTGCTGCCGCAGGAAACGGCCAAGGCAGTAGAAGCAGCAGCAGGCTACCTGAAAAACTTCGGCGCAGATCAAAAGGAAAACCCATGAACACGATACCAGCAACCGACAGCCTAGTTACCGCTCGCCTGCTCGCCACCGCCCGCCATACCGCCGCATTCAATGCCTTGCTGCTGGCTTTGTCGGCACAACAGGGCGGCGCGTGGGCGGCAGTGCAGCTGATTTTGGCCGCAGCGCTGTTATACTGCTACATCCGCATCGAGTTCGACCGCCGCGTGTTCCAAGATTTCGCCGACGGCCGCTACACGCCCGAAGCCTTCGACCAAACTTTACGGCAAACCGGCTTGCGCCGCATTGCAGACAGCCACAATATGCCGCAACGTGTATCGGGCGCACTCGCCTTATGGCGCAAAAGCTTGTATCTAACCGCTGCACAATCAACAATATTCCTGATCCAACTCCTCTGATGCCATGAAAAACTTTCTTAAAAAACAACTTGCCTGGCTAACCGACCAAGCATTGTATCTGTCGGTATCCTTCCTCACCGGGGTTCAGCCCAAAAGTCCGCACGAGCTGGCGTTCGATCCGCAGCAAAAAGTGTATTACGCCAATCACGGCAGCCACGGCGATTTCTTGCTGGTGTGGATTTCCCTGCCGCGACACTGGCGGCTTTCCGCGCGCCCCGTGGCCGGCTCGGATTACTGGCTGACCAACAAACTCAAACGCTTCATCATCCAAAACGTCTTCAACGCGCTCTTGATTCCGCGCCACAGCGACAATCCGCAGTTGATTACCGAGCAGATGAACCATGCGCTCCAAGCGGGCGATTCGCTGATTATTTTCCCCGAAGGCACACGCAATACGGACGAAAACGAAATCCTGCTTCCATTCAAATCAGGCATTTACCATCTAGCCAAAAGCAAACCGGATACCGAATTTGTGCCGATATGGATAGACAACATCAACCGCGTCCTGCCCAAAGGTAAAGTGCTGCCCGTGCCGCTGTTGTGTGAAGTCCATATTGGCGAACCGCTGACCCTGCGCGAAGATGAAGACAAAGAAGCCTTCCTCGCCCGTAGCCGCGAAGCCCTGCTGGCCTTAAAACCGTCTGAAAGCGAACGGAGCGAGGTTCGCCCAAACAAACACGCTGAGCCGCACCAAAACACAGGAGAAGCATCATGAGCTTTGCCAACACATCCAGCCAAATCATTACCGAACAAACCGCCGCCCATCTGACCCCGCAGGCAGGCTATATCTTTACCGGCGTGTTTGCCGTATTGATTTTCGCCAGCATCATCGGGCAATGGCTGAAACGCAAAAACGGCGCAGGCAATGCTACCATCGCCAACCTCAACGCCCGCATCTACGCTTGGTGGTTGATGACGCTGGTGCTGCTGGCCGCCTTCTGGTTCGGCAAAGCCGGTACGGTGGTGTTGTTTTTCCTGATTTCGTTTGCCGCCTTGCGCGAATTCATGACCCTCGTTTACCGCCGCCGCAGCGATTATTACAGCATGGTCACCTGCTTCTACCTGCTGCTGCCGGTGCAATATTATTTTGTTTATGACGGCTGGTACGGCATGTTCAGCATTTTCATCCCCGTGTACGGCTTTCTGGTGTTGCCGATTATTGCCAGCCTGAGCGGCCAAACCGCCCATTTCCTCGAACGCGCCGCCAAAACGCAGTGGATGGCGATGATCTGCATCTTCTGCCTCTCCCATGTGCCAGCCCTGATGTTCCTGAATTTGGACGGCTTCGACAGCAGCGGCAATATCCTGCTGCTGATTTTCCTAATCGGTGTGGTACAAGCTTCGGACGTGTTGCAATACGTTTGGGGCAAATTGGTGGGTGGTGCCAAAATTATGCCCTCGCTTTCCCCGTCTAAAACCGTATCCGGCACGGTGGGCGGCATTTTGTCTGCCACCGCGCTTGCCGCATTGATGTCGCCGATTACCCCGTTTAGCCACGGCCAGGCTGCCGCCATCGGTTTCACTATTTGCCTGATGGGTTTCTTCGGCGGGCTGGTGATGTCTGCCATCAAGCGCGACTACGGCGTGAAAGACTGGGGCAACATGATCCGTGGCCATGGCGGCATGCTCGACCGCGTGGACTCCATCTGCTTTGCCGCACCGATTTTCTTCCACATCGTCCGCTACTATTGGCACGGCTAACGGCAAGTAAAAAGCGATACCAGGCTACCTGAAAAAAGTTTCATAGCACATTATGCTTGCAATGCACCAATTTCTGCTTGAAATAGAATAATTTTGATTAAATAAAATATAAAATAGCCAAATATTTATTAGGGCGCGTTTTGATTTACGTTAAAATGCGCCTTTTTTTTCGTGAAGGACGCCTCACCAGGCGGGAATTTTATGTCTGAACACCACGCACACGCTTCAACTTGGAAAAGCCGCATCAACGCGCTGGGCCCCGGAATCATGATGGCCTCGGCAGCGGTGGGCGGCTCACACCTGATTGCCTCCACCCAGGCCGGCGCGCTCTACGGCTGGCAGTTGGCACTGATCATTATCCTCACCAACCTGTTTAAATACCCGTTTTTCCGCTTCAGCGCACACTACACGCTGGACATGGGCAAAAGCCTGATTGAAGGCTATGCCGAGAAAAGCCGCTTTTATTTGTGGGTGTTCCTGATTTTGTGCGTGGCATCGGCCACGATTAACGCCGGCGCAGTGGCCATCGTAACCGCCGCCATCGTCAAAATGGCGATTCCTTCGCTAACGTTGGATGTAGGCGCAATCTCCGCGCTGATTATGGCCTCCTGCCTGATTATCCTGGCCAGCGGGCGCTACAAGGCTTTGGATAATGTTTCCAAAATCATCATCGTGAGCCTTACCATCGCCACCGTGGCCGCAGCCGCCATCGCCATGTCGCGCGGCATGCAGATGAAGCCCGACTTTATCGAGCCTACTCCGTGGACATTCACCGCCTTAGGCTTCCTCATCGCGCTGATGGGCTGGATGCCGGCGCCGATTGAAATTTCGGCCATCAATTCGCTATGGGTAACCGAAAAACAACGGCTCAATCCTTCCAGCTACCGCGACGGCATTTTCGATTTCAACGTCGGCTACATCACCAGTGCAGTGCTGGCCGTGGTGTTCCTCGCCTTGGGTGCATATGTGCAATATGGCAACGGCGAAGAAGTGCAGATGGCAGGCGGCAAATACGTGAGCCAGCTAATCAATATGTATGCTGTTACCATTGGCAGCTGGTCGAAACCGCTGGTGGCCTTCATCGCCTTCGCCTGCATGTACGGCACCACGATTACCGTGGTAGACGGCTATGCACGCGCCATCGCCGAACCCATCCGACTGCTGCGCGGCAAAGACAAAACCGGCAATATCGAGCTTTTTGCCTGGAATACTTGGGTGGCCGGCTCCGGATTGGCAGTGATTTTCTGGTTCAACAGCGCTATGGCCGAACTGCTCAAATTCGCCATGATCACCGCCTTCCTCTCCGCCCCCGTGTTTGCCTGGCTCAACTACCGCCTCGTGAAAGGCGACGAACGCCATAAACTCACCGCCGGCATGAACTTCCTCGCCATCATCGGCCTCATCTACCTCACCGGGTTTACCCTGCTGTTCCTGCTAAACTTGAGCGGCCTGTTGGATCCACTGAAGTAAACATCATCCGCCAAGCAAAAGGCTACCTGAAATTTTTCAGGTAGCCTTTTAATTCCAATCCATATCCCCGTAATGGGTTCTACATTAGAGCGTACACCACCAAGCATCCGCCCTACCCCCGCTGCCAGCCCTTACGCCTCAAATGCACCATGGCCAACGAACGTATTTCATACAGCGCCTCGGTAGCCGTTTCAAATTCAGTGAGCAGACCATGCTCAGCTGCGGAGAACGGCGGGGAATCATTCCAAGAGCCCATGCCACCGAACACCTGGGTTTGCTCGCACACCAGCTGCAAGCGCTCACGCTCCGGCAGCGATTCGTTTGCCAAGGTTTGCAGAGCCCGATCGAAAAAAGCCTGCTTCCAATGTTGTTCGCCAATCGCTTCGGCGAGCGAGTTGGGCAATATCGGTTAATGCTTGGTCAAAACGCCGTAACAACTCTGGCTCGGTCATGTATTTTTTCCTGATTGCTGCAAATAGTGGCCAGCCGAACAATCATCTGTGCATAGCCAATCATCGGCATAATCGCCCGGCCTGCCAACCAAACAAAAGTCTACCTGAAAAGCTCGGCTGCGTTTGCAATCGGTTTTTCAGGTAGCCTCTGGCATTGCAATCTTACTTACTCTTTATGCTGCAAGGCAGCTTTCACAAACGAGGTGAACAGCGGATGCCCTTTGCGCGGAGTGGAAGTGAATTCGGGGTGGAACTGGCTGGCGAAGAACCAAGGATGCGTGCCCTGCGGCAGCTCGATGGTTTCCACCAAGCGTTCGCGCCCGCCGGATACGCCGCTGATCACCAGCCCGGCCTTTTCCAGCGCCGGAACGAAATGGTTGTTTACTTCATAGCGGTGGCGGTGGCGTTCTTTGATATTGGTGCTGCCGTAGATGGCGGCGGCCAGGCTGCCGTCGGCAAGCGCCACTTCCTGCGCGCCCAAGCGCATGGTGCCGCCCAAATCGGCGTGTTCGTCGCGTTTTTCCACCGCGCCGTCGGCGGTTTGCCATTCATCAATCAGCGCCACCACGGGATAGGGCGTTTTCAAATCGAATTCGGTGGAGTTGGCGCCTTCCATGCCGGCCATGTGGCGGGCAAACTCGATGAGCGCAATCTGCATACCGAGGCAGATGCCCAAATAGGGCACTTTGTTTTCGCGGGCATAGCGGGCGGCGGCGATTTTGCCTTCCACGCCGCGCACGCCGAAACCGCCGGGCACGAGGATGGCATCGAAGTTTTTCAGGCAGTCCGTGCCTTCGGTTTCGATGTTTTCGCTGTCGATATAGGTGATGCACACCTTGGTTTCGGTGTGGATGCCGGCGTGCTTCAGGGCTTCACTGAGAGATTTGTAGGATTCGGTCAGATCCACATATTTGCCCACCATGGCGATGTGTACGGTGTGCTTCGGATGCTCGATGGCATGCACGATTTTGCGCCATTCGGTGAGGTCGGCCTGCTGGATATTGAGCTGGAGCTGCTCGCAAATGGCATCGTCGATGCCCTGGCCGTGCAGCATTTCGGGGATTTTATAGATGCTGTCGGCATCATAGCAGCCGATTACGGCGCGCTCTTCCACGTTGCAGAACAAGGCGATTTTGCGCCGCTCTTCTTCAGGCAGCAGCCTGTCCATACGGCAAATAAGCACGTCGGGCTGGATGCCGATTTCGCGCAATTCTTTCACCGAATGCTGAGTGGGCTTAGTTTTGATTTCGCCGGCGGCGGCGATGTAGGGGACGTAGCTTAAGTGGACGAACAGGGTGTTGGCGCGGCCGAGCTGGCTGCGCATCTGGCGGATGGCTTCCAAAAACGGCAGCGATTCGATGTCGCCCACCGTACCGCCGATTTCCACAATAGCCACGTCTTTATTGGCTGCGCCTTCGTGGATGCGGCGTTTGATTTCGTCGGTGATGTGCGGAATCACCTGCACCGTGCCGCCCAAATAGTCGCCGCGGCGCTCTTTGGCAATCACGTTTTCATACACCTGCCCGGCGCTGAAGCTGTTGGCACGGGTGAGCTTGGCGTCGATGAAACGTTCGTAGTGGCCGAGGTCGAGGTCGGTTTCCGCGCCGTCTTCGGTCACAAATACCTCGCCATGCTGGAAAGGGCTCATCGTGCCGGGATCCACGTTGATATACGGATCCAGCTTAAGCATGGTTACATTCAGCCCGCGCGATTCGAGGATGGCGGCAATAGAAGCGGCGGCGATACCTTTCCCTAAGGAAGATACCACGCCGCCGGTTACGAAAATAAATTTGGTCATGATGCAATGCCCGATTTGGAAAGCGTAATTTTACCCCGTTTCCCGCAAAAGCAAAAGCGCGGGGATTTTCGGTTTTCAGGTAGCCTTTACTCGGGCAGGCTACCTGAAAACCGCACACCAACAAAGTGCAAAGCCTGATCCGCCGCCCTTTCAAAGCCCTGAATGCTATGCGATAATACGCCCGAATTTCAACTAAAAAATTTCCGCACCATGCAAGGCAATATTTTTGTTATTTCCGCCGCCTCAGGCACAGGCAAAACCACGCTGATCGCCCGGCTGCTGCAGCACCATTCCGACATCCGCGTGTCCGTTTCCCACACCACCCGCGCCCCGCGCCGCGGCGAGGAAAACGGCAAACACTACCACTTCGTCAGCGTGCCCGAATTCGAGCGCATGATAGAAGAAGGCCAGTTCGTGGAATACGCCAAAGTGTACGGCAACTACTACGGCACCAGCACCCAAAGCCTGGAAAGCCTCACCCGCCAAGGCGTCGACGTTATCCTCGAAATCGACACCCAAGGTGCGGAACAAATCCGCCGCCTGCTGCCGCAGGCCTACAGCATCTTCATCGCCCCGCCATCTTTGACCACTTTGGAGCAGCGCCTGCGCCAGCGCGCCGCCGATGCCCCGCAAGTGATTGCCGTGCGGCTGGCCGAAGCGCGCAACGAAATCGAGCAGGCGCGCCTATTCGACTATTTGGTGGTAAACGACGACCTTACCGCCACCGAAGCCGCCTTGTTGCACATCATCAAATCCCAGCGTTGCCGTTTGGAAAACCAAACGCCCTTCCTCAACGAACTGCTCGGCAGCGGCGACAACACTTAATTTTATTTTTCAGGTAGCCTCCAGCTGCCCGCAGGCTACCTGAAAACATTTACCCCATTAATTCACCACATATAAGGAACACATCATGGCACGTATTACCGTAGAAGACTGCATCACCCGCATCCCCAACCACTTCAATCTCACCCTGGCCGCCGCCTACCGCGCCCGCCAGCTGGCCAACGGCTCCATGCCTCTGGTGGACGACATCCGCAACAACAAACCCACCGTAACCGCCCTGCGCGAAATCGCCGCCGGCCAAATCGGCGAAGAAATCCTCTCCCGCAGTAAGTAACCATGATTGCCCCCTGCGCCGACTATGCCGCCCCCGTTGCCGCCTGGCGTGAACACCTGTTTGCCCAAACAGGCTACCTGAAAAAAATGGAACGCTGGGCCTTGCTCGAAGCTGCCTGCGTTTACATTCACGACACCGCCGCCAAGCAGGGGCAACCCGATCAGCTCGAACGCGCCTTCCGCCTCACCGCCGCGCTGGCCGAGGAAAAACAGCGCGTACACGCCCTGTGCGCGGTGCTGGTGCAAATTGCCATGGAAGACCTCGGCACACAGGCCGACCCTGCCTTTTTGCAGCCCACGTTCGGCGAAGTGTGCACCGAAATCGCCGCCCATATCCACACAGATACCGAAGCCGGCCAAGAAGCCCAGCTCACCCAGTGCCGCCGGCAAATCAACGAGGTATACCACCTCATCATCGAACGCAGCCGCCAATCCCTGCTGCGCGCCGCAGGCTACCTGAAAACCGAAGACCAAAGCCTGCTCAACCGCGCCTGCGATTTCGGCATCCGCGCCCACCAAAACCAATTCCGCAACAGCGGCGTGCCCTACATCACCCACCCCATGGCCGTGGCCCAGCAGCTGGCCGAATGGCATATCGATGCCCAAGGCCTGTGCGCCGGCGTGCTGCACGACGTGCTTGAAGACACCGGCACGAGCAAAGAAGAGCTAGCCGCCGAATTCGGCCAGGCCATTGCCGATATGGTGGACGGCCTCTCCAAGCTGGAAAAACTCGAATACGACAGCCAGGCCGAGCATCAGGCCGAAAGCTTCCGCAAGCTCATCATGGCGATGACCAAAGACATCCGCGTCATCATCGTCAAGCTCTCCGACCGCCTGCACAATATGCGCACGCTGGATGCCAAAAAGC